>NZ_JBVJMV010000003.1:0-502167 GCF_055584025.1 Streptomyces sp. NPDC104309 | reverse complement strand
GGGTTCCGCCGGGACGACCGGGACCGGGATCGTGGGCCGCGCCGCGACGACGACCGTGGCGGGGTCCGTGGGCCGCGCCGCGACGACGACCGTGGTGGGCGTTCCGGGGGCGGGTTCGAGCGGCGGGACGACCGGCCGCGTGGGCCGCGCCGTGACGACGACACCCGTGATCGTGGGCCGCGCCGTGACGACGACAGCCGTGGCGGCGGCGGGTACCGGCGCGACGACAGCCGTGGCGGAGGCTACCGAGGCCAGCGGGACGATCGTGGTGGCCGGGGCGGTTACCGCGGGCGTGACGACCGTGGTGGGTACGAGCGGCGGGACGACCGGGACCGTGAGCCCATCAAGCGGCTTCCGATTCCGGAGGACGTCACCGGCGACGAGATCGACAAGGATGTGCGGCAGGAGCTGATGAGCCTGCCGAAGACCCTGGCCGAGGACGTCGCCAGGAACCTCGTCATGGTGGCCCGCCTGATCGACGAGGACCCCGAGCAGGCGTACGCGTACGCGCGGATCGCGCTGCGGCTGGCCTCGCGGGTTGCGGCCGTGCGTGAGGCGGCCGGGTTCGCCGCGTACGCGACGCAGAAGTACTCGGAGGCGCTGGCCGAGTTCCGCGCTGCCAAGCGGATGACCGGTTCCGTGGAGCTGTGGCCCGTCATGGCCGACTGCGAGCGTGGACTCGGGCGCCCCGAGCGGGCGATGGCGATGGCCGGCGAGCCCGAGGTGCAGAAGCTGGACAAGGCCGGTCAGGTCGAGATGCGTCTGGTGGCTGCCGGGGCCCGTCGGGACATGGGGCAGATCGACGCGGCCATCGTCACGCTGCAGAGCCCCGAACTGGCTTCGAACGCCGTGCACCCGTGGACGCCGCGACTGCGCTACGCGTACGCGGACGCGCTGCTGGCGGCGGGGCGCGAGGACGAGGCGCGTGAGTGGTTCGGGAAGGCGCTGGAGGCCGACAAGGACGGCGCCACCGATGCGTCGGACCGGCTCGCCGAACTGGATGGTGTCGAGTTCGTCGATGCTCTGGATGAGGACGACGAGGGTGAGAACGACGAGGGTGAGAACGACGGCGACCGGTCCTCGGCCGCCGCAGCGGACGACGACCAGGAGAAGGACCAGGGCGGTACGTCCGAGGCGTAAGGCATGAGAAAGGGCGGCACCTCTGCGGGGGTGCCGCCCTTTTGCCGTTGCGGGGTCAGTCGAGAGCGAGGCTTCGCAGGACCAGTCCGGTGGCCGGCTTGGGGCCGAAGGAGGTCGACTTGCGGGGCATGGTGACGCCCTGTCGGGCGAGGTCCCGGACGACTTCCTCGCGCACCGGATGCATCAGGACCGCCGTGGCGTTGTGGCGTTCGGCCTGTTCGACGGCGGCCGCGGTGTCGTGGATGTACGCGATGTGTTCGGGGGCGTCGGGGATCTGCCAGACGTGGTCGAGCAGAGACGCGTGCAGGACCGTCGCGTCGAGGGTCTGCCAGGCGGTCGGGCGATCGGCCGGAATCGTACGTGCCAGCAGGGCGGCGTCGGGGCGGTCGGCGAGGTGGAAGCGGCCGTCGCCCGCGAGCAGGAACGCGTTGCCTTCGATGGCCGCCTCGGCGAGTGCCTCCAGGGCCAGGGGAAGCGGGCCGTCGATGTCGCGGACGCGGAAGAGGCCGTTCAGCGCGGCGAGCGCGTCGGCGACGGGGAGGCGGTGCAGCAGCCGGTGGATGGCGCGGACCCGGAGCGGGTAGCGGGCCGTGTCGACGAGGAGGACCAGGCCGAAGTCCCAGGGGCCGGGAGCGGAATGCTCCTGTTGCAGCCGGAGATAGGTGGCCCAGCGGTGGTGGCCGTCGGCGATCAGGGCCTGGTGGTGGGCCAGATCGGCCTCGATCTCGGCTCGCTCGGCCGGATCGGTGACCGCCCACAGCCGGTGGCTGTAGCCGTCCTCGGTGGTGGTGGCGAGCAGCGGTGGATGCTCGATGGTCCGCTCGATGACGGCGGTCGTGCCCGAGACTTCCTCGTCGCCGCGGTAGGTGAGCAGCAGCGGTTCGAGATGGGCGGCCGTGGTGCGCATCAAATTGGCCCGGTCCTCGACGACGTGGGCCATCACGTCCTCGTGCGGCAGGACGATGCCTTCGGCGGGCGTGGAGAGTGCCAGTGCCCCGACGATGCCGCGTTGCAGGATCTCGGCGTCGCGCTGCTCGTAGACGTACAGCGCGGGCTCGGCATCCGGAGCGAGCACGCCCTCGGCCAGCCAGCGGTCCAGGGTCTCGGCGGCCTGCTTGTGGCGGGCCGCGGCGGTGTCGGCCTGCGGCAGGATCAGCCGGACGATGTTGTGCGGGTCCGCCGACTCCAGGTGATGCAGTCCGTCGGGGCGTACGACGACGTCGTACGGCGGCGAGGTCACCGCGGCGAGACTGCCGACCCGCTCGGGGACGTAACGCAGTCCACGGAACGGGGCCAGACGCAGTCCCTGGCCGGCCGGACCTGATGTGTTCATTTCTGCATCGTATGTGTGCTGCGGGGATGCGCGATGATCGGGACAGAAGCATGGAATGAGGAGCGCAAAGAATGAGTCAGGCGAGCAGGACCAGGCCGAGCGGCAGCCGCACCGCGTTGAACGAGGCGTACGACACGGCGCTGCTCGATCTCGACGGGGTGGTGTACGCGGGCGGTCATGCGATCGTCCACGCCGTCGACTCGCTGGGAGCGGCGCGGGAGGGCGGGATGCATCTGGCGTACGTGACCAACAACGCCCTGCGGACCCCGGCCGCGGTGGCCGAGCACCTGACCGACCTCGGGGTGCCGGCCGAGCCCGGCGATGTGATCACCTCGGCACAGGCGGTGGCGCGGCTGATGGCGGATCAGCTGCCTGCCGGGGCGCGGGTGCTGGTGGTGGGGGGCGAGGGGCTGCGCGTCGCACTGCGCGAGCGCGGACTGGTGCCGGTGGAATCGGCGGACGACGAGCCGGCCGCGGTGGCGCAGGGGTACGGCGGGCCCGACATGGCGTGGGGGCGGTTCGCCGAGGCGGCATACGCGATCGCGCGGGGGGTGCCGTGGTTCGCGTCCAACACGGATCTGACGATTCCGAGTGCGCGGGGGATCGCGCCGGGGAACGGTGCGGCGGTGGAGGTCGTACGGATCGCGACCGGGGCCGAGCCGCAGGTCGCCGGGAAGCCGTTGCCGCCGATGCACCGGGAGACGGTGCTGCGCACCGGGGCCGAGCGTCCGCTGGTGGTGGGGGACCGGCTGGACACGGACATCGAGGGTGCCTTCAACGGCGGTGTGGACTCACTGCTGGTGCTGACCGGGGTGACGGACGCGGCGCGGTTGCTGGCCGCCGGGCCGAAGCACCGGCCGACGTATGTAGACGCGGACCTTCGGGGGCTGCTGACCGGCCAGCCCGAGGTGACGCGGACGGGCGACGGATTCGGCTGTGGTGGCTGGACGGCGTCGGTGCGTGGTGACGACCTGGTGATCGAGGGGGACGGGGACGTACTCGACGGGCTGCGGGCACTCTGTGGGGCGGCGTGGTCGTACGCCGGGGACGGCTCGTGCGGGCTGGACGCCGCGAAGGCGGTCGCCAGGCTGGGGCTGTAGGAACGGCTCCCGGCGTTTCGAGGGCAAAGGAGGGTAGGCTAACCTAACTTCGTTCTGCTCGGTGTGCCGCTGTCCGGTCGGCCGACCCGCCCGTTCCCGGCGGGTGGGGCCGGGCTCGGGCCCACCCGCCGCCTGTGGTGAAGGACGGCCCTCGCCCGATCACCCCCGACTCCGGGAGTACGACCATGCAGCGCCTCACCGCGGACTCGGTGACCCTCGGCTACGACCAGCGGGTCATCGCGGAGAATCTCTCCGTCGAGATCCCCGACCACTCGTTCACGGTGATCGTCGGTCCCAACGCCTGTGGCAAGTCGACCCTGTTGCGCGCGCTCGCGCGGATGCTGAAGCCGAGCAGCGGACGGGTGCTCCTGGACGGGCAGGTGATCCACGGGATGCCCGCGAAGAAGGTGGCCAGGACGTTGGGACTGCTGCCGCAGTCCTCCGTCGCGCCGGACGGCATCACCGTCGCCGACCTCGTCGGGCGCGGCCGGTATCCGCATCAGGGGCTGCTGCGTCAGTGGTCGCCGGACGACGAGCGCATTGTCGAGGAATCGATGGCGGCGACCGGAGTCGACGCACTCGCAGATCGCTATGTCGACGAATTGTCCGGTGGGCAGCGGCAGCGTGTCTGGATCGCCATGGCGCTCGCCCAGCAGACGCCGCTCCTGCTGCTCGACGAGCCGACGACGTACCTCGACATCCAGCATCAGATCGATGTCCTCGACCTCTGCGCGGAACTGCACGAGGCGCAGGGGCGCACCCTGGTGGCCGTCCTGCATGATCTGAACCACGCCGCGCGGTACGCCACGCATCTCATCGCGATGCGGGACGGCGAAGTGATCGCCGAGGGGGCGCCGGGCGAGGTCGTCACCGCGGAGCTGGTGGAGCGGGTCTTCGGGCTGCGCTGCCAGGTCATCGACGATCCGGAGACCGGTACGCCGCTGGTGGTCCCGGCCGCGCGCAAGCCGCGGAGCGGCGGGGCGGGCACACGGGGCAAGGCGTCCGCCGGGGCCTCGACGGGGGGCTGACGGAACGAAGGTGACGGAACGAGCGGCCGCCCCGGCCGTGCCACAGGCCGGGGGAGGGGTCGGCGCGGTGGCTACAGCAGCGACCTGAGCCTCAGCAGGTCGCGGAGGCCGGCCTCCAGCCGGACCCGGCCCGTGCCCCATGCCTTGGCGAAGTTCAGCTCGCCGTCCACCATGGCCACCAGGTCGTCGCCGGACATCGCGAGCCGGATCTCGGCCTTCTCCCGGGGCGGGCCGTCGACCGTGTCCAGGACCTGGATCCGGCCATCGACCAGCCGCCCGGTGAAGGTGATGTCGAGGTCCTTGATGTGGCAGCTCAGTGAGCGGTCGAGGGCGGCCGCGCTGCGCACGTCGCCGTCGGCCCCCGCGAGGTTGCCGGAGAGTTTGTCGAGTGCGCTGCGGCACTCCGCCATGGTCGCCATCGTGACCGACGGTACCGTAGCCCTTCGCGGTAGCGTTTCCCGCATGAGCGACTCGATGCCGGGGCCCGGGGCGGTATACGGAACAGCGCCCGGAGCGGGGCCCGGGGAAGCGGCGCAGGGCCGGTCCGACGACGGCGCGGCCCCGGCCGCCGCGACCGCGTCCGAGCCCGCCGCACCCGCCCCCCTCGGTGTCGGACGCACTCCCACCGGCAACGCCGAGGTCGACGCGCGGCTGGAGCGTCTGGCCGATGCGGACCACCTCCCGGCGGAGGGGCACATCGAGGTGTACGAGGATGTACACCGTGGGTTGCGCGACGCGCTGACCGCGCTGGACGCCGCACCCGCACCCGCAACGATGCCCTCGTACAACCACAGGAGCTGAACCGAACGTGGCAGGAGTGACACGTCGCCGCCTCGACGCCGAGCTGGTACGCCGTGAGCTCGCCCGCTCGCGCGAGCATGCGAGCCAGCTGATCGCCGCGGGGCGGGTGACCGTCGGCGGCAACACCGCGACCAAAGCCGCGACGCAGGTGGAGACCAGCGCCGCCGTCGTCGTGATCAAGGACGACAGCGATCCCGAATACGTCTCGCGCGGCGGACACAAGCTCGCCGGGGCCCTCGCCGCCTTCGTACCCCTCGGGCTGAAGATCGAGGGGCGGCGGGCGCTGGACGCCGGGGCGTCGACCGGCGGCTTCACCGACGTACTGCTGCGGGCCGGCGCCGGTCATGTCGTCGCCGTCGACGTCGGCTACGGACAGCTCGCCTGGTCGCTGCAGTCCGACGAGCGCGTCACCGTCAAGGACCGTACCAACGTGCGTGAGCTGACCCTGGAGGCGATCGACGGGCAGCCGGTGGATCTGGTGGTCGGCGATCTGTCGTTCATCCCACTGGGGCTGGTCCTGCCCGCCCTGGCGGGCTGCGCGGCCCCCGACGCCGACCTGGTCCTCATGGTCAAGCCGCAGTTCGAGGTCGGCAAGGAGCGGCTCGGCAGCGGCGGTGTGGTGCGCAGCCCCGAACTGCGGGCCGAAGCGGTACGGGAGGTGGCGCGACGGGCCTGGGCGCTGGGCCTCGGTGTGCG
Organism: Streptomyces sp. NPDC104309; assembly: GCF_055584025.1. NCBI lineage: Bacteria > Bacillati > Actinomycetota > Actinomycetes > Kitasatosporales > Streptomycetaceae > Streptomyces > Streptomyces sp. NPDC104309. Next base: position 496,069 of record NZ_JBVJMV010000003.1, on the reverse strand, counting down.
GGGGGTGACGGCGAGCCCGCTGCCGGGGCCCGCCGGAAATGTCGAGTACTTTCTGTGGCTGCGGGCCGGAGCGCCCGAGCTCGACCCGGCGGATGTCGACCGTGCAGTGGCGGAGGGGCCTCGTTGACGACGAATGCGGCACGAACTGTCTTTCTTCTGGCGCACACCGGTCGCCCGGCCGCGATCCGCAGCGCCGAACTCGTCGTACAGGGACTGCTGCGCAGCGGCCTCGGTGTGCGGGTGCTGGCCACCGAGGCGGCCGATCTGCCGCTGCCGCCGTCCGTCGAGACGGTCACGGACACCACGCCCAGGGCCGTGGACGGCTGTGAGTTGCTGATCGTGCTCGGCGGGGACGGGACGCTGCTGCGCGGCGCCGAGTTCTCCCGTGCCTCCGGGGTGCCGATGCTCGGCGTCAACCTCGGCCGGGTCGGCTTCCTCGCCGAGGCCGAGCGGGACGACCTGGACAAGGTCGTCGACCGGGTCGTCACCCGGGCGTACCAGGTCGAGGAACGCATGACGCTCGATGTCGTCGTGCACAGCAACGGTGACGTCGTCCACACCGACTGGGCGCTCAACGAAGCGGCCGTGCAGAAGGTGTCGCCCGAGCGGATGCTGGAGGTCGTCCTGGAGATCGACGGCCGGCCGGTGACCGGGTTCGGCTGCGACGGGATCGTCTGCGCGACGCCGACCGGATCGACCGCCTACGCCTTCTCGGCGGGCGGTCCCGTCGTCTGGCCCGAGGTCGAGGCGCTGCTGATGGTGCCGATCAGCGCCCACGCGCTGTTCGCCAAGCCGCTGGTGACCTCGCCGGACTCGGTGCTGGCCGTCGAGGTCCAGCAGCACACCCCGCACGGGGTGCTGTGGTGCGACGGGCGCAGGACCGTGGAGCTGCCCTCGGGGGCGCGGGTCGAGGTGCGGCGCGGCGCGGTGCCCGTACGGCTGGCGCGGCTGCACCACGCCTCGTTCACGGACCGGCTGGTGGCGAAGTTCGCGCTGCCCGTCTCGGGGTGGCGGGGCGCGCCGCACTGACCGGCGGACATGCCTGCGCAGGCGGTGCGAATACTTCAGGAGCACACGGGAGAGTGAACCCCTGGGGGCGGGGTCCGTCGCACATCGCGGCCCGGACCTCGTAAGGTCATGTCCGTGTTGGAGGAGATGCGGATACGGTCGCTCGGAGTCATCGACGACGCGGTGGTCGAGCTGTCACCCGGTTTCACCGCGGTGACGGGTGAGACCGGCGCGGGCAAGACCATGGTCGTCACCAGCCTGGCGCTGTTGCTCGGCGGGCGTGCCGACCCCGCCCTCGTACGGATCGGGGCCAAGGCCGCCGTCGTCGAGGGACGGATCACGGTGTCCGAGGGCGAGGCCGTGGCCCTGCGGGCCGAGGAGGCCGGGGCCGAATTCGACGACGGCGCGCTGTTGATCAGCCGTACCGTCTCCGCGGAGGGGCGCTCCCGGGCGCATCTCGGCGGGAGATCGGTGCCGGTGGGGGTGCTCGCCGAACTGGCCGACGAACTCGTCGCCGTGCACGGCCAGACCGACCAGCAGGGGCTGCTCAAGCCCGCGCGGCAGCGACAGGCCCTGGACCGGTACGCGGGCGACGGCGTCGCCGTGCCGCACGCCGAGTACGCGACGGCGTACCAGCGGCTGCGGGCCGTCGTCACGGAGCTCGACGAGCTGACGACGCGCGCCCGCGAACGCGCCCAGGAAGCGGATCTGCTGCGTTTCGGGCTGGGCGAGATCGCCGGGGTCGAACCGTTGGCGGGCGAGGACGGTGACCTGGCCGCCGAGGCCGAACGGCTCGGTCACGCCGAAGCCCTCGCCTCCGCGGCGGCCCTCGCGCACACCGCGCTCGCGGGCAATCCGGAGGACCCGGAGGGCGTCGACGCGACGACCGTGGTCGCGGCCGCCGGGCGGTCCCTGGACGCCGTGCGGGCCCACGATCCGGCGCTGGCCGCGCTCGCCGACCGGATCGGCGAGATCTCGATCCTGCTCGCCGACGTGGGGGGTGAACTGGCCGGGTACGCCGACCAGCTGGACGCCGATCCGCTGCGGCTCGCGGCGGTGGAGGAGCGGCGCGCCGCGCTCACGGGGCTCACCCGCAAGTACGGCGAGGACATCACCGCCGTGCTCGCCTGGGCCCAGGAAGGCGCCGCCCGGCTCACCGAGCTGGAGGGCGACGACGACCGCATCGGCGAACTGACGGCGGAGCGCGACGCGCTGCGGGCCGAACTCTCGGGCCTCGGACAGGCGTTGACCGATGCACGTACGGGGGCGGCCGAGCGCTTCGCCGAGGCGGTCACTGCGGAGCTGGCCTCCCTCGCGATGCCGCACGCCCGGGTCTCCTTCGACATCCGGCAGACCGAGGCGGCCGACGAGGCCTCCGGCATCGAGGTCGGTGGGCGGAGCGTGGTCTACGGTCCGTCCGGCGCCGACGAGGTCGAGCTCCTGCTGGCCCCGCACCCGGGAGCCCAGCCGCGGCCGATCGCCAAGGGCGCGTCGGGCGGTGAGCTGTCCCGGGTGATGCTCGCCGTCGAGGTGGTCTTCGCCGGCTCCGACCCCGTCCCCACGTACCTCTTCGACGAGGTGGACGCGGGCGTCGGCGGCAAGGCCGCCGTGGAGGTCGGGCGGCGGCTGGCGAAGCTCGCCAGGTCCGCCCAGGTCGTCGTCGTCACGCACCTGCCGCAGGTGGCGGCCTTCGCCGACCGGCAGCTGCTGGTCGAGAAGACCGTCGACGGGTCGGTGACCAGCAGTGGGGTCACGGTCCTGGAGGGCGAGGACCGGGTACGGGAGCTGTCCCGGATGCTCGCCGGGCAGGAGGACTCGCAGACGGCGCGGGCCCATGCGGAGGAGCTGCTGGCGGCGGCGCGGGCGGACGGGTAGCCGGGGCTTCGCGGCCGGTCGCCGGGCGTCCTCGCCTTCCGGGGCGCCCGGCGGTTCGCGTACCGGACGGCCGTCGGACGGCTCCGGCGGGCCGCTGCGTAACCTGGCCCGTATGGGGGCAGCATGCAGCAGGGCCGTGGTGTCCGGTGCGGTCGCCGCCGCCGTCGCGGGGGGTGTCTACCGGGTGCTCCGGGCCCGGCCGCGCCGGCGCTGGCAGCGCACCAACTACGCGGGCCGTACCGTCGATCTGTACGCGGGCCCGGCCGTCGCCCTCGGAGCCGTGGCCGGAACAGCCGTCCTCCCGCTGCCTGCCCGCCCCAAGTGCGCCGCCGCGCTCGCCGTGCTCGCGGCCGGCGGCTGCGGTGCCTACGACGACCACGTCGGTGCGGACGATCCGCGCCGCGGGTTCCGGGCCCACCTGGGCGCGCTGTGGGGCGGCGAGGTGACCAGCGGCGCGGTGAAACTTCTCGGGATCGGGACCGCCGGGCTCGCGGCCGGCGCGCTGCTCAAGGAACGTCCCGTCGACCGGATCCTCGCCGGGGTCGTGATCGCCGCGACCGCGCACCTCGTCAATCTGACGGACGTACGGCCCGCCGCTGCCGCCGCCACCGTGCTCGCACTCGGGGCCCCGGGGCTGCCGGGGCCCGCGCTCGCCGTCGCGCCGATGGGCGCCGCGGCGGCCCTCGGCGCCGACGACCTGGGGGAGCGCACCATGATCGGGGACACCGGGGCGCATGCCCTGGGCGCCGCGCTCGGCGTCGCCGTCGCCGCAGGCCGCGGCCGGGCCTGTCTCGTCGCTCACACCGTGGGGCTCGTCGTGGCGACGGTCCACGGGGACCGGGTCAGCCGGCTCGTCCGGGTGCTGTGGGATCGCTGAGGGAGGAGGCCGGGACACGGGCGCGTCAACATTGCGCCACGGTCTCACCTGTACGAGTGGTAGGTCGCGACCGGTTGCTGTTGTATGCAGCGGGACAGTGGCCCGAATGTGCCGGAACGTGCGTACGGACTGGCATCCTTGGCGTGCCATCACCGCCGACTCGGGAGCCCCGGGAGCCATTCAACGTGTCACAGCTGCGTACGGTCCAAGTCCTGGGCGGCGGCAGCGCGGGCAGCAGTGCCCACGTCAGCTCGCTCACCGCGGGGCTGGTGGCGAGAGGCGTGCGCGTCACCGTCTGCGCCCCGGCCGAACTGGACCACGCCTACGACTTCTCCGGTGCGGGAGCCGACTTCGCCCCCGTACCGCGACGCAGTGACCCCACCGCCGTCGCCGCGCTGCGTACCGCGTGCCTGACCGCGGACGTGGTCCACGCGCACGGTCTGCACGCCGCAGTACGGGCCGCTCTCGCGCTCGGCGGCCGACGCGTCCCGCTGGTGGTCACCTGGCACGCCCGCGCGCATGCCGAAGGCGCCCGCAGTCGACTGCTGCATCTGATGGAGCGAAGAGCCGCCCGTGCGGCGGCAGTTGTGCTCGGCACGACATCGGACCTGGTCGACCGGGCGCGGCGCCGAGGAGCGCGTGACGCCCGGCTCTCGCCGGTCTCGGCCCCCGTGCCGCCGCTGCCCGCAGTCGTCCACGAGGGCAAGGTGCGGGCCGAACTCGGCGTGACGGAACGTCCGTTGATCGTGTCGCACGGAAGTCTCGTGCCGCACCACGGGTACGACACGCTGCTCGACGCCGCACGGATGTGGCGCCGGCTCGACCCCGCACCGCTGCTGGTCATCGCGGGGGAGGGGCGGGAACGGGCGGCCCTGCAGCGCCGGATCAGGGACGAGGAGCTGCCCGTCCGGCTCATCGGCAGCCGTGACGACATCGCGGAACTGCTCGCCGTCGCCGATCTGGCCGTGCTGTCCAGCCGGTGGGAGGCGCGCTCGGTGCTGGCCCAGGGGGCGCTGAGGCTCGGCGTCCCGCTGGTCGCCACCGCGGTCGGAGGCGTACCCGAACTCGTCGGCGACGGGGCGGAGCTGGTGCCGTGCGGCAACGCGGAGGCGCTCGCGCGGGCGGTCGTCAGGCTGCTCGGTGATCCGGAGCGGCGTGAGCAGTTGGTGGCCGCGGGGCGCGCGCAGGCCGCCGACTGGCCGACGGAGGACGACACGATCGCGCAAGTCCTCGCCGTCTACGACGAGTTGACGCAGCCGCTGGCGGTGGCCCGGACGCGGTGAGCGTTCCCCTGCCGCGCTCCTACGGTCCGGGCCATGGGGTTGCGACGGTGTGGTGCCGGGCCACGGGGTTGCGACGGTGTGGTGCCGGGCCACGGGGCTACGACGTGTGGCGGCGGGCCAGGGGCTACGACGTGTGGCGCCGGGCCCGGAGTGCCAGGCTCAGGGCCAGGACCGCCTGGGGGTCGTCGAGGTCGGTGCCGAGCAGCTCGCCGATGCGGGCCAGCCGGTTGTACAACGTCTGCCGGTTCAGATGGAGTTCGCGTGCCGTCTCCGCCTTGCGGCCCGCGTGGGCCAGGTACGTCTCCAGCGTCGGCAGCAGCGGAGGGCGCGAGCTGCGGTCGTGGTCGCGCAGCGGGCCGATCGCCCGGTCCACGAACGCGGCCAGATCCGGGTGGTCCCGCAGCCGCCAGAGCAGCAGATCGATGTCCAGCCGCCGGGCGTCGTACCAGGGCCGGTCGCTGAGCCCCTGCGCGGCCGTCGCCGTCTCCGCGGCGTGCCGCAGCCCGGCACCGGCCGCGGCCCAGCCGCCGGCCACGCCCACCACCACGACCGGCGGATGCGATCCGGCCCGCTCCAGACCGGCGCGTTCCACACCGGCCCGCAACGCCGCCGCGACCCGGTCCGCGACCGCCGTGCGCTCCGTCTCGGACCGCAGCCCCAGCAACACCGGAACCCGGCCTTCCACGGGCCGTACGCCGAGCAGCACCGGCACGCCCACCGACGAGAGCTCCTCCAGCACGGCCCGCGCCAGCAGCGCCCAGTTCCCCGACACGGACAGCTCGGGGGCCAGCCGCATCACCACCGGCAGCAGCGGCGTCCCGCCCGGTTTGAAGCCCAGCACGCGGGCCTGTGCCGGGGCGTCCTCCGGAGTGATCCGGCCCTCCGCGAGATCCGTCAGGAAGTCGCCCCGGCCACGCGCCGCGAGCTCCTCCTCCTGACGGGCCTGCATCAGCACGACGGCGAGGATCCCCGCCGCCCGTTCCGCCGCCATCCGGTGCACCGTCACCAGCGGTGCGGACACGGCCAGCAGCACCAGCCTGGCCCGTACCGAACCGGTTCCCGGGCCGCCGCCCGGCACGTCCACCAGCACCGAACCCGTGGGCGGCGCCTCGCGGGCCGCCCGGCCGCCGCGCATTCCGTCCCACACCTGGAGCGGATCGGCGGACACCGGGCCGGACCCGGGGCCGGCCGCGTACAGCAGTTGGCCGTCCGCCGTCTCCAGGAAGACCGGGTTGGCCGCGAAGTCCGCCAGGATGCCCAGCACCTGAGGCACCCCGCCACCGCCGAGGAGCGCCTCCGTACACCTGCGGTGCACGTCTTCGGCCTGCCGCAGCAGGGCGTAGTGGCCGTTGACGATCTCGGTGTGTATCTCCTCGGTCACCGTCACGAACGGCACCTCGCGGTGCAACTGCACCAGCGGCAGGCCGGCCGCGCGGGCGGCGTCCACGATCGATGCGGGCAGTCTGCTGAAGCGCGGGCCGAGCTCCACCACCAGGGCGGCGATCCCGCGGTCGGCGAGCCTGCGGACGAAGGCGCGCTGCTCCGCGGGTCGGGTGCCGAGCCCCAGTCCGGTGGTGAGCAGCAGCTCACCGCCCTTGAGCAGCGAAGCGATGTTCGGGACCTCGCCCGCGTGCACCCAGCGCACCGTACGGTTCAGCCGGTCCGCACCGGCCACCACCTCCGGGAGTCCGCTGCGCAGCCCCGGCAGCTCAAGGGCTCGCTGCACGGTGATTCCGCCTTGCGTCTCCACTGGCTCTGGCCTCGCGTTTCCATTCGGGTCGGACGGGGGGTCGTCCTGATTCAGGACGGTACCGGCCCCGGGCGAGGGAGGCGCGGTCGGGGAGGTGCCGGGGGAGTTCGCCGACCGGGAGCGGCGGTCCTGATCTGCCGCTTTCGGCCTGCCCGGGGACATGGAATCACGGTTGACACGGGTCGGGGCCGCTGCGATCTTGTGACCGCCGCGCGGTACGGGCCGCGTGGCTCTCCTACCCGGACCTGGACCTGGAGCAGACGTGGGCGACGACGTATCGGCGTACGCAGGCCGGGAGGACCTTCCCGGCCCGCTGGTCGGGGCCGACTGGCTCGCGCCGCGGCTGGGCGAGCCGGGACTGGTGGTCCTGGACGCTTCCGTGGGCGCGCACCGGGGCTCCGGGCGGCGGATCCCGGGAGCGCGGCCCTTCGACATCGACGGGGCACTGTCCGACCACTCCGGACCACTGCCCCACACGATGCCCGACGCCCGCCGGTTCACCGAGGAGCTGCGCTCCCTCGGCGTCCACGACACCGACACCGTCGTCGTCTACGACGGGGCGGGCATCTACTCCAGCCCGCGTGCCTGGTGGATGCTGCGCGCGATGGACTTCGACCGGGCCGCGGTGCTCGACGGCGGCCTGCCCGCCTGGGCGGAGGCCGGGCTGCCGCTGGAGAGCGCCCGGTCCGCGCCTGCCGTGGAGCGCGGCGACTTCACGGCCCGGCCGCGCGCGGGACGGATCGTGGGCAGCGACGAGGTGGTGGCGGCCCTGGCCGACCCCGCAGCGGTGGTCTTCGACGCCCGCTCCGGGGAGCGGTACTCCGGCGTGGTCGCCGAGCCACGGCCGGGACTGCGCGCCGGCCACATGCCGGGGGCGGTCAATCTGCCCTTCGGCGAGCTCCAGCGCGACGGCCGGATGCGCCCGGCGGAGGAGCTGCGCGCCGTGTTCGCCGCCCTCGCCGGGGACCGGCAACGGCTGTTCTTCAGCTGCGGATCGGGCGTCACCGCCTGCGTGCTGACGCTCGGGGCGGAGCTGGCCGGGTACCGCGAGCCGGCCGTGTACGACGGGTCCTGGAGCGAATGGGGGCGGCCTTCGGAGCTGCCCGTCGTGACCGGGGCGGAGAGCGCCGGGCAGCCGCGCTGACAGGGCTCGCCGCACCCCTTTGGGCGCACCCGGAACCGGAGCAGGGCAGGTCCTGCCGGCGAACGGAGGCGAACGCAAGGGGGGCGGACACCGCTCGTGCGATGCCCGCCCGAACGCAAGGGGGGCGGACACCGCTCGCGCGATGCCCGCCCCCTTCCCGAGGTCAGCCGACGTACGCTCCGCTCGCCGTCAGGCGCAGCGCCGTGTCGATCAGCGGCACGTGGCTGAACGCCTGCGGGAAGTTCCCCACCTGGCGCTGCAGACGGGAATCCCACTCCTCCGCGAGCAGCCCCAGATCGTTGCGCAGGGACAGCAGCCGCTCGAAGAGCTGGCGTGCCTCGTCGACCCGGCCGATCATCGCCAGGTCGTCGGCCAGCCAGAACGAGCAGGCCAGGAACGCGCCCTCGTCGCCCTCCAGACCGTCGACGCCGGCGTCCTCGCCCTTGGTGGGGTAGCGCAGCACGAAGCCGTCCTCGGTGGACAGCTCGCGCTGGATCGCCTCGATCGTGCCGATCACGCGCTTGTCGTCGGGCGGCAGGAATCCCATCTGGGGGATCAGCAGGAGGGAGGCGTCCAGCTCCTGCGATCCGTAGGACTGCGTGAAGGTGTTGCGTTCCTTGTCGTAGCCCCGGTCGCAGACATCGCGGTGGATTTCGTCACGCAGCGCGCGCCACCGTTCCAGGGGTCCCTCCGCGTCACCGGACTCGATCAGCTTGATGGTGCGGTCGACGGCGACCCAGGCCATCACCTTGGAGTGGACGAAGTGGCGGCGCGGGCCGCGCACCTCCCAGATGCCCTCGTCCGGCTCGTCCCAGTGCTTCTCCAGGTACTCGATCAGCTTGAGCTGGAGGCCCGTGGCGTAGTCGTTGCGGGTCAGGCCCGTCATGTGGGCCAGATGCAGCGCCTCGGTGACCTCGCCGTACACGTCCAGCTGGAGCTGGCCCGCGGCGCCGTTGCCGACCCGGACCGGGCCGGAGTTCTCGTAACCGGGCAGCCAGTCCAGCTCGGCCTCGCCCAGCTCGCGCTCGCCCGCGATGCCGTACATGATCTGCAGGTTCTCCGGGTCCCCGGCGACCGCCCGCAGCAGCCACTCCCGCCAGGCGCGGGCCTCCTCGCGGTATCCGGTGCGCAGCAGGGAGGAGAGGGTGATCGCGGCGTCGCGCAGCCAGGTGTAGCGGTAGTCCCAGTTCCGGGAGCCGCCGATGTCCTCGGGCAGCGACGTGGTCGGCGCGGCGACGATGCCGCCGGTCGGCGCGTACGTCAGGGCCTTGAGGGTGATCAGGGAGCGGACCACGGCCTCGCGGTAGGGCCCGTGGTAGGTGCACTGTTCGACCCATTCACGCCAGAAGTCCGCGGTCGCGTCCAGCGAACCCTCCGGGTCCGGCAGGCCCGGCGGCTCGTGGTGCGAGGGCTGCCAGCTGATCGTGAACGCGATCCGGTCACCCGGCGCGACCGTGAAATCGGAGTACGTCGTCAGGTTCTCGCCGAAGGTGTCGGCGGGGGTGTCCAGCCAGACGGAGTCCGGGCCGGCGACGGCGACCGTACGGCCGTCGACCTTGTGCACCCACGGCGTGACCCGCCCGTAGCTGAACCGCATGCGCAGCTCGGAGCGCATCGGCACCCGGCCACTGATTCCCTCCACGATCCGGATCACCTGCGGGGCACCGTCACGCGGCGGCATGAAATCGGTCACTCGGACCGTTCCACGCGGGGTGTCCCATTCCGATTCCAGGATCAGGGAATCCCCGCGGTAGCGACGGCGGTCGGCGGAGGGCGGCTCGGCCCCCTCCTCCCGCGCTGGTCCCAGGCGCCAGAAGCCGTGCTCCTCAGTACCCAGAAGTCCCGCAAAAACGGCATGCGAATCGAAGCGGGGAAGGCACAGCCAGTCGACTGTGCCGTCCCGGCAGACCAGGGCGGCGGTCTGCATGTCTCCGATAAGTGCGTAATCCTCGATGCGCCCGGCCACGTGCATCTCCAGTCGAACGGCCTTGTCACCCCGTAGGGCATTACTGCGGGTCAAGAGGTCGTCGCAAGGGGTTGTTGTGGGGGAACCTGCGTGCTCGGAACCTCGCCCGCAGCGAGTGTCCGAGCAGGATACGACGCACCCGGGTGATCTGCGCGCCCGTCTCATCAACGAGTCTGCGCCGAACGGGTGGGGCGTGAGGGGCTTGAGATGATCTTGTGTGGTGAGTGGGCGGGGTGTGGCCGGAAGCAGCCTCCCCGGGTCGCTGATACCCTGGTAGCCCGTGGACCGGTGGTCGTCCGCAAGAGCGGACGAGGCCCCCGAACCCGCAGCGACGGCACCTCCGGAACGACCGGACGGCAACGCCGGTACGCACCTCACGATCGCGACCACGGGAGCCCCCTTTGGCTATGCAGCCCACATCCACGACGACCAAGCACATCTTCGTCACCGGGGGTGTCGCCTCTTCCCTCGGCAAGGGTCTGACTGCCTCCAGCCTCGGCGCCCTGCTCAAGGCGCGCGGACTCCGGGTCACCATGCAGAAGCTCGACCCCTACCTGAACGTCGACCCGGGCACGATGAACCCGTTCCAGCACGGTGAGGTGTTCGTCACCAACGACGGCGCCGAGACCGACCTGGACATCGGCCATTACGAGCGCTTCCTCGACGTCGACCTCGACGGCTCCGCCAACGTCACCACCGGGCAGGTCTACTCCCAGGTGATCGCCAAGGAGCGGCGCGGCGAGTACCTCGGTGACACCGTGCAGGTCATCCCGCACATCACCAACGAGATCAAGCACCGCATCCGCCGCATGGCCACCGACGACGTCGACGTCGTTATCACCGAGGTCGGCGGCACGGTCGGTGACATCGAGTCGCTGCCGTTCCTGGAGACCGTCCGCCAGGTCCGCCACGAGGTCGGCCGGGACAACGTCTTCGTCGTGCACATCTCGCTGCTGCCCTACATCGGCCCGTCCGGCGAGCTCAAGACCAAGCCGACCCAGCACTCCGTCGCCGCGCTGCGCAACATCGGCATCCAGCCCGACGCCATCGTGCTCCGCGCCGACCGTGACGTGCCGACCGCCATCAAGCGCAAGATCTCGCTGATGTGCGACGTCGACGAGGCCGCCGTGGTGGCCTGCGTGGACGCCAAGTCGATCTACGACATCCCCAAGGTGCTGCACACCGAGGGCCTGGACGCCTACGTCGTGCGCAAGCTCGACCTGCCGTTCCGCGACGTCGACTGGACCACCTGGGACGACCTGCTGGACCGCGTCCACAACCCCGACCACGAGGTCACCGTCGCGCTCGTCGGCAAGTACATCGACCTGCCCGACGCCTATCTCTCGGTCACCGAGGCCATCCGGGCCGGCGGCTTCGCGAACAAGGCCCGGGTCAAGGTCAAGTGGGTCGCCTCCGACGACTGCAAGACCCCGGCCGGCGCCGCCAGGCAGCTCTCCGACGTGGACGCGATCTGCGTCCCGGGCGGCTTCGGCGACCGCGGTGTCAACGGCAAGATCGGCGCCATCCAGTACGCCCGTGAGAACAAGGTGCCGCTGCTCGGCCTCTGCCTCGGCCTCCAGTGCATCGTGATCGAGGCGGCGCGCAACCTCGCCGAGATCCCCGACGCCAACTCCACCGAGTTCGACGCCGCCACCTCCCACCCCGTCATCTCGACGATGGAGGAGCAGCTCGCGTACGTCGAGGGCGCGGGCGACCTCGGCGGCACCATGCGGCTCGGCCTGTACCCGGCGAAGCTCGCCGAGGGCTCGCTGGTCCGTGAGGCGTACGACGACCAGCCGTACGTGGAGGAGCGTCACCGCCACCGCTACGAGGTCAACAACGCCTACCGGGCCGAGCTGGAGAAGAAGGCCGGTCTGGTCTTCTCCGGCACCTCCCCGGACAACAAGCTCGTCGAGTACGTCGAGTACCCGCGCGAGATCCACCCCTACCTGGTCGCCACCCAGGCGCACCCGGAGCTCCGCTCCCGCCCGACCCGCCCGCACCCGCTCTTCGCGGGCCTGGTGAAGGCCGCCGTCGAGCGCAGGACGGGCGCCGCCGCCGGGGCCGGGCAGACCGCCGCGTCGGGCAAGTAGTCCGGCGGTACGCAGGCGTTAACGTTGACCGGGGTACGGATCCACTGTGGATGCGTGCCCCGGTTCCTGTTCTTCGTGGGAGGACGCAGATGGGTTTCCAGGACACGCCCGAGGAGTGGCAGGTCACCGCGACCAAGACGCCCTTCATCGGCAACAAGACCAGCGTCCGCACCGATGAAGTGGTGATGCCCGACCGCACGGTCGTACGCCGCGACTACCAGGTCCACCCGGGGTCGGTCGCCGTGCTCGCGATCGACGAGGAGGACCGGGTCCTCGTGCTGCGGCAGTACCGCCACCCGGTGCGCCACAAGCTCTGGGAGATCCCGGCCGGACTGCTCGACATCCCCGGTGAGAACCCGCTGCACGCGGCGCAGCGCGAGCTCTACGAGGAGGCGTACGCCAAGGCCGAGGACTGGCGGGTGCTGACGGACGTCTACACCACACCGGGCGGCTGCGACGAAGCCGTCCGGATCTTCCTGGCCCGGAATCTCTCCGAGGCCGACGGGGAGCGCTACGAGGTCTCCGAGGAGGAGGCCGACATGGAACTGGCCCGGGTGCCGCTCCAGGAGCTGGTGCGCGGGGTGCTCGCCGGGGATCTGCACAACAGCTGCCTCGTGGTGGGCGTCCTCTCGCTCGCCGCGGTGCGCGCCGGTGACGGAATCGAGTCCCTGCGTCCGGCCGAGGCGCCGTGGCCGGCCCGCCCGTTCGAGGTCTGACGATTCGCGAGGACCGTTCGGGGCCCGGCCGTCCGACGGGGCCGGGTCGTGCGGGGGCCGGGTGGTCTGCGGGGCGCCGTCCGGGGCCCGGTGGTCCGACCGGCAGCCTGCTCGGGCGGCTCGGCGGACCGCTGAACGGTTCGTCGACCTCCTCCGATCGGAAAAGATGCTGATCCGATCGGGGGACCTCTGCGCCATGCTCCACGGAATTCGTCCATACGCCTGAACTACGCTCGGAATGCCCTGACCGGAGTCCCGGCGGGCGATGCGTGCAGCGAAGTGGAGCGTGGCTCGTGACGGATCAGGCGGTGCACACCAGCGGCCCGGTCGAGGCAGCGGGAACCGAGGAGCCGTCCGGCACCGCCCCACCCCAATTCTTCGGCCGGGAACGTGAGTTGAAGGCGCTGCGGGCCGACATCGAGCGGGCCGGACTGGACACCCTGGCCGGTCGCAAGGCCGCCCGCGCCCGGGTCCTGCTGATCGCCGGACGCCCCGGTTCCGGACGCACCGCGCTCGCCGGCGAACTCACCCGCCGACTGCTCTCCACCGACGACTACGCGGACGGAATGCTGAGGGCCCGGCTCACCGATCCCGGCGGCGCGCCGGTCCCCACCGAGCGCACCGCGCGGGAGCTGCTCGACCAGCTGGGCGTGACGGGGCCGCCCGGCGCGGACGGGGACGAACTCTCCGAGCTGGTGCGCGAGGCGCTCGCCGGACGCCGCGCCCTGCTGCTCCTCGACGACGCCGTGGACGCGGAACAGGTCGACCCACTGCTGCCGGACAATCCCGACTGCCTGGTCGTCGCCACCGCCGAAGGCCCGCTGACGGGCATCCCGGGCGTCCGCCCCTGCACCCTCGGCGGTCTGGACGCGGGCTCCGCGGTCCGGCTGCTGGCCCGCGTCATCGGCCAGGTCAGGATCACCGTCGACCCGCGGACCGCCGAGAGCCTGGCCGAGGAGTGCGGTGGACTGCCGGCGGCCCTGGTGATGGTCGGAGGCTGGCTCGCCGCCCGTCCCATGGCCTCGGTCGCCGATGTCACCAAACAGCTGCGGGAACTGCCGGACGAGCCGGAGCAGTCCACCGGTGTCCGCCCGCTGGCCCGCGCCTTCCGGCTGGTCCACGACTCCCTGCCGACGACCGCCGCCCGGATACTGCGGCTGCTCGCCCTCGCTCCCGCAGGGCTCGCCGACGCGCAGACCGCCTCCGCGCTGGCCGGCTGCTCCGTCTCGGCCGCCCGGACGACCCTCGACGACTTCGTGGCCCTGGGACTGCTGCGTACCGACGGGGCGGATGAGCCGCAGTACGAGGTGCCCGGCTGCCTCGCCCCGTTGCTGCGGGCGCTCCTGGAGGCCAGGGACCGGCCGACGGAGATCCAGCTCGCCAGGGCCCGGATGCTGGAGCGCACCGTCCGGCTGTTGCAGTCCTGCCGGGCGGTCACCGACCCCGAGGGCTCCCCCGCCCGCCGCAAGCTCGCCGGACTGCCGCGCTCGCTGCGCTTCCCCGGTCCCGACGCGGCCGCCGCATGGCTGCGGCTCCGCCGGCCCGCGCTGCTGGCCTCGGCCAGGATCGCCGTCGAGGACGGTGAACTCGACACTCTGGCAAGGAGGTTGGTGGCGGCTCTGGTGCGGGCGCTGGCCGTGCATCAGGGCACCGAGGCCGCCGCGCCCGAGCTGTACGGACTGCACGGTCTGGTCCTGGCCGTCGCCGAGCGGCGCGAGCTGCCGCGCGAGCGGGCCGCCGCACTGCTCAACCTCGCCGACCTCGATGTCAGGACCGGCCGTACGCGGGAGGCGCTGGCCCGCTACCGCGCCGCGCTGGACGCCGGACGGGCCGCGAGGGATCCGTACGCCACCGGCCGCGCGATGGAATCCGTAGGCGGCGCCTACGCCGAGCTGGGGGACTTCCAGCGGGCCTCCGACTGGTACGGCCGGGCGCTGGCGCAGCGGCTCACCCAGGGCGAGCGGGCCGACGAGGCGCGGCTGTACGGGCGGCTCGGTGCCGTCCACACCTATGCCGGGCGGTACGGCGAGGCGCTGCGGAACTGGCGGGCCGCCGCCGCCGGGTACCGCAGGCTCGGTGATGTCCCGGCCCAGGCGCGGGCGCTGAGCGAGGCCGCCCGGGTGCAGGAGTACGCGGGCCGCCCGCGCGAATCGCTGCACACCTGCCAGGAGGCCGTTCAGTGGGCCATGCAGGCCGGGGACGTACGGCTGCAGGCGGCGCTGGAGCTGCGGCTGGCCGACACGCTCGACCGGCTCGGCGACCCGGCCGCGGCCCGGCTGCACCGGGGTCTGGCCGACAGATTGCTGGGCGAGGAGGGTGCAACCTACGAAATCCGTAGTGTGATCACTGAAAAATAATGCTTTGTAAGGCTAGACAGTGAGAAGTCCTTCATTAAACTGGCTCTACCGCGTGTGTTCGCGGTGTCTCCATTTACGCAGTGTCTATCCGGGTATGTGTAGCTATGCCCGGGTAACCCTCTGAGCCAAGGACCGTGATCGACGTGAAGGTCGGCATCCCCCGCGAAGTCAAGAACAACGAGTTCCGCGTGGCGATCACGCCTGCCGGTGTGAACGAGCTCGTCCGCCACGGCCATCAGGTCGTCGTCGAGGAGAACGCCGGGGCCGGCTCCTCCATCACGGACCAGGAGTACGTCGCCGCCGGAGCGCAGATACTCGCCACCGCCGACGAGGTCTGGGCCACCGCCGACCTGCTGCTCAAGGTCAAGGAGCCGGTCGCCGAGGAGTACCACCGCCTCCGCAAGGGCCAGACGCTCTTCACCTACCTGCACCTCGCCGCCTCGCGCGAGTGCACGGACGCGCTGCTGGAGTCGGGCACCACGGCCATCGCGTACGAGACGGTCGAGTCCGCGAACCGCGCGCTGCCGCTGCTCGCCCCGATGTCCGAGGTCGCGGGCCGGCTGGCCCCCCAGGTCGGCGCCTACCACCTGATGCGCTCGGCCGGCGGCCGCGGTGTGCTGCCGGGCGGGGTTCCCGGCACGGCGGCCGGCAAGGCCGTCGTTATCGGCGGCGGTGTCTCGGGCTGGAACGCCACGCAGATCGCCGTCGGCCTCGGCTTCCACGTCACGCTGCTCGACAAGGACATCAACAAGCTGCGCGAGGCCGACAAGATCTTCGGCACCAGGGTGCAGACGGTCGTCTCCAACGCCTTCGAGCTGGAGAAGGCCGTCGTCGAGGCCGACCTCGTCGTCGGTGCCGTGCTCATCCCGGGTGCGAAGGCCCCGAAGCTCGTCACCAACGAGCTCGTCGCCAAGATGAAGCCCGGAAGTGTACTTGTCGACATTGCAATCGATCAGGGCGGTTGCTTCGAGGACTCCCACCCGACGACCCACGCCGAGCCGACCTTCATGGTGCACAACTCGGTCTTCTACTGCGTCGCGAACATGCCCGGCGCGGTGCCGAACACCTCCACGTACGCCCTCACCAACGCCACGCTGCCGTACATCGTGGAGCTCGCCAACCGTGGCTGGGTCGAGGCGCTGCGCCGTGACGCCGCGCTGGCCAAGGGTCTCAACACCCATGACGGACAGGTCGTTTACCGCGAGGTGGCCGAGGCGCACGGCCTGCAGCACGTCGAGCTGAGCTCGCTCCTCGGCTGACCGGTCAACATCTCCCGTCAACCTCACGCGTCCGGCCGGACCTTGCCGAGCAAGGTCCGGCCGGACGCGTGTCGGGCCCCTGCGGGTTCCCGTACAACTCGTCTCGAACGTAACCCTTCAACCGATTCGCGCACCCGTGAAAAGTGTGCGCCGGTGGCTGCGTGCCCTTGACAGGGAGGTGTTCGATTGCCGACACATCGGGCCGGGTCCGGCGGATTGTGTTGCTGCGGAGCGGTGACACGCCATAGAGTCGCCAATCGTCGGCATGGTGCCACGCTGACCTATCGATAAGTTTCCTGGTCACGTCCAAGGAGGTAAGACGACTTGTGAATGAGTCGACATTTACTCCCGGGGGTGTTCAACCAGGGATGCCTGCGCGGGGCCAGAGCCCGATCGGGCTGGAGGCTGTCGGCTCCGTCGCTGTCCGCACCTTCGCCACCCACCAGCACATGACGACAGCCCCCCAGATGATGGACGGCCTACACGTGAACGCCATGGCCGGCAACGAGAGTGGCCGAGACACCGCCCACTTCGCCGACTTCGACGAGGTGCCCCAGGGGCACTTCTACGACCCCGACGCCGAGTACGAGCCCGATCCGGAGTACGCGGCCACCCTCGCGCCCGACGCTGCCCGACAGCGCCGCGAGCGGATCGGCCCGACCGGTCGGCCCCTGCCCTACTTCCCGATCCCGGGTCCGCTGACCGATCACGGTCCCGCGAAGATCATCGCGATGTGCAACCAGAAGGGCGGCGTCGGCAAGACCACGTCGACCATCAACCTGGGTGCCGCACTCGCGGAGTACGGACGCCGCGTCCTGCTCGTCGACTTCGACCCGCAGGGAGCCCTGTCGGTCGGGCTCGGCGTCAACCCGATGGAGCTCGACCTCACGGTCTACAACCTGCTCATGGAGCGGGGCATGTCGGCCGACGAGGTCCTGCTGAAGACCGCGGTCCCGAACATGGACCTGCTGCCCAGCAACATCGACCTGTCGGCTGCGGAGGTGCAGCTGGTGAGCGAGGTGGCCCGGGAGTCCACGCTGCAGCGCGCCCTGAAGCCGCTGATGGCCGACTACGACTACATTGTGATCGACTGTCAGCCGTCGCTGGGCCTGCTCACCGTGAACGCCCTGACGGCGGCCCACAAGGTCATAGTGCCGCTCGAATGCGAGTTCTTCGCGCTGCGCGGCGTGGCCCTGCTCACCGAGACCATCGAGAAGGTCCAGGAGAGGCTCAACCCGGATCTGGAGCTCGACGGCATCCTCGCCACCATGTACGACTCCCGTACGGTGCACAGCCGCGAGGTCCTCGCGCGCGTCGTCGAGGCCTTCGACGACCACGTCTACCACACGGTCATCGGGCGCACCGTGCGTTTCCCGGAGACCACGGTCGCGGGTGAGCCCATCACCACGTACGCCTCCAACTCGGTCGGTGCCGCCGCCTATCGCCAGCTCGCCAGGGAGGTGCTCGCCCGGTGTCACGCCGAGTGAGTCTGCCCGGGGCCGACGAACTGTTCCGTACCACCGGAGGGATGGGTCTGCAGGCCTCGTCCCCCGCGGACCGGCGGCGCAAGGCGAACGGCGAGGCCCGGGTGCCCGGTCCGGCCGGTGAGAGCGACACCGGGGCCGACGGCCCGGCCGCGGGTACGACGGAGACCGGCACCGCTGCCGCCGCGCGGGAGGAGCACTCCGCGGCGGACGCCGACGCGGGGGAATCGCGCAGCCGCGGCGGCGACCGGGTCGCGCCGGCGGGGCAGCCGGGGCGCAGACCTCAGCAATCCTCGCCGTCCACGCAGTCGTCGGCGCCGTCGTCCGCACAGGAGGCGGTGCCCGCCCCCACCGTCCAGCAGCAGCGCAGGCGGGGCGGCGGGCGCGGGGCGAACCGGCGGCCCAGCGGCCGTGAGCGCCACGACGAGAAGATCACCGTCTATGTCTCCGCCGAGGAACTGATGGACCTCGAACACGCGCGTCTCGTGCTGCGCGGGGAGCACGGGCTCGCTGTCGACCGCGGACGGATCGTCCGCGAGGCGGTCGCGGTGGTTCTCGCGGACCTGGAGTCGCGGGGCGACGCGAGCATCCTCGTACGGCGGCTGCGCGGCCGCTGACGGGCGGGGCGCCGGTAGCCTGCCCGGTGGGCGACTGCCGGACGAGCGGTCCGGCCCTCCCGTACGGGCCACGGCCCGCCGCCCGTGTCCCGCTCTGCCCCTGGATCCTGATGCCGACGAACGACGAGCCCGCCCGTACCCCTCGCCGCCCCTTGGGCCGAGGTCCGGGCAGGCGGCCTGCTCCGGCACCGGCGGTGATCGGGGGTGGCGGCGGTGAATCCGCCGCCGCGCAGCTTCCCGGCACCGGTGAGGCGTCCCCGGACCCGCCGGTGACGGATGCGGCGACGGCCGGGCCTGCCGGGTCACCGGAACCCGTACCTCCTCCCGAGCCCGTCGCGGCGGCGACACCGGGCCCGTCCCCCGGGCCCGCCGACGACGGGCGGTTCACCGTTCGGCTGGCGAACTTCGAGGGGCCGTTCGATCTGCTGCTGCAGCTCATCTCCAAGCACAAGCTGGATGTGACCGAAGTCGCGCTGTCCAAGGTCACCGACGAGTTCATGGCCCACATCCGCGCCATGGGGCCGGACTGGGACCTGGATCAGACCACCGAGTTCCTCGTCGTCGCCGCCACCCTGCTCGACCTGAAGGCCGCCCGCCTGCTGCCCGCGGCGGAGGTGGAGGACGAGGCCGATCTGGCCCTGCTCGAAGCGCGCGACCTGCTCTTCGCCCGGCTGCTCCAGTACCGTGCGTACAAACGCGTCGCGGAGATCTTCAGCGACCGGCTGGAGTCGGAGGGGCGGCGCTTCCCGCGGACCGTGGGCCTGGAGCCGCACCACGCCGAGCTGCTGCCCGAGGTCGTCATCAGGATCGGGGCGGAGAAGTTCGCCGGACTGGCCGTGCGGGCGATGCAGCCGAAGCCCGAGCCGCAGGTGTACGTCGACCACATCCACGCGCCGCTGGTCAGTGTGCGGGAACAGGCCGAGACCGTGGTGGCGCGGCTGCGCGAGGCCGGGGAGATCAGCTTCCGGGTGCTCACCGAGGACGCCCCGGACACCCTCACCGTCGTCGCCCGCTTCCTCGCGCTGCTGGAGTTGTACCGGGAGAAGGCCGTCGCGCTGGACCAGGACGAGGCGCTCGGGGAGCTCCTGGTGCGCTGGGCCGGGGGAGCGGGGGCCGAGCCCGTCGTGACGGACGAGTTCGACACCGAGGTGACCGAGGCGCAGGACGACCAGGAGGATGGGAAGGCATGAGTCAGCAGGACACCACGGGTTCCGACGTCGCGGATCTCGATCTCAAGCCCGCGCTGGAGGCCGTCCTCATGGTCGTCGACGAGCCCGCCACCGAGGAACACCTCGCCAAGGTGCTGGAACGGCCCCGCAGGGCCGTCGCCGACGCGCTGCGCGAGCTGGCCGACGAGTACACCGTGCAGCGCCGCGGGTTCGACCTGCGGCTGGTCGCGGGCGGCTGGCGCTTCTACACCCGCCCCGAGTACGCGGCGGCCGTCGAGGGCTTCGTCCTGGACGGCCAGCAGGCCCGTCTCACGCAGGCGGCGCTGGAGACCCTCGCGGTGGTCGCGTACCGCCAGCCGGTCAGCCGGTCGAGGGTCTCCGCGGTCCGCGGTGTGAACTGTGACGGGGTCATGCGGACCCTCCTTCAGCGGGGCCTCGTCGAGGAAGCGGGCGCGGAACCCGAAACAGGTGCGATCCTGTACAGGACGACGAACTACTTTCTGGAGCGGATGGGCCTGCGTGGCCTGGATGAGCTCCCGGAGCTCGCGCCCTTCCTCCCCGAGGCGGACGCGATCGAGGCCGAGACGCCAGAGGGTGTGCCGTCGTTCGATCCGGACGCACCGGACACCCCGGATACTCACGCAGACGACAAGACGGAATTTTGATGCGAAGCAGTGGCAGGAACAGCGGAAGCGGCAGCGGCAGGAGCGGCGGCAACCGGAATCCCCGGGGTGCCGGCGCCGAGCGCGACGGCAAGCAGGAGCAGCGTCCCCGCCGGCCCCGGCCCGAGGAGCGTCGCTACGACGTGGGCTCCACCGGGGAGACGAGCGGCGACGGTCCCCGCAAGGGCCGCGGCGCCGCGGCCCGCGGCGGCGCCAAGGGCGGTCCGAAGCCCGCGCAGGCCGGTAGCGGACGGAGCGGCGGCCCGCGTCGCCAGGGCGCCCCGTCCCGGCCGCGTGAGCTCGACGCCAAGATCGAGCAGCGCAACCGGGACAGGTACGCGAACAAGCCCGACATCAGGACGCCCAAGACCTTCCCGGGCGCCGAGGAGGAGGGCGAGCGGCTGCAGAAGGTCCTCGCGCGGGCCGGCATGGGCTCGCGCCGCGCGTGCGAGGAGCTGATCGAGCAGGCCCGCGTCGAGGTCAACGGCGAGATCGTCGTCGAGCAGGGCATGCGCGTGGATGTGCACAAGGACGAGATCAAGGTCGACGGTCTGACCGTCGCCGCGCAGTCGTATCTCTTCTTCGCGCTGAACAAGCCCGCCGGTGTCGTCTCCTCCATGGAGGACCCGGACGGCCGTCAGTGCCTCGGCGACTACGTCACCAACCGTGAGACGCGGCTCTTCCACGTCGGCCGGCTGGACACCGAGACCGAGGGCATCATCATGCTCACCAACCACGGCGAGCTGGCCCACCGCCTGACCCACCCCAAGTACGGGGTGAAGAAGACCTACCTGGCCGCCATCCAGGGGCCGCTCCCGCGCGACCTGGGCAAGCGGCTCAAGGACGGCATCGAGCTGGAGGACGGCTACGCCCGCGCCGACCACTTCCGGGTCGTCGAGAACACCGGCAAGAACTACCTGGTCGAGGTGACCCTCCACGAGGGTCGCAAGCACATCGTCCGCCGGATGCTGGCCGAGGCCGGCTTCCCGGTCGAGCGGCTCGTACGGACGTCCTTCGGGCCGATCCCGCTGGGCGACCAGAAGTCCGGCTGGCTGCGTCGGCTCACCAACACCGAGGTCGGCATGCTGATGCGCGAGGTCGGTCTGTAGGAGCGCCCGGACGCTCCTGCCCGGTCGGCCCGGCTCCGTCCGCTCCACGGCCCGCGGCCGGTTCCTGCTTTCGATTTTCGAACAGGAATCGGCCGCGGGCCTTTTGCTGCGACCGTTCCGCCTTTATAGTCAGGATGACTATTAAGGAGACGGGAGTGAGTCTCGCGGATGTCCTCGATCCTCTGCAGCAGCCCCTGGTGACGGTCCTCGACACCCCGGTCGGCTGGACCGAGGTGCTCGGCTTCGGCAGCGGGGCGTTGTGCGTGTGGCTCGTGGCCCGCCAGCATCTCGCCAACTGGCCGATCGGCATCGCCAACAACCTCTTCTTCATCCTGCTGTTCACCCAGTCCGGCCTGTACGCCGACGCCGGACTCCAGATCGTCTTCATCGCCCTTGCCGCGTACGGCTGGTGGACCTGGACCCACGGGGGTGGACCAGGGACGCCGGACCTGCCGGTGCGGCGCACCTCGCGCACCGAATGGACCTGGCTGCTCGCGGCAGGGGTGGTGGGGGCCCTCGCCCTCACCGTCCTGCTGGACCACGCCACCGACTCGACCGTGCCCTTCTGGGACGCCCTGACGACCGCGTTGTCCCTGACGGCGACGTACGGGCAGTGCAGGAAGCTCGTCGAGTCGTGGTGGCTCTGGATCGCCGCCGATGTGGTGTACATCCCGCTGTACGCGTACAAGGAGCTCTATCTGACCTCCCTGCTGTACGTCGGCTTCCTGGCGCTGTGCCTGATCGGCCTGCGCAACTGGCGGCGTGATCTCGCCGTGCGGCGGCCCGTGGAGGTGATGGCGTGAAGCGCTTCGCGCACGGGCTCGTCCTCGGCAAGTTCTACCCGCCGCACGCCGGCCACCACCACCTCGTCCGCACCGCGCAGGACCGCTGCGAGCGGCTGACCGTCCTGGTGTGTGCCGCCTCCGTCGAATCCGTACCGCTCGCCGACCGGGTGGCCTGGATGCGGGAGGTGCACCCGGACGCACAGGTCGTGGGGGCCGTCGACGACATCCGCATGGACCTCCACGACCCGGCGATCTGGGACGCGCACATGGCCGTCTTCACCGAGGCCGTGCCCGAACCGGTGGACGCCGTCTTCACCTCGGAGTCGTACGGGGACGAACTGGCCCGCAGGTTCGGTGCCGAGTCCGTCTGTGTCGACCTCGACCGTACGGTCTTCCCGGTCTCCGGCACCGCCGTCCGCAAGGACCCGGTCGGCTGCTGGGACTTCCTCGAACCGCCCGTACGGGCCGCGCTCACCCGCCGGATCGTCGTCCTCGGCGCGGAATCCACCGGCACCACGACGATGGCCCGCGCCCTCGCCGACCACTACCGGCGGCGCGGCGGTGTCTGGGCGCAGACCGGTTGCGTCGCCGAGTACGGACGGGAGTTCAGCGAACAGAAGCTGGCCGCGCTGCGCGCCCGGTGGCCCGGTGCCCAGTGGGAGGACGTCGCCTTCACCACCGACGACTTCCCGCTGATCGCCGAGACGCAGAACTCCAAGGAGGAGGCGGCCGCGCGCACCGGGTCGCCGGTGCTCTTCTGTGACACCGACTCCTTCGCCACCACCGTCTGGCACGAGCGGTACGTCGGCGGGCGCAACCCGCTCGTCGAGGAGACCGCCGACCGCGTCGCCCACCATCTGTGGCTGCTCACCGACCACGAGGGGGTCGCCTTCGAGGACGACGGGCTGCGTGACGGCGAGGAGCTGCGGCCCTGGATGACCGATCGGTTCCGGGCCGAACTCACCCGTACCGGAAGAGAGTTCATCGAGCTCGCCGGGGCCCATGAGGAACGCCTGGCCACCGCCGTCACCGCTGTCGACACCCTGCTCGCCGCCGGCTGGAACTTCGCCGCCCCCCTCCCGGAGCACCGATGAGCGCCGGTGCCCCCGCAGGCTACGACCCGTACGCCTTCGAACCCTTCGCGGTCACCGTCGACCTCGCCGTCTTCACGGTCCGCGACACCCGGCTGCACGTCCTGCTCGTCGAACGGGGCGAGGATCCCTACAAGGGCCACTGGGCACTGCCCGGCGGCTTCGTCCTGCCCCGCGAGTCGGCCGAGGACGCCGCCCGCCGGGAACTCGCCGAGGAGACCGGCCTCACCGAGGGCACCGTCCTGGCCCTCCACCTGGAACAGCTGCGCACCTACAGCGCGCCGGACCGCGATCCGAGGATGCGGGTCGTTTCCGTCGCCTACGCCGCACTCGTACCCGACCTGCCCGAGCCCCGCGGTGGCGGAGACGCCGCCAGCGCCCAGTGGTGGGACGCCCGAAATCCCGGCCCGCTCGCCTTCGACCACGACCACATCCTCGCCGACGCACACGACCGGATCGGCGCCAGACTCGAATACAGCTGCCTGGCCACCGCCTTCTGCCCGCCCGAATTCACCCTGGGAGAGCTCCAGCAGGTGTACGAGACGGTCTGGGGAGTCGAGCTGGA
This sequence comes from Streptomyces sp. NPDC104309, assembly GCF_055584025.1. Lineage (NCBI taxonomy): Bacteria > Bacillati > Actinomycetota > Actinomycetes > Kitasatosporales > Streptomycetaceae > Streptomyces > Streptomyces sp. NPDC104309. The sequence continues at coordinate 472,259 of NZ_JBVJMV010000003.1, read as the reverse complement.
CCGGCCCAACTTCCGGCGCAAGGTCCTCACCACACCCGGCTTCGTCCAGGCCATGGAGGGACCACCGCGCCGCACCGGCGGACGGGGGAAGCCGGCCGCTCTCTACCGGGCGGGCGCCGCCACCGCCCTGCACCCTCCACTCCTGAGACCGGAAGGACGAACCACGTGATCGTGACCAGGACCCTCACCAAACAGGCCGCCACCGGCGCACTGACCGGGCTCGCGCTCGGCGATGCACTGGGCTTCCCGACGGAGTTCAACAACGTGCCGTCGATCCTCGCCAAGTGCGGGCCGTGGCGCCAGATGCGGCTGCCGAAGCCGGCGATCGTCACCGACGACACCCAGATGACGCTGGCCCTGGGGCGGGGCATCCGGACCGCCATGGACCGAGGACCGCTCACCCCGCTGCGGCTGACCCGCCCGGTCCGTGAGGAGTTCGTCGACTGGTACCACTCGCCCGACAACAACCGTGCCCCCGGCCGCACCTGCATGACCGCCTGCCGCCTGCTCGACAGCGACCGGCTCTGGCAGGAGGCCAGCCAGACCGGGTCCAAGGGCTGCGGCGCCAACATGCGGGTCGCGCCGATCGGACTCGTGCCGGGGCTGAGCGACGAACAGCGCTCCGGCGCGGCCCAGTTGCAGGCGGCCCTCACCCATGGGCACCCGACGGCGCTCGCCGCGTCCGATCTGACGGCCCGAGCGGTGTACCTGCTGGCACAGGGGGCGGAGCCGGGGGGCCTGATCGGGCAGCTGCGCAGTTACGCCTACGAGAACAGCAGCCGCTACCTCACGCGCTGGCTCGGCGACCTCTGGCGGTACGCGGGCGACTCCTCGCCGGAGCTGTACATCCAGCGAGGCTGGGACGAGTGCCTTGCCGCCCTGGCCCGCGTCCAGGACGCCGTGCGCGACCCGTCCCCGGAGAGCGACCCCTGCGAGGCGACCGGCGACGGCTGGATCGCCGAGGAGGCCCTGGCCACAGCCCTGCACTGCTTCCTGCTCTTCCCCGACGAACCGGTCACCGCGCTGCGCCGGGCCGCCTGCACCCGGGGCGACTCGGACTCCCTCGGCTGTCTGACCGGCGCGCTGGCCGGTGCGCACCTGGGGGCGGGGGCCTGGCCCAAGGAGTGGGCGGAACGGATCGAGTACCGGAGCGATCTGCTCTCGCTGGGGGCGCTCTGGGACGCTTGATCCATGCGTACGGGAACGACGCGCCTCCAGGAGGCCGGGCTGCCGGTCACGGACTTCGGCTCGGTGCTCGCCGGGGAACGCCACCCGCTGCTGTTCGCCACGGTCTCCGGGGCGCATCTGTACGGGTTTCCGTCCAGGGACTCGGATGTGGACCTTCGGGGGGTCCATCTCCTTCCCGCGGAGGAACTCGTCGGACTGCGCCGGCCCGAGGAGACGCGCTCGCGGATGTGGGACCGGGTCGGGGTCGAGATGGACCTTGTCACCCACGATCTGCGGAAGTTCGTCCAGCTGATGCTGAGGCCGAACGGCTACGTGCTGGAGCAGCTGCTGTCTCCGCTCGTCGTGCACACGAGTGACCTGCACGCGGAACTGGTGGACCTGGCGCCCGGTGTACTCACCCGGCGACACGCCCACCACTACCGGGGATTCGTCCGCACCCAGTGGCGGCTTTTCGAGAAGTCCGGCGAACTGAAGCCGTTGCTGTACACGTTCCGGGCGCTGCTCACCGGTGTCCAGCTGATGCGCAGCGGTGAGGTGTGCGCACATCTGCCGACGCTCATCGGGGAGGTGGCTGCTCCGGCGTATCTGCCCGAGCTGATCGACGCGAAGGCCGAGGCCGAGCACGGGCCCGCGGGGTGTGCGGACGGCACGGTGGTGTCCCGGGACGTCGAGAGGCTGCACGGGCTGCTCGACGAGGCACAGGCGGGATCGGGGCTTCCCGAGGCGGCCGGCGGGTTCGACGGGCTGCACGATCTCGTGGTGCGTGCACGGTTGCGGGGGCGGGCGCCTTCGCCCTCGGACGCCGGGCGGGCGTGACCCGGCGCTCGTCCACGAGACGCGGGCTCCCGCCGCAGGCTTCGGTGTGGGGCCCGCGGAGACCCGTTCGCGTGGGGCCTGCGGAGGTCCGTTCGCGTGGGGCCTGCGGAGGTCCGTTCGCGTGGGCCCACGGATACCCGTCCGCCGACACGGCGGGCCGTTCAGCTCTCCCCGGACCCGAGCGCGGACGCCCGGCGGGTGCGGATCAGGAAGTCCTCCACGCGAGGCCGGTCCGGACCTGCGGGGAGCGGGGAGGACTTCGCCGCCTCGTCGTTCTCCTCGGCGAGGCGGTCCATGCGGCGTTCGATCTCCGGCCACGGCACCTCGCCGCGCTTCACCGCCAGCAGCTCTTCCCGGGCCGGACCCACCTCGATCGTGAGCTCGCCCGTGCGCAGCAGATCGCGGCCGCTCGCCAGCAGCCGCAGCAGATGCATGGCGTGCTTCCAGCGCGGCGCCCCGTACTGCCGGACGTCCACCTCCAGCTTCCTGCGCTGGCCCAACGCGTACCGCACGAAGGTCCGATGGGCCAGCCGGGACAGGAACGCCGCCCGCAGGGATAGGAGTTCACGACCGACGGCGTCAACGTGCTCCGTCAGCGGCGAGTGCAGGCACTCCAGAACATTGGGGTTGGCGCGCAGGGCGAGCTCGCAGAACCGCTCCAGCTCCCAGGAGAACTGCTCCTGGGCCGGGCCTTCGACATGCGTCGGCGGCTTGTCGAACCGCCAGAACAACGGGGTCGGCGCGAGGAAGACACCGCGCCGGTCGGTGTCGCTGTCGTCCGTGGCGAGCCCGAAGGCGCGTGAGCCCATCACACAGGAGTAGACCGTGTGGTCGCGTACGAGATCCTCGGGAGCAGGGGTGGTCATGCCCGCGAGGGTACGTGGGCGAAAAGGGGTTGCCGGGGAAATTTCCCGGTGTCACGATCACCGGCATGACGATGATCGGAAAGGCACGCCGCGCCCCCCTCCGATGAGCGCGATGACGACACCTCCGTACCTCAGAGAAGAAGTAACCGCTCTGTACACCAGGTTCGAACACCTGCCGTACCCGGCCCGCATGCGGGCCATCGCCGAACACACCCGCTCCCTGGACGACGCCGCCTACCGCGCCGCGCACCGGGGCCTCGACGGCGGGAGCCCCGATGAACGCCGGCTGGCGCTGTTCCTGGCCGTCGTCCGACGCGACCTCGACGCCGTCGCGCGGGCACTCACCGATCCGCTCCTCAGACCGCGCGCCCTGGCCGCCGCGATCAGACTTCCGGTCGACGAACAGGTCCTGACGGACATGGCGTTGGGCGATCTGAGGACCGTGCGCCATCACACCTACCGGATCCTCCGGCTGTCGGGCCGGTCCGCGCTCGCCGACCGGCTGCTTCCACGGGTCCACGAACGGCACGGCGACGAGGACACGGCCCGGCTGCTCCCCGCCTGCACGCCCGGCGCGGCCGGACAGTGGCTGCCACGGCTGGCCCAGGTGCCGCCCGGGGTCCTGCACGGCCTCGCCCGGACCGCACCGGTCGCACTCGCCGCCCATCTCGCCGACCGGTTGCCCGCGAAGAGCGCCGAACGTTCCGAACCCAGGGGTCTGCGGGCACGCAGCAGGTTCCTGGTGGCCCGCCTCGGCACCCGCGATCCGTCGGCCGGGATGCTGCTGCTCGACCGGGCCCCTCATCTGGTCACCGGCACGGCGATGGCCGCACTGCTGCGCGACCCCGCCGCCGTACTGGCCTCTCTGCGCCGCACCGACGCCACACACCTGCCGCTGGCTCCGCAGCCCCTGCCACGGCGGGTGCTGAGCGCCCTCGCCTCCTGCGCGCAGGAGGACATCGCCCTGCTCGCGGGCGTCCTGCGCGTCGAGTCCCCGAAGTGGCAGGGGCCCTTCGGGGCATACGCGGCACCGGAGCCGCTGCTCGCCCTGCTGCCCCCCGCGCGGCGGCGGCGCGTGGTCGAGTCCCGGTCGGGCGACGGGCTCACCGGCCGGCGGGGCGAACTCGACGGCGTCGCCGCGCTCGCGCCCGCCGACAGGGCGGAGATCGCCACACAGTGGCTGAACGGACGGGCCGGGCGGCGGGCCCGCTTCCGCAGCTTCGTCGCGGCCCTGCTCCCGCTGCCCGACGGCGAGCCGCACCTGCGGGAGCTGGCCGCCGCGCACCGCCCGTACGAACGGGCACTCGCCTGGCCCGCACTGCTGGACTGCGCCGCGCGGCACGCAGATCCAGAGGAGTACGCGCGCGTCCTCACCTCCTGCGAGCGGGCCTGGCACGACCAGGAGACGGTGCGCCACGCAGCCCTGGCCGCGGCCGGAGCCGCCCCTGCGGCGTTGCTGGACGCGGCACCGTACACGGCCCTGCAGGACGCCGCGATGACCGCGGTGCAGTCCCGCGACTCGACCCGGGCGTCGCTCCGGGCCGCCGAGGAGTGGCTGCGGCGCACAGCGGTGAGCGCCGCCCGCAAGGGCGACCTGCCCCGGGCCGAAGCAGTCGTCGGACTGCTGGTCCGGGTCCTTGCCGACCCGCGCGGCTCCGGAACCGTCCGGCCGCTGCCACTGGGCAGGGACGCGGTCGTGGGTGTGTGGGAGCTCGGAAGCCCGATGGCAGTGCGACCGCTCGTGCTGTTCGCGGCCCTGTTCGTACGTCATCTGCCGCACATGCCCGCCCTGGACGAGGCGATCGGCCGGGCGGCGCGGGATCTGTCGCTCGGAAAGCACGCCCGGCAGGCGGCCGAACTGTGGCTCGCGGACCCGGTCACCCGGGAGCAGCGCTGCGCCGAACTCCTGGACGCCGTGCCCATGTCGGTCGCCGTGCCGGTCGTCTGGCGTACGCTCGCCCGTCGCCGTACCGATCTGCTCGACACGGTCCTGGACCACGAGCTGCCACCGCACTGGGCGCCGCGGATGCGGCGGAGCGTCCTGGGGCGCTGGCTGCCGCGCCAGCGCACCGCACTCGACGCGCACCTGTCGCGCGTCGCAGCCGACGAGGAGGCGCCACTGCTGGAACGGGCCGACGCCGCCGTCCTGTGGGGAGCGACGGACGGCCTGCGCGCGCTGGCGGGGACGGCGCCGCAACCCGTCGCCGCGGCCGCACTCACCGCGCTCGGGGAGCGCGCCGCCGGCAGCGGTGGCGTACCGGCCCATCCCGGGACCCTGGACTTCCTGCTCGGACACGCCGGGCACGGAGGGGTGCGGGGGCGGGCCGCGATGACCGGCGTGCGGGCCCTGCTCGGTACGGTGCCCGACGACGAGGCCGTGGCGCGGTTCAGCCGGGTGGTCATGGATGTCGCCGGGTCCGTCGGCAGCCGGAAGGCGGCGGTGCGCGGGCTGTCCGCACTGCCCTCCCCGGAGGGGTTTGCGGCCGTGCTGGCCGGATGGGACGCACCCGGTCAGCACCGGGACGTCCACGCCACGATGGCCGGGGTGCTCGTGACCCGCATGGAGGCCGCCGGTGTCGCGGAGCGGATCACGGCGCAGATACACCATGCGGCGGTGCGTGAACAGGTGATGGCCGCGCGGCCCGGCCGGCCGGCGGCCGCCGCCGCCCTGGCCGGCTTCCTCGCGCACACGGTGGCCACGGGCGGGACGCCGTCCGCGAGGGCCGCCGCCCATGCGCTGCTCGGCACGACGGGAACCGCCCCTGTCCGCGGTGCCGTCGCCGCCGTGGTGGCCGACAGCGGCCGCCCGGGCGAGGTACGCCGCGAGGCGGTACGTCTGCTGTGCGCCTGGGCGACCACCAGAGGGGGGCGGTCGGCACTCCGCGGCGCACTCGACGCGGTGGTGCACCAGGTCCGTTCCGCGGACGAGGAGGGGCGGCGGGACGCGCTGCTGGTCCTCGACTCGCTGAACCGGGACCACCTGCCGCGCCCGGTCGCCGCCCTGGACATCGTCACCGAGGCGCTCCGGGAAGCGGGGCTCGTCCGCACCGCGTCGGAGGTGGCGCTGTCGGCGGCGCTTGCGTCGCTGGGGGAGGAAGGCGAGCCGGCGCCGGTGGACGAGGGGACGGCCGGGGCGACGGTCGAGCGATGGGACCGGTGGCTGGCCCTCGCGGGGGAGCGGCCGGGATCTCTCGACGCCATCCGGTACGAGGGGCGGGGACCGGGGCTGCCGATCGCGGCGATCGGCACGGTGGTGGCGGCGCTGCGGGCGAGAGGATCGGCCGTCGCGGAGCTGGCCGCGGTGGAGCTGGTGGTCCGGGCGGGCGGGGACACCCGGTGGGCGGATCCCTGGCCGGACGAGCTGTGCGCACTGAAGGCCAGCGGGCATCCGGATGTCGCGGAGGCGGCACTTCTGGCCGATGTCCGCCGGGGTCGTCCGACGACCGCCGGTTGACGGCGGCGCGGCCCCGCTCAAGTGGCAGAAGCCCGGGTTCTGATCGACATGTCGATGAATCACCACTTCCGGGAAGGCGGAACCATGGCGGGAAACGACCTCGGCGGTCTGCTGGGCGGCGGCTCGGGTAGCGCCCCCGGCGGCGCCGGGAACATCCTCGGCGCGCTGCTCGGCGCACTGGGCAACGGCCACGGCGGCACGGGCGGCGGTGGCAACGCGCTCGAAGGGCTGATCGGGATGCTCACCCGCTCCGGCCTCGTCGACCAGGCGCAGTCCTGGGTCGGCACGGGTGAGAACCAGACGGTGAGTGGCGCCCAGATCGCCGAGGCGCTGCCGGACGAGACCCTGCGGCAGATCGCCCGCGAGACCGGGGTCACCACGGCACAGGCGGCCGACGAGATCGCCCGGTCGCTGCCGACGGCGGTCGACAGACTGACTCCGTCGGGCGAGGTCCCGGAGGGCCGCTCGATCGAGGACCTGGTCCGGGAGCAGCAGCTCTGAGACCGGGGCGGCCCCAAGGACCGTCCACCGTGCGCAGAGACACGTTCCGCCGGGACACCGCACGCGGCCGGAGGGCCCCGCCGGCACGGCGGAGCCCTCCGGCCGATGCGTTCCACCCGCCGCTGTGCACGTCGCGCACCGGCCGCACGCGCTCCGGCGCACGCGGCTGCCACCGCGGACCTGATGATCGCCCTCCCATCCTCAGCCGCCACCGCCCGTCTCACTGAGGGAGCACCCCGGCCGCCCGCCGCGCCGCCCCTCTAGGCTGATCACGCGGAAAGATCACGCAGGCGGACAGCCGGCGCGACACGCACGAATGAGCGAGGAGCACGACGTGGCGGTACGAGCGGTCCGTGGAGCCGTCCAGCTGGAACAGGACGAGGCCGGACACATGGGTGAGCGGGTCAGTGCCCTGCTCACCGCCGTCCTGGAGCGCAACCACCTCGTCGCGGACGATCTGATCAGCATCTGGTTCACGGCCACCCCCGATCTGCACAGCGACTTCCCGGCCGCCGCGGCGCGCGGGATCGGTATCGTCGACGTACCGCTCATCTGCGCCCAGGAGCTGGACGTCGTGGGCGCGATGCCCCGGGTGGTGCGCGTCCTCGCGCACGTCGAGACGTACCTCCCCAAGTCCGAGATCGCACACGTGTACCTCGGCGCCACCGCTGCCCTTCGCAAGGACATCGCCCAGTGAGAACCGCCCTCGTCGTCGGAACGGGCCTCGTCGGCACCTCCGCGGCCCTCGCCCTGGCCGGGCGCGGCATCCATGTCCACCTCGTCGACCACGACCCCGAGTCGGCCCGCACCGCGGCCGCTCTCGGTGCCGGTACGGACGAGGCGCCCGAGGGCCCCGTCGACCTGGCGATCATCGCCGTGCCGCCCGCGCATGTGGCCTCGGTCCTGGCCACGGCCATGCGGGACGGCGTCGCCCGCGGTTACCTCGACGTCGCCAGCGTCAAGGGCGGCCCGCGCCGTGAGCTGGAGGCCCACGGCGTCGACCTCACCCCTTACATCGGTACGCACCCCATGGCCGGAAAGGAGCGATCCGGCCCCCTCGCCGCCACCGCGGACCTCTTCGAGGGCCGTCCCTGGGTCCTCACTCCGACCCGTGACACCGACACCGAGGTCCTGAACCTCGCCCTGGAACTGGTCGCGCTCTGCCGCGCCGTCCCCGTCGTCATGGACGCCGACGCGCACGACCGGGCCGTCGCCCTGGTCTCGCACACCCCGCAACTGATCTCGTCGATGGTCGCCGCCCGTCTGGAGGAGGCCGACGAGACCGCCGTACGTCTCTGCGGCCAGGGCATCAGGGACGTCACCCGGATCGCCGCGTCCGACCCCCGGATGTGGGTGGAGATCCTCTCCGCCAATCCCGGCCCGGTCGCCGACGTACTGGCCGGGGTCGCCGCCGATCTGGACGAGACGGTACGGGCGCTGCGCGGTCTGCAGTCCGGTGACGACGACAGGCGCCGCGAAGGCACCGAAGGTATCGAGGACGTCCTGCGCCGCGGCAACGCGGGACGGGTCCGGGTGCCCGGCAAGCACGGGACGGCCCCCGCCTCGTACGAGATCGTGTCCGTGCTCATCAGCGACCGGCCCGGCGAACTGGCCGGGATCTTCGCCGACGCCGGACGGGCCGGGGTCAACGTCGAGGACGTCCGCATCGAGCACGCCACCGGGCAGCAGGCCGGCCTGGTCCAGCTGATGGTCGAGCCGAGCGCGGCTGCCGGGCTGAGCGCGGCGCTGCGCGAGCGGGGCTGGTCGCTGCGCCAGTAGGCCCCGGGCGGCGGGCCCGCGAGGAGGTTGTCCACAGGGGTGCAGAGGACCCCTCCGGCACTCGGTAACCTTGTGCGGGGCGGGTTCGCGCGTCCCCGTCCCGCCCACCCCGAGTACCAGGAAGGTGTCCACCACCGTGGAAACCGCAAGCGCCGCCGCCCGGACGGCCCCGGCCGCAGTGATCGTCGCCATCGACGGGCCCTCCGGCACCGGCAAGTCCAGCACGTCCAAGGCCGTCGCCGCCCAGCTCGGCCTGAGCTACCTGGACACCGGCGCCCAGTACCGGGCGATCACCTGGTGGATGCTGAACAACGGCATCGACGTGCAGGACGCGATGGAGGTGGCGACCGCCGCCGCCAAGCCGGTCATCGTCTCCGGCACGGACCCGGCCGCCCCGACCATCACCGTCGACGGCGAGGACGCCTCGGGCCCGATCCGTACCCAGGAGGTCACCTCCAAGGTCAGTGCCGTCAGCGCGGTCCCCGAGGTGCGCACCCGGATCACCGAGCTGCAGCGCACGATCGCGGCCTCGGCCGAGCGGGGCATAGTCGTCGAGGGCCGCGACATCGGCACCACCGTGCTGCCCGACGCCGACCTGAAGATCTTCCTCACCGCGTCGCCGGAGGCGCGTGCCGCCCGCCGCAGCTCGGAGGTGAAGGGCTCCGATCTCGTCGCCACCAAGGAGGCGCTGATCAAGCGGGACGCGGCCGACTCCGGCCGCAAGACCTCCCCGCTGGCCAAGGCGGACGACGCCGTCGAGGTGGACACCACAGAGCTGAGCCTCCAGCAGGTCATCGAGTGTGTCGTCACCCTCGTCGAGGAGAAGCGGGCCGTGAAGTGACCCGAGCCACGGGCTCGCCCACGCCGCGCGGTGCGGCGGTCGGGCGCGGGATCGGCATCGGGCTGATGTATGGGCTGTGGAAGCCCCGCGTCCTCGGTGCGTGGAAGGTCCCCGCCTCCGGACCCGTCATACTCGCGGTGAACCACTCCCACAACATCGACGGTCCGATGCTGATGGGCACCGCGCCCCGGCCCGTCCACTTCCTGATCAAGAAAGAGGCGTTCGTCGGCCCGCTCGACCCGTTCCTGCGTGGCATCGGTCAGCTGAAGGTGGACCGTACGACCGCCGACCGCACCGCCATCATCGACGCCCTCGGCGTGCTGGACGGCGGCGGGGTGCTCGGGATCTTTCCCGAGGGCACCAGGGGCGAGGGCGACTTCGCCTCTCTGCGTGCCGGGCTCGCGTACTTCGCGGTACGCAGCGGGGCCCCGATCGTCCCCGTGGCCGTCCTGGGAAGCACCGAGCGTCGCGGACGGTTGATATCGGCACTGCCGCCGTTGCGCAGCCGGGTCGACGTCGTCTTCGGTGATGCCTTCGAGGCGCAAGAGAGGGCGCGCGGCTCGGACAAGGGTGGTGGCGGCCGGCGGACGCGCAAGGCGCTGGACGAGGCGACGGTGCGGATCCAGGCGCGGTTGACCGCCCACCTGGACGAGGCCAGGCGTTTCACCGGGCGTAGGTAAGACTTGAGTAGTGGGCCGCGTGGTCGTGGCCCATCGATGATGATGCAAAGAGGAACGGACTTCATGAACGACCAGATTCACTCCGACGGCTCGGACCACGAGCACGGAGCGCTTGGCGACGCCGAGTACGCGGAGTTCATGGAGCTCGCCGCGGAGGAGGGCTTCGACGCCGAAGACGTCGAGGGCGCGATCGGGGAGGCCGGTCACGGACCGCTTCCCGTGCTCGCCGTCGTCGGCCGCCCGAATGTCGGCAAGTCGACGCTGGTGAACCGGATCATCGGCCGCCGCGAGGCGGTCGTCGAGGACAAGCCCGGTGTCACCCGTGACCGCGTCACCTACGAGGCCGAGTGGGCGGGCCGCCGCTTCAAGGTCGTCGACACCGGCGGCTGGGAGCAGGACGTGCTGGGCATCGACGCCTCCGTCGCCGCCCAGGCGGAGTACGCGATCGAGGCCTCCGACGCGGTCGTCTTCGTGGTCGACTCGACCGTCGGCGCCACCGACACCGACGAGGCCGTCGTCAAGCTGCTGCGCCGGGCAGGCAAGCCCGTCGTGCTGTGCGCCAACAAGGTCGACGGCCAGAGCGGTGAGGCGGACGCCACCGCGCTCTGGTCGCTGGGCCTCGGCGAGCCGCACCCGGTCTCCTCGCTGCACGGGCGCGGCACGGGCGACCTGCTCGACGCCGTACTCGAAGCGCTTCCGGAGGCCCCCGCGCAGCGCTTCGGCACCGTGATCGGCGGACCGCGCCGGATCGCGCTCATCGGCCGACCGAACGTCGGCAAGTCCTCGCTGCTGAACAAGGTGGCGAACGAGGACCGCGTCGTCGTCAACGAGCTCGCGGGCACCACCCGTGACCCGGTCGACGAGCTGATCGAGCTGGGCGGCATCACCTGGAAGTTCATCGACACGGCCGGTATCCGCCGTCGCGTCCACCTCCAGGAGGGCGCGGACTACTACGCCTCGCTGCGTACCGCCGCCGCCGTGGAGAAGGCCGAGGTCGCCGTCGTCCTGATCGACGCCGCCGAGTCCATCAGCGTCCAGGACCAGCGCATCATCACCATGGCCGTGGAGGCCGGGCGTGCCCTGGTGATCGCGTACAACAAGTGGGACACCCTCGACGAGGAGCGCCGTTACTACCTGGAGCGCGAGATCGAGACGGAGCTCGCGCAGGTCGCGTGGGCCCCGCGGGTCAACGTCTCAGCGGTCACCGGCCGTCACATGGAGAAGCTGGTCCCGGCGATCGAGACCGCCCTCGCCGGCTGGGAGTCCCGCATCCCCACCGGTCGGCTGAACGCCTTCCTCGGTGAGATCGTCGCCTCCCACCCGCACCCCGTCCGCGGCGGCAAGCAGCCCAGGATCCTCTTCGGCACCCAGGCGGGCACCAAGCCGCCGCGCTTCGTGCTGTTCGCCTCGGGCTTCCTGGAGCACGGCTACCGGCGCTTCGTCGAGCGCCGCCTGCGCGAGGAGTTCGGCTTCGAGGGCACCCCGATCCACATCTCGGTGCGGGTCCGCGAGAAGCGCGGCCGCAACAAGTAGCACGCACGGGCCCATGAAAGAGCCCCGGACCGTTCCGGATACGGAACGGTCCGGGGCTCTTTCCTACGGTCAGGCCCCTCGCGATCCCGGGGGCAGAGCCGCGGGCTGGGTGCGCCCGGAGTGCCTTCCCACCCGCTGCCAGGAACCCAGGCTGCCGGTGTGTGTGCTCGGGCCGCTGCCGTGTCCGGCTGTCGTGCTGTGCGCGGAGAGGCCGGTGGAGAGACCGGAGTGGCCGCTCAGCGGGAGGCGGCTGCCGAAGAGCCCGCTGCCGAAGGCCAAGAAGCCGAGATTCTCCTCGCCGCTCCGATCGCCCGGCAGCGCCCGGAACGACCGGCGGTACTCCGAGTACAGCGCGTCGTAGATCGGGGTGTGGGACTGACCGCCCGAGGGTTCCTGCGACGGACGCATGGCAGGGATCGGGCTCGGGCGCTGGTGGGAGGAGTCGTATGCGTGCACGTATGTGCCAACGACCCCGGTGTCCGTCGGATGCGGGCCCGGCGGAGAAATAGCTGTTCGCCGCAGGCGCGAGGAGCCGACGGACATGATCAGGTCCCGGCCAGCGGCATCGCCGCGGCGACCAGGAGCCCGGCGGCGGCGGCCTTGTCCAGGGCGTCGCGCAACAGGTCCTCGCGGGGCTGCTGGCCGATCGCTCCCGCCGGGGCGGCGAAGACGAGCACGGTCTGCGACTTGTTGGCCGCCGTTCGCCAGCCCTCGGTGACCTGGAGCGGCGCGTGTGCCTGCCACCAGGCGACGGGGGCGCCGCCGGTGCCCGGCTGCAGCACGGCGTGCAGCCGGCCCATGGCGAGCAGGATCGACCAGCCGTGCAGCACCGGGGGCATCCGGTCCACCTGGTGGACCGGATGGAAGCCCTGCTCCAGCAGCAGCTGCAGGAACTCGTCGCCCCGGCTGCCGTCGGTGCCCGGACGGGCGATGGCGCCGGTCGGCTCGACGACGAGGGCCGGATGGAGCTCGTCGTCGATCAGGACGAGGCCGCTGGTGACCCCGAGGACGGCCTGTCCGGTGCTCGGGCCCTCCGGGTGCTCCGCCTCGCTGCCGGTGATGCTGCGGACCGCGCCCTGAAGCTGGTCCTCGGCGACCTGGACGACCTGCGAGGGGATGCAGCTCGCGTGGGCGAAGGCGAGGACGGCGGTCTCGTCACCGACGAAGAGCACCGTGCTGGTGCGTTCCTGCTCGGAGTCGCCGGGAGTGCGGCAGGAGGTGCAGTCGTAGCTGCCTGGGGTGTTGTCGCCGACGAGCAGCCGGTCGGCTTCGGCGTCGCCGATCTCGGCGCGTACGTCCTCGCTGACGTCGAGCATGCGCGGCACGGGTGGCTCCTCGAACTCGTTGCGTGGGCCGAGCGGTTCCCGGCTCATGAAGAAGACAACGGGCGATCCGCGGCCGGGGTCACGCGAGAAAGGGAACGTAATCGAACCATTCGACGCGGAGGGTGAATCTCGGGACCGGAAGGGCCGTTTACGGATTATTCGTCCCGATTGGTCGCGGGGTGCTGTGGTCGACTCGGCCAGGGGGTGGTTCGCCAATACGTCGACAAATCGGGAAAACAGGCGAATATGAAGATGGCCGGAACTGGCCGATGTTCGGAGTGAACCTCCGGCCGGTCCGCGTCGTCATGGGTAGTACCGCCCTCCACTGGTCGGCCGAACCGGGAGATGTACCGTTTTATGCACATTTCTTTCCTGCTTCACAACGCCTACGGAGTCGGGGGCACGATCCGCACGACGTTCAATCTCGCCGGGGCGCTGGCCGAGCACCATGACGTCGAGATCGTCTCCGTCTTCCGGCACCGGGACGTCCCGGCGCTGGGCGCTCCCGTGGGCGTGCGGCTGGGCCACCTCGTCGACCTGCGGAAGAAGAGCCCGACGTACGACGGCGACGCGGCCGAACACGCACGTCCCGCAACCGTGTTCCCGCGCGGCGACAGCAGGTACCGGCAGTACAGCAGGCTGACCGACACCCGGGTGGCGGACCATCTGCGGTCGCTGGACGCGGACGTCGTGGTCGGAACCCGCCCCGGGCTCAACGTGCAGATCAGCAGGCAGACCCGGCGCGGTCCGGTCCGGATCGGTCAGGAGCACCTCACCCTCGACAGCCACGGCTACCGGCTGCGCCGCGAGATCGGGCACCGCTACGCCCTGCTGGACGCGATCACCACTGTCACCGAGGCCGACGCCCGTGCCTACCGGAGGGGGTTCAAGCTGCCCGGCGTACGGATCGAGTCCATTCCCAACAGCGTGCCCGCGCCGGGGATCGCGCCCGCCGACGGCGACAGCAAGTGGGTGATCGCCGCGGGGCGGTTGCACAAGGTCAAGCGGTACGACCTGCTGGTCCGGGCCTTCGCCGACGTGGTCGCCGCCCGTCCGGACTGGCGGCTGCGCATCTACGGCGGCGGTGACGCGACCGGGAACGAGCGGCAGGCGCTGCTCACCCTCATCGGTGAACTCGGCCTGCACAACCACGTGTTCCTGATGGGTTCGGTCAACCCGCTGGAGGCCGAGTGGCCCAAGGGGGCGATCGCCGCGGTCACTTCGGACCGCGAGTCCTTCGGCATGACCATCGTCGAGGCGATGCGCTGCGGCCTGCCGGTCGTCGCCACCGACTGCCCGCACGGCCCCCGCGAGATCATCGAGGACGGCACGGACGGGCGGCTGGTGCCCGTCGGTGACGCTGCGGCGGTGGCGGCGGCCCTGCTCGGTCTGATCGACGACGACGAAGCACGGCACCGAGCGGGACGCGCCGCGCTGGCCGCGTCGCAGCGGTTCGATCCGTCGCGGATCGCCGAACGCCATGAGCGGCTCTTCACCGAACTCGCCTCCCGGGCCCCGAGCGACCGTTCGCACGGCGCTCTGCGCACCACACTGCACCGCGCCCGCGGCACCGTCCTCGACGGGGCGTACGCCCTGCGCTACAAGGCCGCCGACGCCATCCGCAAGGGGAAGACCGCATGACCGTCTCCGCAGAGCGACTGACACCACGAGCCGACTGCACCGCGGGCCCCGACGGCGGGATCGTCCTCGACCTCGACCCCGGTCGCCGCGCGGAGTGGAAGGCACCCGAACTGCTTCTGAGGCTGCGCGGCAGCAAGGGGGCCGCCGACGGCACCCTGCGGCTGCCGCTGAGCCCGCTCGGTGACGGACGGCTGCGGGCGGAGCTGCCGAGCACCCTGGAGCCCGCCGAGGGGCGCTGGGACGTCTATCTGCGCGAGCCGGGCGCGGGCGACGACGGGGAGGTGGCCGTCGAGCCCGGGATCAGGGATCTGCGGCTCCTCATGGACCGCACACCGCGGACCGGGCGGGTCGTGGTCCGTATCCCGTATCCGACCGTCGACGGCCGACTCGCCCTGCACTGCTGGATCCGCTCACCGCACGCCGAGGCCGGACCGGTCACCTTCGACCGGGACGCGATGACCGTCGAGGGCACGCTGTACGGGACCGGTCTCGGCGACGACGCCCGCGTCGAGGCGCGAGCGGCCGGTACCACCGAGCGGGTCTGCCAGGTGCCGGTCACCGGGACGGGGGACACGTTCTCCTTCACGCTGCCCCTCGACCGGCTGGCGGCCGGGCCGGTCACCGGGAAGCAGCTGTGGACGCTCTGGCTGATCCCCGGCACGCCGACCGGTGAGCCGGCCGACGGCGTACGGATCTCCCGCCTCCTCGACGACGTCTGGGACCGCAAGAACATCTTCGTCTACCCGGGACGCGGCGTCGGGGAGGGCGCACGAGCCACCCCCTGCTACTCGGCCGAGAACGACCTCTGCGTCCGGATCGAACCCGGTCCGACGCCGGCCCGGTAACGGCCTCGCCCACGATTGTCAGTGGGAGAAGGAGCGGTGTCCGGGGCCTTCGAATCCAAGGCGGAGGAGGGAGTCGGATGGGGCCTCCCCTGCTCGAACGCAGCCGAGAGCTTGGGGAAGGAGCGTCGGCGACTGACGACAACGCCGGAGGCGGAGGTCCCGGACACCGCGACGCCGCTGACAATCGCGGGCGAGGCCGTAAGGCCTCGGCAACCGATCGCGGACGCGGGCTGTCCGCGATCCCTGGCAGACTCGCCGCATGTTGGGGACCTCGGCACGACTGCTGCGTCTGCTCTCACTGCTCCAGGCGCACCGGGACTGGTCGGGCGCCGATCTCGCCGAGCGGCTCGGAGTCACACCACGGACTGTCCGACGCGATGTCGACAAGCTGCGCGAACTGGGCTACCCGGTCGACGCCGCCCCCGGCACGGGCGGCGGATACCGGCTCGGCGCCGGTGCGCAGTTGCCGCCGCTGCTCCTCGACGACGAGGAGGCCGTAGCCGTCGCCGTCGGGCTGCGCACCGCGGCGGGCAACGGGGTCGAGGGCATCGGCGAGACCTCCGTACGTGCCCTGGCCAAGCTGGAACAGGTGCTGCCGAACCGGCTCCGGCGCCGGGTGAACGCGCTGAACACCTTCACGGTGCCGTTGCTGCGCGGGCCCGGCGCGTCCACCGCCGACCCGGGTGTGCTCACCGAACTGGCCGGAGCCTGCCGGGACGGCGAGCGGCTGCGCTTCGCATACCGGGACCACTCCGGTTCCGTATCGCGCCGGGCCGTCGAACCGCACCGGCTGGTGTGCACCGAACGCCGCTGGTATCTGGTCGCCTGGGACCTGGACCGCGCGGACTGGCGTACGTTCCGTGCGGACCGGATCACCCCCACGCCGCCGCACGGCCCGAGGTTCGTGCCGCGCGACGCACCGGCCGAGGATCTGGCCGCCTATGTCTCGGAGGGCATCTCCACCGGCGCGTACGCGACCCGTGCGGTGATCCGGCTGAAGACGGGTATCGAGCGCGCGGCGGAACGGATCCCGCCGTCCGCCGGGGTGCTGGAGGCGGACGGCGCCGACAGCTGTCTGCTGCGCACCGGGGCCACGAGTCTTGATGTGCTGGTCATCCACGTCGTGCTCATGGGGATCGACTTCGAGGTCGTCGAACCCCCGGAGCTCAATGACGCCATCAGGGCGGTCAGGGACCGGCTGTCGAGGGCCCTTGGCTGAGCGCCTCCACCGGTGTTCCCCCGCGGCGAAGGTTCGGCTTGTCCGCTATACGGGCGGTGGCGGGCGGTAGTGCCGGTCCGTGGCACGGATTTTGTGACCAAAGGATAAGGGTGCCATAAGGAAGCGTGAATTCCCGGTGGCATGCTCATTTACGCGAGTTATTCAGCACGGTAATTCCGACTGCTCGATACGATGTATTTCGTTTTGTTTTCGGGCGTTCCGTATGATCGTTTCCCGGCTTGTGTGATTACTGTGTGTCGGGTCGTGGGCCGCATGTCCGGGCGGCGTGATCCGGGCAGCTCAGGTGTCGAGATCCTGTGACACAAGCGTGACAGGCAGGGGACGTGAGGACGCTGTGCGGCAGTCCCTGCCCCGGCTTCCGTCGCGGTCCAAGGGAGCCTACGGTGAGAGACATGGCACCCATACCGACCCCTCCCGTCCAGCCCGAAGACGCACCCGGTGCGTACGTCGGCCTCGCTGTCGACGCGGCCGAACGGCGAGCGCGCAGCCATGGCTGGACCACTGTCAGATCCCTGCCGCCGGGGGCGATCATCACCATGGAGTTCCGGGGCGGACGGATCAACTTCGAGGCCGTCGACGCCGTCGTCACCCGTTGCTGGGTGGGCTGAGCGCCGCTGCGGCCGGGCTCCGGGCTCCCCGCACGGCGAAGGCCCCGACCGGAGTCGGGGCCTTCGCCGTGCGGGGAGCGGCTGTGCGTACCGGCTCCTGGCGTTGTTCAGCCGCCGGACACCGGGCGGGCCGGGGCCGTGCCGCCGCGGGGCGTACGGTCCGCGTGCGGCGGGCGCCGGCTCCCGGCCGGGGTGGCCGGAGTCCGTTCCGAGCGCACCAGATGTGTCGGATGCGACGGCGGAGCCGGGTGGGTACGCGGGCGGGGGCCCGTGACCGTGCCCGCGGCGACCGGTTCCAGCGCCGGGCTCTCCGCGGCGGCGTCGCCGCCGTCCAGCTGCGCGGGCAGCGCGGTCCGGGGCCCACCCACTGCGACGGGCAGGGAGGGAACGGGGAGGGCGCGTCCCCGCAGGATCTCGCGCTGGGCGAAGATCCAGGCCTCGGCCCGGGTGATCAGCGGCTCGACCCAGGGCAGAGCCAGCAGGATCAGCAGCCCCGCGGCCCAGCCGAGCAGCACATCGCTGAGCCAGTGCGTGCCGAGGTAGACGGTGGTGAGTCCGACGCCGAGCGAGACGATCGCGGACACGGCCGACAGGTAGCGTCTGGCCCGCGGGGTGGTCGCCAGGTACGCGAGGATCCCCCAGGTCACGACCGCGTTGGCGGTGTGGCCCGACGGAAATATATCGCCGCCGGCGAAGAGTTCGGCGGAGCCGATCTGGGTCGCGTAGTGCGGGCCGAGCCGCCCCAGGCCGATCTTGACCGCGCCGACCGTCACGTTGAGCAGCAGCAGTGCGGCGCCGAGTGTCAGCAGAGGCCGCAGGGTGTGCTGCCGCCAGGAGCGCCAGCCGAGCCAGCAGGCGACCATGGTGGCGGTGGGGCCGCGCTGACCGAGCACGATGTAGTAGTCGAGGAACGCATGGATTTGCGGCCACTGTTGATAGGGCCGGAAGAGCATGACCTTCCAGTCCAGGGTCACCAGCCAGGAGGAGACCAGCACGGCGACGACGATGGCGAGATAGAACGCCAACGTTCCGCCGAAGAGAGCGATGCGGTGACGGCTCATCCGCGGCGGCTCTATCTTCGGCGGCTCCGGCTCCCGGTCCAGGCGGGCAAAGATGTCGGTACGCACCCAATCGACGTTACAGCGAGTTAGTGCGTGGACAGGTCGATCCGGTCTCTTTGTGATGACGATGTGATGTGGACTATGTCTCAGTCGGACCGTAATTCCTGACTCGAAGAAGCGTCTCGACATGCCTCCACGGTTTTTATTTCGCACTTATTTCGGAAGGGTGTTTGGGGGCGGGAAGAAAAGCGAAGGAGGTGCCCGTATGAATTTATCCGGCCGCTCGAAGGGGTGGAACCGAAGGTATCCGTCCGGTCACCGACCGCTTTCGGCGCAGGCCCGGCCGGTGGTGCCGGAGTGACGCCGGGTACCTTCTGTGCCGGGTGTGGAGGTCGGCGGGGCAGCTCCGAGCGGTCCTGGATGGCAGTCGTCCGCGCAGGTCCGACGGGCTCCGGGCGGCGACGCGGCGTGGCGTACGCCACACTCCACGGCCCGCCGGGGTATGAGGTGGACCACGTGTGGGTGCTCCGAACTCGCGTACGCTGACGGATCACTCGCCCGTCGATGCCGGGCCCCGAGGGGCAGCGAACCGCCGCGTCCCCGGCTGGCCCGCCGAGCGCGAGGGACCTTTTGGGAGGTACATGCATGTCCGGGACGACCACAGCCCGAATCCGGCTGCGCTCAGCCGCCGACGGTGCCAATCGGTGGGTCGTCCTCGTCGTCCTCTGCCTCAGCCTGCTGCTCGTCGCACTCGACGCGACCGTGCTCCACGTCGCCGTCCCCGCCGTCACCGCGGACCTGCGGCCCAGCGCCGCCGGTCTGCTCTGGATCGTGGACGCCTATCCGCTGGTCTGCGCCTCGCTGCTGATCCTCTTCGGCACCCTCGGTGACCGGGTCGGCCGGCGCCGCGTGCTGCTGCTCGGCTATGCCCTCTTCGGCGTCGCCTCCGCGATCGCCGCGATGGCCGGCAGCCCCGGCGTACTGATCGCGGCGCGCGCCCTGCTCGGCGTCGGCGGGGCGATGATCATGCCCGCGACGCTGTCGATCCTCCGGCAGGTCTTCCCCGACCGGCGCGAACGGGCCGTGGCGATCGGCGTCTGGAGCGCGGTCGCCGCCGTCGGAGCGGCCACCGGGCCCGTCATAGGCGGCTTCCTGGTCGAACACTTCTGGTGGGGCTCGGTCTTTCTGATCAATGTTCCACTGATGGCCCTGGTCCTGCCGGTCGGCCGCCTGCTGCTGCCCGAGTCGCGTGGCAGCGACGACGGCCCGTGGGACGTACTGGGCGCACTGATGGCCGCGGCCGGTGTGCTCGGTGTGGTCCTCGGAGTGAAGCGGGCGGGCGCCGGGGAGGGGCTGCTGAGCCCGGTCACACTGGCCCCGCTGCTGATCGGGGCCGTACTGCTTGTCACCTTCGTACGCCGTCAGAAGCGACGTACGCATCCGCTGATAGACATCGGGATGTTCGCCCGGCCGGCCTTCTCCACCGCGGTGGGCTGCATCGTCCTCGCCATGCTGGCGCTGGTCGGGCTGGAACTGATAGCCGTGCAGTACCTCCAGCTCGTGCTCGGGCTGAGCCCGCTGGAGACCGGTCTGCGGCTGCTGCCGCTCACCTTCGCGGCCATGGCCGCGGGCGCCACCGGGTCGTACACGCTGCGCCGCGTCGGGCCGCGGCGGATGGTCGGCTGGGGCTTCGTGCTCACGGCCGCCTCGGTGCTGATCCTGACCGCGATGGGGCAGCACGACCGGCCCGGCCTGCTGACCGCGGCGTTCGTCGCACTCGGCTTCGGACTGCAGACCACGCTCTTCGGGGCGTACGAATCCATGCTCAGCGAGGCCCCGGCCGACCGGGCGGGCGGGGCGGCGGCGATCGGCGAGACCTCGTACCAGCTGGGCGCGGGCATGGGCATCGCCCTGCTCGGCAGTGTCATGAACGCCGCCTACGCCCCCGGACTCGCGAGGCTCCCCGGAGAGGGTGTCCCCGTCGGGGACGGTGCGGCCGCCGCCCACTCGTTGGGTGAGGCCTACCAGGTGGCGGACCGGCTCGGCGGTCCGCTGGGCGAGGCGCTGCGCTCCACGGCCCGCCACGCCTTCATCACCGGGCTGCATGTCACGCTGCTGGTCAGCGCGGCCCTGCTGCTGGCCGGGGCGCTCGCCGCGCTGTGGCTGCCACGCGCGATGGAGTGCCCGTCGCCGGCTCTTCGCGAAACCGGGGACGCCGACGCGGGCGAGGCGCCGGAACGCCCCGAGCCGCGCGAGGCGCCCGTCGCGGGCCGTGCGCAGCGGTCGCTCGCGCTGCCTGCCCGGCGCCGACCCGCCGAGGCGACCGGCTCTGGACGGGCGGGACGCTGAGCCGTAACGTCGGCACGAGGCTATAACTAACACTGCTAGTTTTGGCATCGTGCGAGCCGCCGGAGGCGCCCTCATGTCCACCACCCCGTCCTCGAAGCTCCCGCCCTTCGACCCCGCCGACCCGATCGGCATCGACGACCTGCTCGGACCCGAGGACCTCGCCATCCGCGACACCGTCCGGGACTGGGCCACCGACCGTGTGCTGCCGCACATCGCCGAGTGGTACGAGAACGGCGAGCTGCCCGGCATCCGGGAACTGGCCCGCGAGCTCGGTGCGCTCGGCGCTCTCGGCATGTCCCTGCAGGGGTACGGCTGCGCGGGCGCCACCGCCGTGCAGTACGGACTGGCCTGCCTGGAACTCGAAGCGGCGGACTCGGGGATCCGTTCGCTGGTCTCCGTGCAGGGATCGCTCGCCATGTACGCCATCCACCGCTTCGGCTCCGAGGAGCAGCGGCAGCGGTGGCTGCCGGGCATGGCGGCCGGCGAGGTCATCGGCTGCTTCGGTCTCACCGAGCCGGACCACGGCTCCGACCCGGCCGGGATGCGGACGTACGCCAAGCGCGACGGAGGAGGGGACTGGGTCCTCACCGGCCGCAAGATGTGGATCACCAACGGCTCGGTCGCCGGGGTCGCCGTCGTCTGGGCGCAGACCGACGAGGGCGGCGCGGGCGGCGGAATCCGCGGATTCGTCGTGCCGACCGACACCCCGGGCTTCACGGCGCCCGAGATCAAGCACAAGTGGTCGCTGCGCGCCTCGGTCACCAGTGAGCTGGTCCTCGACGAGGTACGGTTGCCCGCCGATGCCGTACTTCCCGGAGTCACCGGTCTGCGCGGCCCGCTCAGCTGTCTCAGCCACGCCCGCTACGGCATCGTCTGGGGAGCCATGGGCGCGGCGCGCGCCGCCTTCGAGGCGGCCCTCGACTACGCGCGGACCCGGGAACAGTTCGGCAGGCCGATCGGTGGCTTCCAGCTCACCCAGGCCAAGCTCGCGGACATGGCCGTGGAACTGCACAAGGGCATCCTGCTCGCCCACCATCTGGGCCGGCGGATGGACGCGGGCAGGCTCCGCCCGGAGCAGGTCAGTTTCGGAAAGCTCAACAACGTGCGGGAGGCGATCGACGTCTGCCGTACCTCGCGCACGATCCTCGGCGCCAACGGGATCTCGCTGGAGTACCCGGTGATGCGCCATGCGACGAATCTGGAGTCGGTGCTCACCTACGAGGGAACCGTGGAGATGCACCAGCTGGTGCTGGGCAAGGCGCTCACCGGTCTCGACGCGTTCCGGTAGACCGGTCCGGCGAGCGCCCTGCTCAGCTCTGGTTGAAGAAGCCGTCGGCCGGCCGGCCGGCGGCTTCGCCGTTCACCACCCGGGTGTCGGCCGGGGTCAGCAGGAAGACCCGGGTGGCCACGCGCTCGATCGAACCGCGCAGCCCGAAGGTCAGCCCCGCGGCGAAGTCCACGACGCGCTTGGCGTCCGTGGCGTCCATGGTCGTGAGGTTGACGATCACCGGCACGCCGTCCCGGAAGAGCTCGCCGATGCCTCGCGCGTCCCGGAAGCTGTCCGGGGTGACGGTGGCGATCCGGCGGCCCGTCTCCTCGGCAGTCTCGGAAGCCACCTGCACCCGGGGATCGGTCACCCAGACCTGACCGGTCCCGGTCTGCGCACCCCCGGCGTACTCGTCGTCGTCGTAGTACCGCTCGTCGTTGTCCTCCACGAGGCCCAGCCAGGCACTCGCCTTGCGCACCGATCCCATGGACGCCTCCTCTCACCGCGGTTCCGTGATGTTCCGCATCTCTTTCGTGTCCCTATGGTCGTCCATGATGCGGATCGTGCGCCAAGTGGATAGTCGGCGCGCAGGGGATTCGTGACGGTACTGGTGCAGAAGATGTGGCGGTTCGTCAGGGTTCCTCCCGCATCAGGGGCCTGAGAGAAAGAAATATGATGCGCCGCTCCGTACGGGTGACACGGGGGACGTACGGGTGAACGGAGTGCTCGATACGATGCACGTCGCGCACGCGCACGAGCTCGGCGCACGAGTGAACGACTCTCGGGGGATCGTCGTGTTCGGAATCGTCAGGCCCTGTACGCATCGGTTGTCCGAGGGGCTCAGGACGGAGTGGATGGCCCATCTCTGCGGGCTCTGTCTCGCACTTCGCTCGGACCACGGGCAATTCGCCCGTGTCGTGACGAACTATGACGGCCTGATCATCTCGGTCCTGACGGAGGCTCAGGCCGAGCGCACCAACGGATGGCGACGCACCGCGGGGCCCTGCCCGCTGCGCGCCATGCGGACCGCCCCGGTCGCCCACGGCGAGGGAGCCAGGCTGGCCGCCGCCGTCTCGCTGGTGCTGGCGTCGGCGAAGGTACGGGACCACGTCGCCGACCGGGACGGCCTGTTGAAACGCCGCCCGGTCGCCGCCGCCGCGCGCCGGGTCGCGGCGGGCTGGGACCGGGCAGGCGCGCGCACCGGCGCACAACTCGGCTTCGACACGGCGCTGCTCGTCGACGCCGTCGACCGGCAGACCGGAATCGAGCTGCTTGCCGGGCCCGGCACCCCGGTGCTCACGGTCACCGAGCCCACCGAGACCGCCACTGCGGCAGCCTTCGCCCACACCGCGATACTCGCGGGCAGGCCGCGGAACGCGGAGCCGCTGGCCGAGGCGGGCCGGCTCTTCGGACGCCTGGCGCATCTGCTGGATGCCGTGGAGGACCAGGAAGCTGACGCCGTGTCGGGCGCCTGGAACCCGCTCACCGCGACCGGCACCTCGCGGGCCGAGGCCCGACGACTGTGCGACGACGCGCTGCGGGGGGTACGGCTGGCATTGCGCGACGCGGAGTTCACCGACGACAAGCTGGCCCACGTGCTGCTGGTGCACGAACTGCGACAGTCGGTGGACCGGGCGTTCGGCACCACGGCGTGCTCGCACGGGGCGGGCGTTCCGGTACCGGACGGAGCCGGCCGCCCGTCGGGTGCGCGGCAGACCGGGTCCTTCGGCCCGCCGCCCGGCAATCCGTACGCGCCGAGCCCCGGCAACCCCTTCGGCCCGCCGCAGCCGCCGCCCGAGCCCCCGCGCGACCGGCGCGGACTGATCGCAGGATGCCTGGTGTGGGCGGGGCTGGCCTGTACCTGCCAGATGTGCTGCGGCACCTTCGAGGACCCGTGGACCCATCAGCGCCGCGAGGGGCTGTGCAGTCAGTGTGACTGCGGCGACTGCTGCGATGGGTGTGACTGCTGCAGCAACTGCGGGGACTGCTGCGACGGGTGCGACTGCTGCGGGTGCGACTGCAGCTGCTGAGCGGGAGGCCCGGCGTCACGACCTGGCGGTACCGCGCCCTCCCGGCCCCGGAGCCGGGGCCGGCTTCGGGACCCGGGCCGGGGAACCGGGCCCGGCCGGGCCGGACCCGGCCCCGGCCCGCGGGTCCGTGTCACCTGATCTCGGGCGGTGAGATCTGCGAGGTCTTGATCGCCGACGCGCCGATGCCCCACTTCTTCAGGATCCGGTCGTAGGTGCCGTCCGCCTTGAGCCCGTTCACCGCGGCCTGGAAGGCGGGTGCCAACAGGGTGCCCTTCTTGAAGGCGAAGCCGACGTCGAGGCGCTTGAACTCGTTGAGGAAGCGCACGCCCTCCTGCTGATCCACCGCGTACCGCAGTCCGTTGATGGTGGACATCACCACATCGCTGCGCCCCTGCTGGAGCGAACCCCAGGTCGCCCCCTGGTCGTTGTAGGTCTTCACCTCGTACGGCTTCCTGCCCGAGTCGGAGCACCGATGCCTGTTCTCCTCCAGTGTCACCTCGAACGTGGTGCCCGCGCCGGTGCCGACCGTCAGACCGCAGAGCTGGGTGAGATCGGTGACCTTCTTCAGCTCGCTGCCGTCGCGGACCGCGAACCCCTGGCCGTCATTGATGTACGTGACGAAGTCGATCGTCCTGCGGCGTTCCTCGGTCACCCCGAAGTTTCCGGTGCCCACGTCGTACTTGCCGCTGTCCAGCGCGGGCAGGATCGCCTCGAAGGAGGCCACCTCGCGCTTCAGTCGCAGTCCGAGCTTCCTGGCCACCGCGTCCGCGAAGTCGATGTCCGTACCGGCCACCGTCTTCCCGTCGGCGAGGTAGGTGGCACCGGGCGGATTGCCGACGCTGGAGGCGATGGTCAAGGTGCCGGAGGCGCGGACGGCGGGCAGCAGCTTCGCCGCCGCCTCGTCCTTGTGCACCGACGACACGACATCGGTGGTCGGGACCTTCCCCTTGGCCTCCGCGGCGCCGGCCGGCGCTGACGCCGGATCGCCGGACCCGCACGCGGTGAGGGCGAAGGCGGCGACGGTGATCAGCGTGAAGGCGGCGGTGTACCGGGTTCGGGGCATGAGGCGTGGTTCTCCAGGGTCATCGGCCGCGAGCGGGCGCGGCGGCGGCCCGTGAGCAGGGCAGCGCGCGGCGACCCCACGGCCGGGGCGAAGCGAACGGCAGAGCAGGAAGTCGACAGAACGAGAGGTCGACACAGCGCGGAAGAGCGGTGGAACGGGGGAGGGGAGGGTGAAGCGATGTTGTGTACGTGAAGGCGCGCGGGGAACAGTGCTCAGCGCCGCACACGGCGCCAGGCGGAGACGCGAGGAGATGCAGGGGGTCGGCTCAACAGGAGGAGGACCACACGCGACCGAAGTCGATGTGGGAGCGCTTGACCAGCCACTGCTGCGAATGCATGGCCCCAGTGGAACAGGCATCCGGTGGTCCGTCAACTGAACTGAGTCGTACGACTCACAGTGTGGACAAGCTTGACAACGCGCGGTGGACAGCGGTTGTCTCGGAAGCGGACCGGCGCTGAGGGGCCCGGTCCGCGTTGTGTTTCTGCTGAAGACGCGCCCCGTGTTCGATCTCTGCATCCACGGAGCCTTCGCATGTCCGCGCAGACAGACACCCTCCCTTCCTCCCACCCCGCCCCACTCGCGAAGAGCGAGCAGACCGACCGGCTCAGGATCGTCCCGGTACGCCGAACAGGGCAGTGGGCGGCGGCAGTTGTCGCCCTGGTGCTCCTCGCCCTGGCGCTGAACTCCGTCATCCGCAACGACGCCTTCCAGTGGAACGTCGTCGCCGAGTACTTCACCACCACCGCCGTCCTGCGGGGCCTCGGCCTCACCCTCTGGCTGACGGCACTGGTCATGGTGCTCGGCTTCGCCCTCGGTACCCTGCTCGCCGTCCTCAGGCTCTCCGACAACCGTGTTCTGCAGGCGGTCGGTTGGGGATACGTCTGGCTCTTCAGGTCCACCCCGATCCTGGTCCAGCTGCTGTTCTGGTTCAACATCGGCGCTCTCTACCCGGAGATCCTCGGCGTACGTACGGTCAACCTCCTCGGCCCCGTCACGGTCGCCGTCATCGGGCTCACCCTGCATGAGGCCGCGTACGCCGCCGAAGTCGTCCGCGGCGGCATCCTCTCCGTCGAACGCGGACAGATCGAGGCCGCCCAGTCGCTCGGCCTCGGGCCCTGGCGCCGGCTCCGCCGGATCGTGCTGCCCCAGGCGATGCGCTCCATCGTCCCGCCCGCGGGGAACATGCTGATCGGCACCCTCAAAGGCACCTCGATCGTCAGCATCATCGCCGTACAGGACCTGCTGTACTCGGTGCAGCTCGTGTACCACCGCACCTACCAGGTCATCCCGCTGCTGCTGGTCGCCACCCTCTGGTACGCCCTCGTCACCTCACTGCTCGGCGTCGGCCAGCACTACATCGAGCGGCACTACGCGCGCGGCACGGCCGGTGCCCGATGAGCCGGACACCGGCGCTCGTCGTCATCGGCGCCGGACCGCGCGGCACCGGCCTGATCGAGCGCATCGCCGCCAACGTCCCCGGCCTGTACGAGGACCGCCCGCTGGACATCCATCTCGTGGACCCCCACCCGCCCGGCGGCGGGCGGATCTGGCGGCACGACCAGTCGCCGCTGCTCTGGATGAACTCCATGGCCGAGGACGTCACGATGTTCACCGACG
The DNA here is from genome assembly GCF_055584025.1 of Streptomyces sp. NPDC104309. Classification (NCBI taxonomy): domain Bacteria; kingdom Bacillati; phylum Actinomycetota; class Actinomycetes; order Kitasatosporales; family Streptomycetaceae; genus Streptomyces; species Streptomyces sp. NPDC104309. Next base: position 445,555 of record NZ_JBVJMV010000003.1, on the reverse strand, counting down.
ACACCGTCCGGCTGGAGGGGCCGACACGTCCGGGGCCCGCGCTGCACACCTGGGCGGCGGACATCCGGGACGGGCGTCTGACGCTCTCGGAAGAGGCAGCTCCGGAACCCGAACTCCTGGCGGAGATAACGGCGTTGAAGGGGCAGGACTTTCCGAGCAGGCGGCTGCAGAGCGTCTATCTGCGCTGGGTGTACGAGCAGGCCGTGGCCGCACTCCCCGAAGGCATCGCCGTCCACTGGCACCGGGACAGGGCCGTGCGCGTGAGCGGGCCGCGCGAAGGGCGTCAGAGCGTCTGGCTGGAGGGGGCCGACAAGCCGCTCCTCGCCGATCTCGTCGCGGTCGCCATCGGTCACCTGGACGCCGAACCGGAGCCGGAGCAGGTCGAGTTGGCCGACTTCGCGCAACGGCACGGACTCGTCCACCTGGCGCCCGACTTCACCGCCGACACCGATCTGACCGAGCTGCCCGCGGGCGAACCCGTCATCGTCCGGGGCTTCGGACTCGCCTTCGTCGATCTGATGGTGCTGCTCACCGAGGGCCGCGGCGGGCGCTACGAGAACGGCGAGTACCAGCCCTCCGGCAGAGAACCGGTGCTGCACATCGGATCGCGCCGGGGCGTTCCGTACCATTCCAAGATCGGCTACGCCTGGCAGGGCGAACGGCCCCCGCTGCCGCGCTTCCTGGGACCGGACCGGACCGAGGCCCTGCTGAAGACGGACGAGCCGCTCGATTTCCGGCGCGATGTGTGGCCATATGTCGACAAGGAGCTCGGCTACGCCCACTACCAGCGGCTCTTCACCGCCCACCCCGAGCGGACCACCGCCGACTGGCACGATTTCGAGGCGAAGTACGCCACCGCGGATCCGGCCGGCCCCGAGCTGCGCGCCCTCGTGGCGGCAGCCGTACCCGACCCCGCCGACCGGCTCGACCTCGAAGCGGTCGACCGCCCGCTGGACGGGGTGCGCCACGCCTCGTACGACGCACTCCAGGAAGAGCTGCGCGCCTATATCTCCGCGGACCTGGAACGCCGCCACGACCCCGGCCACAGCCCGGATCTCGCCGTCTTCCTCGGACTCCTCTCCGCCTACGGGCAGTTGATCCGGCTCGGCGACATCGGCGGTTGGTGGCACGGCTTCTTCAGCTACCTCGCCTCAGGGCCGCCGGGCCCCCGGCTGCGCCAGCTCCTCGCGCTCTCCCGGGCCGGCGTCGTCCGCTTCCTCGGCGCCGGAATGACCGTCGAGGTGGATGAACGCCGGGGCGTCTTCCGGGCCGGCAGCGCCACCGTGCCGGGGGAGTCGATCGAGGCCCGCGCCCTGGTCGAGGCCCGGCTGCCCGACCCCTCACTGGAACGCACCCGCAGCAGCCTGCTCCGGGGACTGCACGAGGACGGGGCCGTCGCCACCGACACCGGGCTGCTCTCCGTGGACCCCGACGACGGCCGGATCCTGGGCCGGGACGGACATCCGCACCCGCGCCGCTTCGCGCTCGGCCCGTTCACCACCGCTCGCGCCGGCGGAGCGTTCACCCGGCCGCGCACCGGCGGCCCGGCCTTCCGGCAGAACGACGCCACCGCACGCACGGCGCTCACCTTCCTCAGGGACCTCGCCTGTAGCGACGGCCCCCTCGGAGCCTGACCGCGGCTCCGCGCGGAAGCAGCCACGGAAACACCCACCCCACCCCCGTACCCCGCAGCTCAAGGACCCCTCATGTCCCTCACCAGCGATCCACCCATCGACAAGGCGACAGGACCACATGTCGCCGCGCCCGCCGTCGCCGACCATGACGCGCTCATCGTCTCCGCGTGATGGCGATCGGCGAACTCTTCTACCAGGTCCAGGTCGTCTACGGACGCAACGGCAGGGTCGTGCCCCTGCTGATGGTCGCGACGGTCTGGTACATCCTCCTGACCACCGTGCTCTCCGTCCTCCAGCACTACGTCGAACGTCACTACGCCAAGGGGGCCGCGCGATGAGCAGCACCACCACCGACCGCACCACCGGATCCGCGGACACCATGGTCGAGATCCGCTCCGTCCACAAGCGCTTCGGCAGCCTGGAGGTGCTGCGCGGCATCGACCTGTCCGTACGCGCCGGAGAGGTGACCGTCGTCCTCGGCCCGTCCGGTTCCGGCAAGTCCACGCTGCTGCGCACCATCAACCACCTGGAGAAGGTCGACAACGGCTGGATCAGCGTCGACGGCACCCTGGTCGGCTACCGCAGGGACGGCAACAAACTGTACGAACTCCGCGAGCGCGAGGTCCTGCGCCAGCGCACCCGGATCGGCTTCGTCTTCCAGAACTTCAATCTCTTCCCGCACCTGACCGTGCTGGAGAACATCATCGAGGCACCGGTGGCCGCCCTCGGCCGCCCGAAGAAGGAAGCCGTCGCCGCCGCGGAGAAGCTCCTCGCCCGGGTCGGGCTCGCCGACAGGTCCGGGGCGTACCCCAAGCAGCTCTCCGGCGGACAGCAGCAGCGGGTCGCCATCGCCCGTGCGCTGGCCCTCGAACCCAAGCTGCTGCTCTTCGACGAGCCGACCTCGGCGCTCGACCCCGAGTTGGTCGGTGAAGTCCTCGACGTCATCGCGGACTTGGCGATCCAGGGCACCACGATGATCGTCGTCACGCACGAGATCGGTTTCGCCCGCGAGGTCGCCGACACCGTCGTCTTCATGGACGAGGGCCGGATCGTCGAGCAGGGCGCGCCCGGCGACGTACTCGACCGTCCGCGGCACGAGCGCACCCGCGCCTTCCTCTCCAAGGTCCTGTGAACCCGTCCCTGTCCCCGCCGTTGTTCTCTTCGAGGAGTACGCACGTGTCCGTCCGCCGCACCCTGTCCACCGTGCTCGCCACCCTCACCGCCGCGGGACTGCTCACGGCCTGCGGCAGCGGGGACGCCGCCACCACCGAGGTGAAGCCGAAGGGGCAGCAGGGCACCGGTATCAACATCGGTCCCGACCAGCACCGGATCAGAGGCAAGAAGGTCGACGCCATCGCGGCGAAGGTGCCCGAGGCCGTCCGCGAGCGCGGCACGCTGCGACTGGGCGCGAGCGCCGACGCCTCGCCACCGCTGGGCTTCTACGCGACCGACGACAGGACCCGGATCGGTTCGGAGATCGACCTGGCGACCCTGGTCGCCGACACGCTCGGCCTTGAGCCGCAGTTCGAACAGGTCTCCTGGGAGAACCTCTTCGTCGGTCTCGACAGTTCCAAGTTCGACGGAGTGCTGTCGAACGTCACGGTCACCGAGGAGCGCAAGGAGAAGTACGACTTCGCGACCTACCGGCTCGACAACATCGCCTTCGAGGCCAGGAAGGGATCCGGCTGGAAGGTGCGGGGGCCGAAGGACGTGGCGGGGAAGACGATCGCCGTCTCGTCCGGGACCAACCAGGAGAAGATCCTGGTCGACTGGAACGAGCAGAACGTCAGAGCCGGACGCAAGCCGGTGGAGATCACGTACTTCCAGAAGGACACCGACTACTACCTGGCCCTCCAGTCCGGCCGCATCGACGCCTACCTCGGCCCCAGCCCGTCCGCCAACTACCACGTCGCGTCGGCCGGCCGGTCCGAGATCGTCGGCACGCTGTCGGGTGCCGGCGACGGGCTCCAGGGCAAGATCGCCGCCACCACGAAGAAGGGCAGCGGCCTGGTGGAGGCGTACGCGGCGGCCATCGACCACATCGTGCAGGACGGTTCGTACGCCAAGGTGCTGAAGCGCTGGGGGCTCTCCGGCGAGGCCGTCGAGAAGTCCGAGAACAACCCGCCCGGCCTGCCCAGGCCCAAGAACTGAGCCCCGAGAGGTCATACCCATGTCTTCGACCGCGCCCCTTCATCTGGCCGCCGGGATCGGCGGACCGCCCCGCTACGACCCCGAGCACTACATCGGCCTCGCCCGGCTGGCCGAGCGCGGCGCACTCGACTTCGTCACGCTCGACGACTCGTTCGCCAGGCCCGGCCTCGACGCGCTCGCCGTGCTCTCCCGGGTCGCGCCCGCCACCGACCGGATCGGTCTGGTGCCGACCGTGACCACCACCCACACCGAGCCGTTCCACGTGTCCTCCGCCGTGGCCACCCTGGACTGGGTGAGCCGCGGCCGGGCGGGCTGGCACGTCGATGTGTCCACGACCGGGGCCGAGGCCCGGCTCTTCGGACGGCGTCCGGCGGCGCCCGCCGAGGAACTGTGGCGCGAGGCCGGTGAGGCCGCCGAGGTGAGCGCCCGGCTCTGGGACAGCTGGGAGGACGACGCCGAGATCCGGGACGTCGCCACCGGACGTTTCATCGACCGCGACAAGCTGCACCACGTCGACTTCGAGGGCGCCTCCTTCTCGGTACGCGGCCCGGCCATCGTGCCCCGGCCCCCACAGGGCCACCCGGTCACCGTCGTCGACGGGACCGGTGGCCCGGCGAGGGAGACCGCGGCCCGTCACGCCGATGTCGTCCTCGTCCGGGCCACCGCCCCCGAGCGGGCCGCCGCGATCCGCACCGATCTGCGCCGGCGCGCCGCGGCGCACGGACGCGACCCCGGCGCTTTGCGGGTCCTGGTCGCGCTCACCGTCGACCTCGGCGACGCCGAGACCGCCCCGGAACCCGGACTGGAGAGCGGACCCCCGCTCGCCGCCGACGGCTCCTACTACCGGGGCGGTCCGGTCGACCTCGCCGAACTGATCACCCGGTGGCACCGCGGCGGAGCGGCGGACGGCTTCCACCTCACGCCCATCACCCCCGGGCGCGACCTCGAACGGATTGTCAACGGCACCGTGGCCCTGCTCCAGCACCGCAGCCTGTTCCGCACCTTCTACCCCGGCGGCACCCTGCGCGAGCACCTGGGGCTGGCCCGTCCCGCCAACCGGTACGCCCTCGAAGGGGGACGAGCATGAGCACCACGACGAGGCAGATGCACCTCGCCGCCCACTTCCCGGGTGTGAACAACACCACCGTCTGGTCGGACCCCCGCTCCAGGAGCCAGATCGACTTCTCCTCCTTCGAGCACCTCGCCCGCACCGCGGAACGCGGCACGTTCGACTTCTTGTTCCTCGCCGAGGGGCTGCGGCTGCGCGAGCACAATGGCCGGATCCACGACCTGGACGTGGTCGGCCGCCCCGAATCCCTCACGGTGCTGGCCGCGCTGGCGGCCGTCACCGACCGGCTCGGCCTCGCCGCCACCGTCAACACCACGTTCAACGAGCCCTACGAACTGGCCCGCCGCCTCGCCACCCTCGACCACCTCAGCGGCGGCCGGGCCGCGTGGAACGTCGTCACCTCCCCGGACGCTTTCACCGGGGAGAACTTCCGGCGCGGCGGCTACCTCGACCGGGCCCGCCTCCCCCGAGTTCCCGGCTCCGCACGGACGGGGGGGACCCCCTACGCGCGGGCCGCCGAGTTCGTCGCCACCGCCCGCGAGCTGTGGGACACCTGGGCCCCCGACGGCACCCCGCGCCCGTTCGCGCACCGCGGGCAGCACTTCGGCATCGAGGGAGAGTTCACCGTCCCGCGCTCCCCGCAGGGCCATCCGGTCGTCATCCAGGCCGGGGACTCCCCGGAGGGCCGTGAGTTCGCCGCGTCCGCCGCCGATGTCATCTTCACCCGGCACGGCACCCTGGAGGCCGGCCGTACCTTCTACGCCGACGTCAAGGCGCGGCTGGCGAAGTACGGCCGGGAGCCGGACGAGCTGAAGATCATGCCGGGGGTCACCTTCGTGCTCGGCGACAGCGATGCCGAGGCTCAGGAGAGAGCGGCCGAGATCCGCCTCCAGCAGGTCTCCCCGCAGAACGCGCTGCTGGCCCTGGAACAGGTCTGGGGCCGTGACCTCTCCTCCTACGACCCCGACGGACCGCTTCCCGAGATCGACCCCGACCCGGAGTCCTCGCTGGTCCAGGGCCGGGTCAGGCACAGTGACCCCCTCGGTGTCGCGGCCCGCTGGCGCGCGCTGTCGAAGGAGAAGGGGCTGTCCATCCGGCAGACCGTCATCGAGACGACCGGGCGGCAGTCCTTCATCGGCAGCCCGCGGACGGTCGCGGCGCGGCTCACCGAATTCGTGGCCGCCGACGCCGCCGACGGATTCATCCTCGTACCGCATCTCACCCCGGGCGGCCTGGACGACTTCGTCGACCGGGTCGTCCCGCTCCTCCAGGAGCGCGGCGTGTTCCGCTCCGCGTACACGGGTCCCACACTGCGGTCGCATCTCGGACTCGCCGAACCGGTGTGGAAGGGTTGAACGCATGAGCACGGAAACACACCAGCCGCACGATTCCGGGCAGGCGGCACAGGACTGGAAGCACTGGCACGAGGAGCGCACAGCCACGGTGTCCGCGCCGTACGGACCGCTCTCCCTCACCGGCACCCACTGGCTCTCCGACTACCCGGAAGGCCGCATTCCGGGGGTGCCCGGACAGTGGCGGGAGGACGGCGAGGAGTTGCTGCTCGGTGCCATTGCCGCGGACGGCCTGACCGTCGACGGGCGGCCTTTCACCGGCCAGGTGCGACTCACCGCCGACCGGGGCCCGATCGGCGGGTCCCGCGTCGCGCACGGTGAGCGGCGGCTGGTCGTGCTGAGCCGCGAAGGGCTCTGGGCGGTACGGGACTTCGACCCGGACTCGGCGGCGCGGCGCGCCTTCCGGGCCATCGAGGCCACCCCGTACGAGGCCCGCTGGGCGCTGCCGGGCACCTTCCGCCCGTACGACACCGCCCGTACGGTCCGGGTCGAGAACGCCGACGGGGTCGAGCGCGGCCTCGGGCTCGGCGGTGAGATCGCGTTCGAGCTCGATGGTGCCCGGCACACGCTGCAGGTCGCGGTCGAGCCCGACGGATCGCTCTGGGCGGTCTTCGCGGATGCCACCAGTGGGAACAGCAGCTACCGCTTCCGGTTCCTGCGGCCCGCGGCCCCGGCCGAGGACGGCGGCGTGACGGTGGACCTCAACCGGGCGCTGCTGCCGCCCTGCGCCTTCGCGGACCACTTCATCTGCCCCTTCCCGCCGCCCGGCAACACCCTTCCCGTCGCCGTCGAGGCGGGCGAGCGGAACCGGATCGACGGCTGACGCACCGCCGGATCGTCCCCGGCGGCAAAGGCCCGGATCGGCGGCCGCCGCACCGATGCCCGGCGACAAGGGCCCCGGTCCGCGGCCGGCGCACCTGCCGCACCGATGCCCGGTGACGAATGCCCCGGTCCGCGGCTGGCGCACCCGCCGCACCAATGCCCGGTGACGAAAGCCCCGGTCCGCGGCCGGCGCACCGCCACATCGCCGCGGGACAAAGGCCCCGGCAGCCCACGGGCTGCCGGGGCCTTCTGGTGTGACACCACAAGTTCAGGCCAGAAGGCCCTCTTGCGCCAGAAGTTGACGCCTTGAATACTCCCGAGCAGCGCTTGTCAGGAGCACGGCATTCCGCACCGCGGGCGGGTATGTGCCGTGCCGACGACTGCGCCTCACGGGTCCGACCACCCCACAGGCGGACCCCCGACTTCCCCTCGGGAGGAATGAAAAGTGAGGATCAAGCGCACCACCCCCCTCAGTGGCACCGCGAGACGCAGTAGGGCTGTCGCCGTCGCAGCAGGCCTCGTCGCCGTCGCCGCACTCGCCGTCCCCAGCGCCCAGGCCGACACCGCCCCCACCACCTTCAGCGCCAAGCAGCTCTCCGCCGCGAGCGACGCCGTGCTCGGCGCCGATGTGGCGGGGACCGCCTGGAGCATCGATCCGGCGACCGACTCGCTCGTGGTCACTGCGGACAGCACGGTCTCGCAGGCCGAGATCAAGCAGATCAAACAGTCCGTCGGAGCCAACGCCGGCGCCCTGCGGATCGAGCGCACCTCCGGAAAGCTCAGCAAGCTGCTCTCCGGCGGCGACGCGATCTACGCCCCCGGCTGGCGCTGCTCCCTCGGCTTCAACGTCCACAGTGGCAGCACCTACTACTTCCTGACCGCCGGTCACTGCACCGACGGCAACCCGCCCTGGTACACCAACTCATCCAACTCGACCAGCATCGGCCCGACGGTCGGATCCAGCTTCCCGACCAACGACTACGGCCTGGTGCGGTACGACAATGCCTCGCTCGCCCACCCGGGCACCGTCGGCAGCGTCACCATCACCGGAGCGGCCAACGCCACGACCGGCATGTCCGTCACCCGCCGTGGTTCCACCACCGGCGTCCACAGCGGCAGCGTCACGGGCCTCAACGCCACGGTCAACTACGGTAACGGCGACATCGTCTACGGCATGATCAAGACCAATGTGTGTGCGGAGCCCGGCGACTCCGGCGGTCCGCTCTACTCCGGCTCGAAGGCGATCGGTCTCACCTCGGGCGGCAGTGGCAACTGCAGCTCCGGTGGCACCACGTACTTCCAGCCGGTCACCGAGGCACTCAGCGCGTACGGGGTCACCCTCAACTGACACTCCAACACCCCGGTCCGGCCCTGGAACGCGCAGTCGACCGAGACGGAGTCCCCGCCCGAATACTGGGCGGGGACTCCCGCTCACCCCGCAGCATTTGAGAGAATGTGGGGCAGGTCGGTCATGCAGGAGCAAACGGGGGCGGATGCTGTGCCTTCCGGAGGGATGCCTTCGGGGACCCCCGCAGACACTTCAGGGGGTTCCAGGTCCGTGAAACGCATCGGAGTGACCGGCCATCGCAGCATTCCGCAGGAGGCCCATGCCCATGTGCTGGCCGGGTTACGGGCGGCGCTCTGTGGCCTCGAAGGCTCCCTGGAGGCCCTCTCCAGCCTCGCGGTGGGAGCCGACCAGCTCTTCGCCGACCTCGCCCTGGCCTGCGGGGCGGATCTGACCGTGGTCATCCCCAGCGGCGACTACGAAACCTGCTTCGCCGACGCTGCCGAACTCGCCCGCTACCGGGCCCTCAAGGGCCGGGCGGCCCGGGAGGTCCGGCTGGACTACCCGCACTCGACCGACGAGGCGTACTTCGCGGCGGGTGCGTACATCGCCGACCACTGCGACCGGCTGCTCGCCGTGTGGGACGGAAGGCCAGCCCGCGGCCTCGGCGGCACGGGTGACATCGTGACGTACGCCCGCAGCCTCGGCCGCCCGGTCACCGTGATCTGGCGCGAGGGTGTGGAGCGCGGCTGACCGGTGCGCGCGCGGCCGTCTTCGTATACGACCGCGCATCGCGCCAGATCGTCCGACGTGCTGTCACATCTGGTGTCTGGCAAGCCAGTCGGTGTGCTGAGGGGAGACGATGCGCTCGGTCTCGAACACCGCCCGCGGCCACTGACGCTCGGTCAGTGTGGTCTCCATCGCCACCTGCATCGACTCCAGATCCTGCTCCACCAGTGAGTGGGCCGAGATCAGCGGGTGATGGCGGCGCATCTCGCTCCACGCCAGACAGGCCGCCGCCGCGGCGGACAACACCCCGGTCAGGGCGAAGGACTGGGCGGCGGAGAACGTCCTCACCAGGGCGAACACCAGGGCGAGCGCCGTCAGTGCGGCGATGGTGGTCGACCAGACCAGCGTGGCCCGCCGGGACACCTCCTGGCGCCTGCGGTACCAACTGCGCTGCTCTATCAGCCGGTCCCGTACATATGTCTCCTTGCGCACGGTGAACGCCTTGTTCCGCAACTCGCGCATGGAGTCCGTGATCAGCCCGCCCGAGTCCGCGGTCAGGTCGCGGGGGTCGGCCCACCCCACCTTCCGGAGCTCCTGGAGCCCCTCTTCGAGACGGTTCGCGAACAGCGCCTCGGGGTGCTGGGTGTGGGTGTCGAAAGGTGAGCCGTGGACCGCGTAGCGCCAGCACATCGACTTGATGAACTCCGCCGCAGAGCGGTTGAGTTGCCAATGCGACTTTGCTTTGCGCCGGGCGGAGAGGTACGTCGTGATCAGGACACCCGCATAGGCCAACACGCTGACGACATCGACGAGTTGAAACGCGCCACCCAGTTCCGCATGCCACGGGAGCGCAGCCGGCACCGTGCCGATGACCAGCAGAATCAGCTGGATCCGGGTGGTGTTCACGGCCTCCCGCTGACGGGCGATGGCGATCGCGTCCGTGTGGTGGAACAGCTCCGGCAGATCAGCGTTCCTGAACACCATGCTCTGGAGCGGTCCGGGGATCGCCGTCATGTTCACTCCCGTCTGCGTCGTGGGGGCATGAGCGTAGGGGTGTGCCATCGGACACTGCAACGACACCGCGGCATCTGGGGTTGTTTTCGGTCCCACGGGTGCCCTCTCGTGGGATTCGGGGCATTGTGAGATTGTTGGTCCAACGGGTGTTGTTTTTCAGGTGAGTTGCTGATGGATGCGCATGCGTCTGTCGGTGCTCGTCGACGCACGGGGGAGACGGGGATGACGCAGGCAGACCGGGATGACGTTTCGCCGTCCGACGCACAGCGCCGGATCCGTCGGAGTCCCTTGTTGTTCACCGTGCCGCTGATCTTCCTCGCGCTGCTGTCCGTCGTGCTGATCTGGGAGATGACCCGCGCCAACGTGACAGCCGAGGCGCGGACCGAGTGGCCGTGGCGTCTGCAACTGATCGCCCCGGAAGCGCTGGGGAGCCTGCTGGCTGTCGCGGCGGGTGCTGTGCTGGCCCGCGCGCAGTACGCCCGCACCGTGAGTCCCTATCTTGGGTGGAGGGGAGCCTGGGTCAAGGGGCAACTCACCGCGGACGCGTCTGCCTGGCGCGTCGGGCTGCTCAACGGCGGCCAGCATCTCGCCGTCGTCGAATCCTGGGACTGCAGGGTGGTGATGAAGGGTGCGCGGGACTTCGCGGACGCGCCGTGGAGCAGCGTCGGTTCCACCGCCGACGAACTGACCGATGCCGGACTGGTCGACGGGGAGGACTTCCAGCTCATCGGTTTCGGCGCCGGCTTCCCTCTGGTGGGGGCCGGGGGAGGGTATGAGACCGTGCTGATGGGGGCGTTCTCGGAGAACTTCATCGCGCGAGTCCAGTCCCTGTACGTGCGCGCCAGGATCACGGATGTCGTGGGTGACACCCACGAACGGATCATGGACTGCATGAAGGGTATCGGCGCCACCGAGGCGCGGCCGGCCGGATGAACGCCGCGCCGCTGGTGGGAGGCCATGCCGCCGGGCGGTGGTTCGCGGCTGGTGCGTTGTCCCATTCACCGACCTCACCTGCGGTTTTCTGTCACATTCCGGTGAGTTCGAGGTTTCCGGTCCGTTACGGATGTGCAGCTTGATATGCCACTCGTGTGACGAGTGGATCTCCGCAGTTGCCAAGCGGGTTGAGGGGAGTAAAGTCGTTCCGCCAGGCACTGTGGTTGTACAGAAACTGGCTGCTCTGTTCATGATCCGGAACACTCCCCCTCAAGGATGGCCGTGAAGACCTCTGAATCACCTCGTGCCTTCGCTGTTGCGAAGAAGGGCCGCGTGTCGCTCACCGAGATCGACACTCGCGGCGCAGAAGCCACCAGGAAGCTCGGCCGAGTGGTCTCGGCCTCGACTGATCGCCACACCCAGGCGTCGACTTTCAGTTCCGCTCTCTGAGTTGCCCCGCATGCTGGCTAGACTGAGGGAATGACAGGACCCCTGGTCCCATTCCGCGAAATTGTGCTAAAAGTGCACAGCAGGTGCGATCTTGCCTGTGATCATTGCTACGTCTATGAACATGCAGATCAGAGTTGGCGTACCCGCCCGAAGACAATCTCTGACGAAGTCATCTTCCGGACAGCTCAGCGCCTGGCCGAGCATGCCGCAGCGCATGCACTGCCCTCCGTGTCAGTGATCCTGCACGGAGGGGAGCCTCTACTGGCGGGCCCCGCCCGACTGCGGCGCGTCTGCGACGAGCTCACCTCCGCCTTCGAAGGCGTCGCGGAGCTCGATCTCCGCGTCCACACCAACGGAGTCCAGCTCAGCCCGCGCTATCTCGACCTCTTCGACGAGTTCGACGTCAAGGTCGGAATCTCTCTCGACGGCGACCGGGCCGCCAACGACCGGCACCGCCGCTACGCCGACGGGCGCAGCAGTCATCCCCTGGTCCTCAAGGCCGTCGAGCTGCTCCGGCAGGAGCGTTACCGTCATCTCAACCTCGGGCTCCTGTGCACCGTCGACATCGAGAACGACCCGCACGCGGTCCTCGACGCGCTCACGGAGCTCGAACCGCCGCTCATCGACTTCCTGCTTCCGCACGCCACCTGGGACGAGCCGCCGCCCCGCCCGGACGGATCGCCCACCGCCTACGCCGACTGGCTCCTCGCGGTCTTCGACCGCTGGCAGGAGCAGGGGCGCCCGGTGCCGGTACGGCTCTTCTCCTCGGTCCTGTCCACTCTGAACGGCGGCCCCAGCCTCACCGAGTCCCTGGGCCTCGCCCCCACCGACCTGGTCGTCGTGGAGACCGACGGCCAGCTGGAACAGGTCGACTCGCTCAAGAGCGCCTACGAGGGCGCGGCGGCCACCGGCTTCGACGTCTTCACCCACACTTTCGACGAGGTCGCGGCCCACCCCGGCGTGCGGGCCCGGCAGCTCGGACTGGCCGGTGTCAGCGAGACCTGCCGTCGATGCCCGGTCGTCCGCTCGTGCGGAGGTGGCCTCTACACCCACCGGTACCGCTCCGAGGGGCCGTCCGGCGCATTCGACAACCCGTCCGTGTACTGCGCCGATCTGGCCGCCCTGGTGCGCGGCATCGAGGTGCGCACGGCAGCGGCCCTCGTCGCGCCCGCGGTGACCGAGCCCGTCCAGCTGCTGGCCGCCCAACTCGACCTCACCCGCACCCTGCTCGCCCGGCTGAACGCCGACATCGCAGGGCGCGGCGGCGAGCGGTGGGCGGAGGCCTGGGAGCTGGCCACCACCATCGAGGAGTCCGAGGAGGGTGCCCGCGGCCTGGACGAGGTGCTGGCCCATCCCTACACCCGCAGCTGGATGCTCTCCGCGCTGGAGCGGGTCCACGAACGGCCCGGGGCCGTGCGGCTGGCGCGGGAGATGTCGGCGTACCTCGCGACCGCGGTCGTACGGGCCGGCCTCGATCTGCCCGTACCGGTGACCTTCTCGGGCGGCAGGATCTTCCTGCCCGGCCTGGGCGAGTTGCGGATCGCGGAAGAGGCGGAGCACGGCACGGCACTCGTGCGGGCCACCGAGGACGGCTTCGTGGTCCGGTGGGATGCGGGTGACGCGGCCGATCGACGGGTTGTCCGGCCGGAGGTGGCCGGTCCCGGCTGGCGGCCCTTGCGCAGGGTCGCGACGCCCGGCTCCTCGCCCGGCCTCGTGCTCGACGACCTCGATCCGTACCGCTCGTGCTTCGGCGTGCCCGCCGCGGACCGTCTCGACGACCGTGCCGCCGCCGACCTGGGGGCCAGGATCGGCGAGGCCTGGGCGCTGATCGGGGCGAGGGCGCCCGGACGCATCGGGGAGATGGCGGGCCGCCTCACCACCCTCACTCCGCTGACCCGTCTGGCCCCGGCGGAGCCCGCCGTCGGGCGGCACGGTTACGGCGCGCTGGGGATCTCTCCGGACGGCAGTGCCGAGGAGCTGGCGTTCGCACTGCTGCGGGGCTTCCGCAGGGCCGAATTGCGGGCACTGCGCGATGTCACGGATCTTTACGCGGCGGACGGATCCTGGGACCATCGGACGCCTTGGCAGGAAGAATCAGTTCCGTTTTCCCGGCTGCTGGCCGACACCTACGAGCGAATGGCGCTGGGAGCTTTCGAGTCCCGCTATCTGGAGGGCGTACCGCAGGCCCTCGACACGCTGGAGGGTGCCGCCGAACTGACCGTCAGTGGAAAACGGCTGGTGGATCTGATGCGAAAGGATATCTGAGGCCCGCATTCCGGTTCGGCCGGGTCGCCGGCACACACGGGACAAGTGGGAAGAACAGTCGCAGACTGTATTCGATCAAGAAAATGATCGGCTGAACGCGGGAACGTATGACTGAAAACCGGCGTTGAATGACCGAACGCCATGGGGGTGGAGCAACGTCCGCTCCGGAATGATGAATTCGCTCGCATTCACTTCACTCCTCGGGTGCGGGTGCTCACACAGGACGGGGGTCGTGTGCACGCAACAACGCAGCAGCGAGCGGCGAACCATCGGCCGTACTTCTTCTTGAGCTACGCGCACACACCGGGGTACGGCGGTGGAACGGACCCCGATATGTGGGTCGAGCGGCTCTTCCAGGATCTCTGCGGCCATGTGATGGCCATGACCGATCTGCCCGCCGGCGCGCCCGCCGGGTTCATCGACCGCGAGATACGGTCCGGCGAGGGCTGGTCGGAGCGGCTCGGCGAGGTGCTCGCCACCTGCCGGGTATTCGTACCGCTGTTCTCGCCGCGTTACTTCGCCAGTGAGATGTGCGGCAAGGAGTGGTACGCCTTCGCGCAGCGCGCCATTCACTACCGGGCCCGCTCCAATCAGCCGGCCGAGGCGATCGTCCCAGCGCTCTGGGTACCGGTGCCGCCGAGTCAACTCCCGGGTCCCGCCGAACGGTTACAGTTCAACCACCGCGACTTCGGCGACCGTTACGTCAGCGACGGACTCTACGGCCTGATCAAACTCAGGCTCTTCGCCGAGGAATACGAGCGCGCGGTGTACGAACTCGCCAAGCGCATCGTCAATGTCGCGGACACCATCAGGATCGGCACCGGCCGTCCCGTCGACTACCGGCTGGCGCCCAGCGCCTTCGGTCCGCCGAACAGCGGAGTCGGCGGCCCCCGCCCCATGCAGGTGACCATCGCGGCCCCCACCCGGCACGATCTGCCCGAGGGGCGCAACTCCGACTACTACGGCGACAATCCGCAGGACTGGAACCCCTACCACCCTGCTGCCGCGCGCCCCCTGGCCTATGTCGCCGAGGACCTGGTGCGTTCCCTCAACTACCAGGCCACCATCTCCTCCTTCGACGAGGAGTCGGGGCACCCGGAGGGCAAACAACCACCCAGCAGGCCGGAGATCCTGCTCGTCGACCGCTGGGCCCTGCAGGACGAGGACCGGCGCCGGCGGCTCGCCGCCTTCGACGCCGAGAACCGCCCCTGGGTGACCATGGTCGTGCCGTGGAACCGCGAGGACCACGAGAGCCGGGCGGCCGAGGCCGAGCTGACCGAGAAGCTCGAACAGACCATGCCGACGAAGATGCGCCAGGGGCGGGTCTACTGCCGGGCCGCCGCCAAGGGCGTACCCAGCATGGACGCCTTCGGGCAGATCCTGCCGCAGGTGGTCGAGGCGGCCGCCCAGCAGTATCTGAGGCACGCGGCGGTCTACCCGCCCGCCACCGGAGGCGGACACACCGAACGGACACGGCTGATGGGGCCGATGGCACAGACGCACTACATCCCCGAGACACATGACCCTGCGACGGATGCGGAGGACACGGATGACGGCCGGTCGTGACGGGCGCATCGTCACCTTCTACTCGTACAAGGGCGGCACCGGGCGCACCATGGCCCTGGCCAACACCGCCTGGATACTCGCCGCCAACGGAAAACGGGTACTGGCCGTCGACTGGGACCTGGAGGCGCCGGGGCTCCACCGGTTCTTCCACCCGTTCCTCGACCCGTCGACACTCGGCGCCACCACCGGCGTCATCGATCTGATCACCGAGTACGCGTGGGCAGCGACCAGCCCCGTCCAGCGTGCCGACGACTGGCACCGCGACTACGCCCGCATCCAGCCGCACGCCGTGTCCCTCACGCCCGAGGCCCTCGGCTGGGAGTTCCCGCACGGCGGCACCCTCGACTTCGTCTCCGCCGGACGACAGAACCGCGAATACTCCGCGACCGTCTCCACCTTCGACTGGGACAACTTCTACGACCGGCTCGGCGGCGGCCACTTCTTCGACGCCCTGCGCGACGACATGAAGGACAACTACGACTACGTCCTGATCGACAGCCGGACCGGCCTCAGCGACATCGCCGACATCTGCACCGTCCACCTGCCCGACGTCCTCGTCGACTGCTTCACCCTCAGCGACCAGTCCATCGACGGCGCCGCCTCGGTCGCCCGGCAGATCTCCGAGCGCTACACCGGCCGTCCCATCTCCATCTTCCCCGTCCCGATGCGCATCGACGAGGGCGAGAAGGAGAAGGCCGATGCCGGACGGGCGCTGGCCCGGCTGAAGTTCGACCGGCTGCCGCGCGACCTGTCCGGTGACGAACTCACCGCCTACTGGGGCGCGGTGGAGATTCCCTACCGCCCCTACTACGCGTACGAGGAGACCCTCGCCACCTTCGGCGACGAGGCCGGGCTCACCAACTCGCTGCTCTCGGCCTTCGAGCGGCTCACCTCCGTCATCACCGACCAGCAGATCACCTCGATGCCGCCGGTCGGCGAAGAGGTACGGCTGCGCATCCGTGACGCGTTCACCCGGCGCAGGCCCGCACTGCCCGCCGATCTCTTCCTCAGCTACGTGGCGGAGAACCGGATGTGGGCCGACTGGATCGAATCAGTGCTCACCCGGGCCGGTTTCCGTGTCGTGCCGCGCGATGTGTCCGCCGAGCGGGAGGCCGCGGAACCGGCCGCCGGCGCCACCGAGAACGCTGCCCGTACCGTGGTGCTGCTCTCCAGCGCCTACCTCAAGTCGCAGCGCGCGGTGAACCTCTGGGACCGGGCCGTGGCGGAGGACCCCGGCGGTGGCCGACGCCATCTGCTGCCGCTCAGGGTCGGTGACGTGCGGCTGTCCGCGCCCTACATCGACCGCAACCCCGTCGACCTCTTCCGGCTCGACGAGGTGCATGCCACCGCCGCCCTGCTGCGCGCCCTGGACCGGCCCGTACAGCTCACCGACGGCGTGGCGCCCGGACCGCGGTTCCCCGGCACCGTCCCCAGGATCTGGAACGCGCCGCCGCGCAACCCCGGCTTCACCGGCCGTTCCCTGGTCCTGGAACGGATGCGTGACCAGCTCGGCGGCGGCATGGCCGTCGTACTGCCCCAGCCGCAGACCCTGTACGGACTCGGTGGCGTCGGCAAGACCCAGGTCGCCCTGGAGTACGTACACCGCTTCATGGCGGACTACGACCTGGTCTGGTGGATATCGTCCGAGCAGACCGACGACGTGGTGGCCTCTCTCGCCGAGTTGGCCGTGCGGCTCGGCGCCCAGGGCGGCGACGACATGGCGGCCGCCTCCCAGGAGGCCGTGGACCTGCTGCGGCGCGGCGTGCCCTCGGACCGCTGGCTGCTGGTCTTCGACAACGCCGACGACCCCGAGCGGCTCAGGCGCTACTTCCCGCAGGGCGGCTCCGGACACATCCTCGTCACCTCCCGGAACCAGGCCTGGTCCCAGCACGGCGACGCCCTGCCCGTCGACGTCTTCCTGCGCGAGGAGTCCATCGAGCACCTTCAGCGCCGGGCCCCGGGGCTGAGCGACGAGGACGCCGCCCAGGTGGCCACCGCGGTCGGTGACCTGCCGCTCGCCGTCGAACAGGCGGCGGCCTGGATCGCGGAGACCGCCACCCCGATCGACACCTATCTCGAACAACTGGCGCAGCAGGCCCCCGAGGTCCTGGCGCTCAACCAGCCGGCCGGTTACCCGGAGCCGGTCGCCGCGACCTGGAACATCTCCATCCAACGGCTCAAGGAGCGTTCCCCCGCCGCGGTGCGGCTGCTCCAGCTCTGCGCCTTCTTCGCTCCCGAGCCGATCTCGGGGAATCTCCTCTACAGCAAGGAGATGATCGAGGCGCTGAAGCCGTACGACGCCTCGCTCCAGGAGAAGCTGGTGCTGGGCCGGGTCATCCGGGAGATCGGCCGGTTCGCCCTCGCCAAGGTCGACCAGGTCTCCAACTCCATCCAGGTGCACCGGCTCGTCCAGGCCGTCATCCGGGCGCAGCTCAGCGAGCAGGAGCAGCAGGACGCCCGGCACGCCGTCCACCGCATTCTGGCCGGCGCCCGGCCCGACGACGACGAGCCGATCGACAACCCCTCGACGTGGCCGCAGTTCGCCACCATCTGGCCGCACCTCGGTCCGTCCGACGCACGCAACTGCAAGGAGCCCGAGCCCCGCAGGCTCTTGATCGACCGGGTCCGCTACCTCTGGAAGCGAGGTGACTTCAGGACCGCCGCCACGCTCTGCGAGGAGCTGCGCGCCATCTGGAAGGAGACGCTGGGGGAGCGGGACATCCAGTATCTCTACCTCTGCTTCCACCTCTCCAACATCTACCGCTCGCGCGGCCGTTACGCGGAGGCGAGGGATCTCGACGAGATCACCCTGGCGACCCAGCGAGAGGTCCTGGGCCCGGAGCATCCGCACACGTACATGAGCACCAGCAGCCTGGCGACGGACCTCGGCACGCTCGGCGAGTACACCAGGGCGATCGAGCTGGCGACCGAGGCCACCGACGGGTTCAACCAGATCTTCCACGATTCCCACCCCAGGACCCTGGCGGCGGCCAACAACCTGGCGTTCACCCTGCGGTCGATCGGGCAGTACGCCAGGGCCAGGGAGATCGACCAGGACGTCTTCGACCGCCGGGTCGAGGTGCTCGGCGCGGAGCACCCGTACAGCCTCTCCTCGGCCATGAACCTGGCCCGCGACCTGCGTGACGTCGGACGGTACGAGGATTCCGTCGGCATCCTCAGCCGTACGTACGACAGCTACAAGGCCACGCTCGGCCGGGCCTTCCCCGGCACGCTGAGCGCGGCGAAGAGCCTGGCGGTGTCGCTGCGCCGGGCGGGCAGGCTGGAGGACGCCCGCAGGCTCACGGTGGCCACCCGGGCCCGGTACCGGGCCAAGTACACCGCCGCCAACCCGGAATGGCTCGCCTGTGACCTCAACCTGGCGGCGGACCTGTACGCGGCGGGCGAGGCGACCGAGGCCAGGGACACGGCACAGGAGGTCGTCGACCAGTACATGAAGGTGCCGGGCGAGAAGCACCCGTACACCCTCGCCGCCCTGAACAACCTCGCCGTCTACCAACTGGGCGTCGGCGCCGTGGAGGAGTCGGAACAGGTGCTGACCCGGGTGGTCGCGTCGATGCGGGAGGTGTACGGGCAGGAGCACCCCAACACCCTGTTCTGCGTCATGAACCTGGCCAACGCGACGGCCGAACGGGGCGGCTTCGACATCGTGCTGGAGACCGAACGGAACGTGGCGGGACAGCTCAGGCGCGTCCTCGGGGCGCACCATCCCGAGACCCTGGCCATGATGTCCAACATGGCGGTCACGCTCGACGCGATGGACCGCAAGGACGAGGCGTTGCGGCTGCGGGCGGAGACGGGGGACGAGCTTGCCAGGCAGCTCGGCGACGACCACCCGATGACCCGGATCGCCCGGAACGAGAACCGGTTCGAGCGCGAACTGGAGCCGATGCAGGTCTGAGGGCGCGGGAGCGTCCGGTCGTCACCGGACGCTCCCGATTCTCGCGGTACTCACCTGTCAGATGGGTCCAGCAGCCAGTTGAGGATGCCGGGCAGGGCGTGCAGCGCGTCGAAGTGCGCGGCCGCCGGTTCCACCACGACGGTGGAGTTGGGGATGCGCTCGGCCAGCCAGCGGGAGTGGCCCACCGGCGAGAACACGTCCTTCTCGCCGTGCCACAGCAGCACCGGACCCGTGATGTCCGCGGGGTCGAAGCCCCAGGGCCGGCTGAACGCGATCGCGTCGTCGATCCAGCCCCATGCCGAAGTGCGCAGCCCTTCACGGTAGTTGCGCAACAGCATGGTGCGGACCCCGGCGTCGTTGACCACCATCCGGTCGGAGTCGGTCAGCTCCCGGCGCAGGTCGTCGATGAGCCGGACCGGGTTCTTCCTGATCACCGCGGACCGTGAGATGAAAGACTCCGCGAGCCCGTCCGGATCGGCCGCCGCGGTGGAGTACGCCAGCACATTGGAGGCGGCCATCCCGTCGAACCAGTCGAGCCCGTCGGCGCCCCAGGGGGCCAGCCCGACCAGCGCGGCGGTACGGGTCACCCGCTCCGGCATCATCGCTGCGCACGCCAGGGCGTGCGGGGCACCACCGGACCGGCCCACCACGGCGAACCGTTCCAGCCCGAGGTGGTCGGCGATGGCCCGTACGTCCTGAACGGCGTCGGCGACACAGCGGCCCGGCAGCCGGTCGGATTCGCCGTATCCCGGCCGGTCGTAGGTGATCAGCTGTGTCTTGCGCTGGTACAGCACCATGCCGCGCGGAGCCGGCCCGAGCCTGCTGCCGGGCATTCCGTGCAGGAGGAAGACCGGTCTGCCACGGGGATCACCGAGACGCTCCACCACCAGATGCCGCCCGTCCTTTGCGTGCACCCGACTACGCACTCCGTGCCTCCTCCGTATGGTGCGGACACCGTGTGCCCGACTTTTCCCGCCCGATTCGATGATGGACCATCAGAGCGCTTACCGGGATGGTGCGTTGGGAAACCGTGGAAGCCTTCGGGGGCGCGTTGGTTCTTCGCGCCGGTGTCGGCACCGGCGCGAAGTTGGCTAAGGGCTGTTCAGTGATCCGTGGTGGATCAGCGCGCGGCGTCGGACGCGGTGCATCGCACGGCGGAGGGACGTCCGCATGCTGGAGGTATGCGGACGTCCCGACAACGCGGCGAGGATGGGGCCTCCCCTGTTCCAGCGCGGCCGAGAGCTTGGGGAAGCAGCTGTCGTCGTGCGCCCGCCAGGGGTTACGGGGCAGCCCTTGGGGGCCGCAGAAGAACAACACGAGGGCGAGCGACGCGCTGACCTGCGATGTCAAGTCCTGAAGCCCGCCAGATAATTCTCTGCGGGCCCCTCAGCCGTTGCGTGTGGTTGCGAGACCGCCTGCGGCAATCCGGTCGCCGACATCGTTCACCAAGCCCTCGCCCAGGCCGTCCGCCCGCTTCAGCAGCCTCTCGAAGTCCGTGAGACGTCGGAAGGTGTCGGCGTAGGCACCCTGCTCATCCAGGGGGAGTTGGAGTACCTGGAGCCGTCTGATGTCGACGCGGGACGAGCTGGAGGCATGCGTGCCGGCCTGGCGTCCGTTGGCCGGTGCACGTAGGCATCCGGCGAGGAAATGGGCATCCAGCATCTCCCGGTTCACGCGCAGGGCGTACAGCTGGGGGCCCAGCGCGATCGGCGGACCTTCGTGAACCCATGCCCTGAACGCCCGAACAACCCCGGCGACCACTACGTCACCGTCCTCGGCCACGGCCTGGACGGCGCCGGGCGGCAGCAGCCTGCTCGGGGTGCCGTCCATCAACAGGTCGGGGACGGTGAGCAGCGGCGTACCGGAATCACCGGGTGGTGCGGCGTCCGACGGCTGCTGGCCCGCATGCAGGGTGAGGGCCCCGGCTTTGACGAGATCCCCCACGGTGGCTGTGGTCCGAGGCTCCGAGTCCGTCAGGCCGAGCTTCGACAGGTGCGCTGCCAGTTCGGTCAGCTCACCCAGCGAGTCGATCAACTCGCGCCACGAGGCGGTGAGTTCGACGCCGGTCAGTTCGCTGCCCGACGCGGTGTAGCGGCCCGGGGTGACATCGACCTCGTCGTCCAGCAGGTCGAGGTGAGAACGGTGTGGAGCGGGCCCTCCACGCCTTCGGTACCGATCAGGGCAACCGCTCAGGTGCTCGTCGAAGTCATCGATGACGCGCGTGACGAACTGATAGCCATGACCTATGCGGCCCGCCCCTACCCGGCACTGACACAGGCCCTGACCGCGGCTGCGGCCAGAGGCGTGCACACGCATGTGGTGGTCGAGACGCTGGCCGGTGCACGCGGTCTCCTCTCGGGCCGGGAGCCGGCCAGGGCGTTCGCGTCCATACCCGGATTGCGCCTGTGGCACTGGGTACGCGACCCGGCCGCCGACTCCTACTAGCGTCAGCATGCAAAACTCGCCGTCGCCGATCGCCGTGTCCTCTTCCTGGGAAGCGCGAACCTTACGGAGTCCGCTGCCCGGCGCAACATCGAGGCGGGAGTCCTGGTCCGTGGCGGAGACGCACCGCAGCGGGCCGCAGAGCACATCGTGGAGCTCCAGCGTCGAGGGGTGCTTCAGCGTCTTCGTATCTGAAAAGGCAATGAGCCTCCTTGCCGGGTGCCGGCCATGGCCTTGCCCCCGCCGGAGGCGACGAGGACGGTGTCGGTGGTGCCGGTGGGGCTGACGATCAGGGCGCCGTCGATCGCGCGGTTCAGGATCTGCTCGCGGGCCGTGGCCGCGTCGGCGACCGTACGGGGATCCAGCGGGCCGCCCGGGAGATTCTTCAGCTCGGTGAGGAGCCGCGCGGACGTCTGCCGGGCAGGTGGGGCCATGTCGAACGGGTGAGCGGACCAGCGGTCCGGGGCCGGGTGCGTGCCCCGCTTTTCAGGTATCGTACGAATGTTCGAAACTTGGTCTATGGTGGAGAGCGAGGGGGTGGTGAGTACGGATCGGTCCAGGAGGTGCGGGTGCCCGGGTTCACGCATCTGCATACCGTTTCCGGGTTCTCCCTGCGGTACGGGGCCTCGCACCCGGAGCGGCTGGCGGAGCGCGCCGCGGAGCGGGGGATGGACGCTCTCGCGCTGACCGACCGGGACACGCTCGCGGGGGCGGTCCGCTTCGCCAAGGCCTGCGAGAGAGCCGGGGTGCGCCCGCTCTTCGGGGTGGAGCTCGCGGTGGGTCCCGCGGCGGCGGAGCATACGAGAGACGACGGACGTACGCATCGGCTGCGGCCCCCGGTCCGCGGCGGTGCCTTTGTCGATGAATCCGCACCCCGGGTCACCTTCCTCGCCCGGGACGGTGCGCGGGGCTGGGCGGAACTGTGCCGGCTCGTCACCGCTGCCCACGCCTCCACGCCCGACGGCGCCGGTGCCGGGCAGCCTCTGGTCGTCCGTTCCGAGCTGCCCGCCGAAGGGCTCACCGTGCTGCTCGGCCCCGCCTCCGACGTCGGCAGGGCACTGGCCGCAGGCCGCCCGGACCGGGCCGCCGCGCTGCTCGCCCCCTGGCGGGAGATCCACGGGGACGACCTGCGCCTCGAAGTCGTCCACCACGGACGCGCGGGCACCGGCCCCGGGTCGCTGCGGCTTGCCGCCCGTACCGTCGGCTTCGCCGCCGACCAGGGGATACGGGCCGTGCTGACCAACGCCGTCCGGTACGCCGATCCCGGGCAGGGCCCGGTCGCCGATGTGCTCGACGCGGCCCGCGGGCTGGTCCCCGTCGACCCCCGCCGTGCCCCGCTCGACAGTGGCGAACGCTGGCTGAAGGATGCCCGCGCGATGGCGCGGACCGCCGAGCGGATCGCCTCCGCCGCCGGGCTCGGCCGGGACGCCGGAGCGCGGCTGCTCGCGGAGACCCGGCACACCGCCGAGGCATGCGTCGTCGACCCCGAGGGCGACCTCGGTCTCGGGGCTGTCCACTTCCCCGAGCCGCATCTCGTCGGCGCCGGTCGGCGCACCGCCCAGCGGGTGCTGGCCTCCCGCGCCGCCGCCGGCATGGTGCTGCGCGGCTACGACCGCAGGCGCGACTACTGGGAGCGGATGCATCAGGAACTGGACATCATCGCCTACCACGGGTTCGCCTCCTATTTCCTGACGGTCGCTCAAGTCGTGGATGACGTCAGGGCGATGAGGATCAGAGTCGCCGCCCGGGGCTCCGGCGCGGGTTCCCTGGTCAACCATCTCCTCGGAATCGCGCACGCCGACCCGGTCGAGCACGGGCTGCTGATGGAGCGCTTCCTCTCCAAGCGCCGTGCCGTGCTGCCCGACATCGACATCGACGTCGAGTCCGCCCGCCGGCTCGACGTCTACCGAGCGATCATCGGACGCTTCGGCACCGAGCGGGTCGCGACCGTCGCCATGCCCGAGACCTACCGGGTGCGCCACGCCATCCGGGACGTCGGTGCCGCGCTCTCCATGAACCCGGCCGAGACCGACCGTCTCGCCAAGGCCTTCCCGCACATCCGGGCCCGCGACGCCCGCGCGGCCATGGCGGAGCTGCCCGAACTGCGTGAGGTGGCACGGGAGAAGGACCGGTACGGGCGGCTCTGGGAACTGGTGGAGGCGCTGGACGCCCTGCCGCGCGGCATCGCCATGCACCCGTGCGGGGTGCTCCTCTCGGACGCCTCCCTGCTGCGCCGGGCGCCCGTCGTGCCCACCAGTGGCGAGGGCTTCCCGATGGTGCAGTTCGACAAGGAGGACGTGGAGGACCTGGGACTGCTCAAGCTCGACGTGCTGGGTGTGCGGATGCAGTCGGCGATGGCGCACGCGGTCACGGAGGTCAAGAGGGCCTCGGGGCGGGACGTGGACCTGGACGCCGTACCGCCGGGCGATCCGGAGACGTACCGGCTGATCAGAAGCGCCGAGACGCTGGGCTGCTTCCAGATCGAGTCCCCCGGTCAGCGCGATCTGGTCGGCAGGCTCCAGCCCGCCGGCTTCCACGACCTGGTGGTCGACATCTCGCTGTTCCGCCCCGGGCCGGTCGCCGCCGACATGGTCCGGCCGTTCATCGAGGCCCGGCACGGCCGGGCGCCCGTCCGCTACCCCCATCCCGATCTGGAGGGGCCGCTGCGCGAGACGTACGGCGTGGTCGTCTTCCACGAGCAGATCATCGAGATGGTCGACATCATGACCGGCTGCGGCCGGGACGAGGCCGACCGGGTGCGACGCGGGCTGTCCGACCCCGAATCACAGGGCCGGATCAGGGTGTGGTTCGCGCAGCGGGCGGCGGCCAGGAAGTACGACGCCGAAGTGATCGCCCGGACCTGGGAGATCATCGAGGCGTTCGGCAGTTACGGCTTCTGCAAGGCGCACGCGGTCGCCTTCGCCGTGCCGACGTACCAGTCGGCGTGGCTCAAGGCGCACCACCCGGCGGCCTTCTACGCCGGGCTGCTCACCCATGACCCGGGGATGTACCCGAAGCGGCTGCTGCTCGCGGACGCCCGGCGGCGCGGGGTGCCGGTACTGGGGCTGGATGTGAACCGGTCGGCGGCCACTCATCGAATCGAACTGGTGTCTGATAGTGAAAGGGGTAAGGAGGTCTGGGGAGTGCGGCTGGCGCTTTCGGACGTCCATGGCATCAGCGAGGCCGAGGTCGGCCGGATCGTGGCCGGACAGCCCTACACCTCGCTGCTGGACTTCTGGCAACGGGCCAGGCCGGGAAAGCCGGCTGCCGAACGGCTGGCCCAGGTCGGCGCGTTGGACGCGTTCGGCGCCAACCGGCGGGATCTGCTGCTGCATCTGTCCGAACTGCACCGCGCCCGGCGGGGCGCGGGTTCCGTCGCCGCCGGTGCGCAGCTCCCGCTCGGCAGCGGACACCGGACCGGCTCCATCGGGCTGCCCGACCTCAACGCGGCCGAACGGCTCAGTGCCGAGCTGGGCGTACTGAGCATGGACGTCTCCCGCCATCTGATGAGTGATCACCACGCTTTCCTGAAGGAGCTCGGCGCGGTCTCCGCCAAGCGGTTGCGCGAGGCGCGGCACGGGGAGACCGTGCTGGTCGCGGGCGCCAAGGCGGCCACCCAGACCCCGCCGGTCCGCTCCGGCCGCCGGGTCGTCTTCACCACCCTGGACGACGGTACGGGCCTGGTCGACCTGGCTTTCTTCGACGACAGCCATGCCGCCTGCGCGCACACCGTCTTCCACTCCTGGCTGTTGCTGGTGCGCGGAGTGGTGCAGCGGCGCGGACCGCGGAGCCTGAGCGTGGTCGGCGCGGCAGCCTGGAATCTGGCGGAGCTGGCCGAGCTGCGGCGCACCGGCGGGCTGGACGCGGTCGCCGCCCGGCTGGCGGCGGAGCCCTCGTCCGGGGAGGACGCTCCCGAGGGGGCCGGGCCCGCTCCCGACGGCGACGGCCGTCGTATCCGGATGTCCACCGGATACGAGATGAACCCCTGGTCCGACCTCCAGCCGCCCGGCGAAGGCGTCGCCACCGGAAGGAAGTTGTGGCACCAGAGCCCGGGGAGCGCGGGATGAGCACGGCACACGATGAGCCGGGAATCCTGTATCTGCGGTTCCGCAAGGTCGGCGGCGGCCTCCCGGACAGCGCCGGATACGAGGGGCTGCTCGCCCTTCTCGGCGCGTTCACCCCGGTGGTCGAGGCGGTCCCGCCCGACGGGGCGCTCGCCGATGTGCGCGGCGCGCTGCGCTACTTCGGGCGGGACGTGAAGGGGCTGGCCGCGGTGATCCGGATCCGCGCGCTCGCCCTGCACGGCGTGGACTGCGCGATCGGGGCCGCGGAGAACCCGATGCTGGCCCGGATGGCGGCACGGCAGGCCGCGCCCGGAACGACCTTCGTGGTGCCGGGGGGAGAGGGGGCCGGGTTCCTCGCGGTCAAGCCGGCCGCGGCGCTGGAGGGCGTCGGGGCGGCGACGGCCCGCACCCTGTGCGGGTACGGACTCGACTCCGTCGGCCGGATCGCGGCGACCCCGCTCGGCACCCTGCAGCGGATCACCGGCGTACGGACCGGTCGCGAACTGTGGGAGCGGTCGCGCGGCATCGACCGCACGACGGTCGTTCCGGGCGCCGCCGCCCGGTCGATCGCCGCCGAACGGTCCTTCCCGCGCGACGAACTGGACCGGGAGCGGCAGCGCCGCGCGCTCATGTCGCTCACCGAGGAACTGGGGGCCAGGATGCGCGGGGACGGGCAGGTGTGCCGGGGGCTGGCGGTCTCCGTGCGCTATGCCGACCGGACCGGCTACTCGACGCTGACCCGCAGCCGTACGCTCCGGGAGCCCACGGCCCACTCCGCGGCGCTCACCGAACTCGCCTACCGGATCCATGATTCGTTCGCTCTGCAGCGGGCCCGGGTGCGGGGGATCGCGCTGCGCGCGGAAGGGCTGATGGACGGCGAACGGGCCGCGCACCAGCTGTCGTTCGACCCGGTGGACGAGCGGGCGCGCCGGATCGAGGCGGTGGCGGACCGGCTGCGGGCCAGGTTCGGCCCACGGGCCGTGATGCCGGGCCGGCTCGCGGGCCGATCGGCCCTCTGACGTCCCTCCCACCTCCCTTGGACCGACCGGCACATGGGGGGGCGGCGGGCGGCGGGCGGCGTCGCGGGGCCGGGCACGCGCATCTGCGGCGGCCCCGGACGCCGACCACGACGGGCCGCCTGTCCACGCGGGTTCCTATTGATGAACCCTCAGTTTTTACCGACGCGTAACTTCCCACGCCACGCTACCCGTGCGTAATTTGGCATGAGCACATAGAAAGTCAGCAGTCAGAACTTGTGGTCCGGGCCGCAGGGCGCACCGACATCGCAACTCCCTTGAGCCGCAAGGAGACCACACGATGCTGCCCCGGAACCGTGCGCCGCGCACCCCACGTGCGCGGAGAGCCCTCGCCGCACTGCTCCTCGCCGTCGCCGCAGTCGCCACCCCCACGGCCGCTGCCGCTGCAGCCACCCCCACCGCCGCCACCTCCCGTGGCTGGAACGACTACTCCTGCAAGCCCTCCGCAGCCCACCCCCGCCCCGTCGTCCTGGTCCACGGAACCTTCGGGAACTCGATCGACAACTGGCTGGTCCTCGCCCCCTATCTCGTCAACCGGGGCTACTGCGTCTACTCGCTGGACTACGGGCAGCTGCCCGGCGTGCCGCTCTTCAACGGCCTCGGCCCGATCGACAAGTCGGCCGGCCAGCTCGCCGCATTCGTCGACAAGGTGCTCGCCTCCACCGGGGCGTCCAAGGCCGATGTCGTCGGCCACTCCCAGGGCGGCATGATGCCCAACTACTACCTGAAGTTCCTCGGCGGGGCCGCGAAGGTGAACGCCATGATCGGGCTCGCACCCGACAACCACGGCACCACCCTCCTCGGCCTGACGAAACTGCTGCCGTACTTCCCGGGAGCGGAGGACCTGCTGAACGCCAACACGCCCGGTCTCGCCGACCAGGTGGCGGGCTCTCCCTTCATCACCAGGCTCAACGCGGGCGGCGACACCGTGCCCGGAGTGCGCTACACGGTCATCGCGACCACATACGACGAGGTCGTGACCCCGTACCGCACGCAGTTCCTGGACGGGCCGAACGTACGCAACGTCCTGCTCCAGGACCTGTGTCCGGTCGACCTCTCCGAGCACGTGACGATCGGCACCGTCGACCGGATCGCCTACCACGAGGTGGCCAACGCCCTGGATCCGGCCCGCGCCACTCCCACCACCTGTGCCTCGGTCGTCGGCTAGGGCCTTTCGCCCGGATCGGGCCGGATCGGCGAGCGGGGCCCGGTGCCACGGCGCGCGAGCCCGGCGTGATCCGAACGAGAGCCCCCGGGGGACCGGAACGGAGCCATGGGACGGCCCCGCCCGCGGAGACCCGGGCGGGGCGTCTCGTCCCGTACCGTCCACCACGGCCGCCGGCCGGACGGGACGCGGGACGATGACGATCCGGCCGGCGGGCCTTCGTTGTCAGGGCTGGATGGCACGATCGACCCATGACGACGATCGACTGGGACTCCGCGGCCGACTCCTTCGACGAGGAGCCCGACCACGGGCTGCTCGATCCGGCGGTCCGGCATGCCTGGGCGCGGCGGCTGGAGAACTGGCTGCCCGGCGAGCGCTCCGAGGTGCTCGACCTGGGGTGCGGCACCGGAAGCCTCGCCCTGCTCGTCGCCGGGCAGGGGCACCGGGTCACCGCCGTCGACCGGTCGCCGCGCATGGTGGAGCAGGCACGGGCCAAACTCGCCGGGACCGGCACCGGGGTGCATCTCGGGGACGCGGCCCAACCACCGGTCGGCAAGCAGCGGTTCGATGTGATCATGGCTCGGCACGTGGTGTGGCTGCTGCCCGATCCGGAGGCGGCCCTGCGCCACTGGTTCACCCTGCTGCGGCCGGGTGGGCGGCTGATCCTGATCGAGGGCGTCTGGGGCGGGGTCGGCCTCTTTGCCGAGCGGCTCATCGGACTGCTCTCCGAGCACACCGAGCGCATCCACCACGAGCGGCTCTCCGACGATCCGGCCCTGTGGGGCAAGCGGGTCGACGACGAGCGCTACGCCCTGGTGGCCCGCGCCGAACCGCCGCGGCGGCACACCGAGGTCGTCGATGTGCATCTGATCCTCCGCCGAGGCCCCGACGTCCTGCTCGCCCGCCGGGCCGACACGGGCTACGCGGACGGGCTGTTCAACGGGCCGTCCGGACACGTGGAGGACGGTGAGGACGTCCGCGAGGCGATGATCCGCGAGGCTGCCGAGGAGATCGGTGTCGAACTCGGTCCGGACGAGCTGCGGGTCGCCCTCGTCATGCAGCACCGCGGCCCCGGCAGCAGCCCGCGGACCGGCTGGTTCTTCGAGGCGGAGTACGACCCCGGCCGCCCGCCGTACAACCGCGAACCGGACAAGTGCTCCGAGCTGGCCTGGTTCCCGCTGGACGCCCTTCCGGACGACATCGTCGCCTACTGCCGGGCGGGGCTCGACGGCTACCGCGCGGGGGAGCACTTCCTGATCCACTGGCACGAGGACGGCGACACCGTGGCCTACCAGCCGCACGGCATCCGCCGCGCCGTCCCGCTGCCGGCCGGCGGGGCCCGCACCGGCGGGGTGCACCACATCGAACTGTGGGTGCCCGACCTGCCGGCGGCCGAGCGGGGGTGGGGCTGGCTGCTCGGCGAGCTGGGTCATGCCCCGTACCAGCGCTGGGAGAACGGGCGGAGCTGGCGGCGCGGCGACAGCTATGTGGTGGTCGAGCGGTCACCCGACCTGACCGGGGAGACGCACGACCGCCGTCGCCCCGGGCTCAACCATCTGGCGTTCCACGTCCGGGACCGCGCCACCCTCGACGCACTGGTGGCCAGGGCCCCGGAACACGGCTGGCGGCCGCTCTTCCCGGAGCGCTACCCGCACGCGGGCGGCGACGGGCACACCGCCGCCTACCTGGAGGACGCGGCGGGGTACGAGGTGGAGCTGGTCGCCGGAGTCCCGCAGGCCCGCCCCGCGCCCCGGGCCCCGGCGCCGCACACCGATGTATGGGAGTGGCGCCGGGACTGAAAGGGCGTTCAGTTCAGGTCCGGTCCGGTCCGGAACGATCTCGCGCAGCCCACGTCGTGCAGAACGGCGGCAGCCTCGGCGGACCGGTGTCCCGCACCCGTGGCGGGCCGGCCTCGACGCGCGGACGACGACCTGCCTGGGTGTGTCCGGCCCCCGCGACAGAACAATTGGTGTGCGGTGCCGGTTATCTGACGTCACGTCAGAGGATCGGGGCACTGCTCCAGGGGCGGACGGACTCGATCGCCGCCGCGACGCGGAACACCGTGGTGTCGTCGTAGGTGCGTCCGACGACCTGCACCCCCGTCGGCACGCCGGTCGAGGCGAAACCGGACGGCACGCTCAGCACCGGGCAGCGGCTGGCTATGTTGAACGCTGTGGTCATCGCGGATTCCAGATAGAAGTCCAGTTCGACGCCGTTGATCACGACCTTGGTCGAGAGGTGGTCGTCGTCCGCCCTGAGCGCCGGGACGGCGGTCGTCGGGCACAGCAGGACGTCGTAGCGGTCCAGCAGCGCACCGAGCGTCGTCTGCACCGCGGCCTCGATCTCAAGGCCCTGCAGGAAGCTGCCGGGCTCGCGGACGGCCTCGGCGGCCCGCTGGGCGAAGTCGAGTGCGTACGTGGTGAGCAGGTCGCCGTGCTCGGCGGCGACCGAGGCGATGTAGGGGCCGAAGATCGAGCCGAAGTGGATCATCGCCGCCCGCATCACGTCCGCCCGCATGATGGGGACCTCCACCTCCTCGACGATGGCACCGGCCGCGCGCAGCGCCTCCGCGACCGCGCGGGTGTTGGCCTCGACCTCGGGATCGACCGGCCAGTCCCCGAGGGTGACCGAGAGCGCCACCCGCAGGCCTTCGACGCTCTCGAACCGCTCGGGCAGGACGAGTTCGGACCGCAGCGAGACGGCGTCCAAGGGGTGGGGCCCCGCGATGACGTTCTCCAGCAGGGCGCAGTCGGCGACGGTGCGCGCCATCGGGCCGTCGTGGCAGTACGTGTCGAGGTTGAACGGCGTCATCGCCGGCACGCGCCCGTACGGCGGCTTGAAGCCGACCGTGCCCGTGTACGAAGCGGGGATGCGGATCGAGCCGCCGATGTCGGAGCCGGTCGCGAGCGTCGTCTCGCCCGCCGCGAGTGCGGCGCCCGCGCCGCCCGAGGAGCCACCGGGAGTGAACTCCGGGTTCCACGGGTTGCGGGTGACGCCCCACAGCCGTGATTGCGTGTATCCCGCGCAACTGAACTCCGGGGTCGTGGTCCGGGCGTGCACGATGCCGCCGGCGGCCTGGACCCGCTCGATCACCGGGTGCGTCTGTTCGGCGATCTCCCCCTGGAACGCCAGGGAGCCGTCCGTGCTGAGGCGCCCCGCGATGGGCTGCTCCTCCTTCGTCGCGACGGCGAGGCCCTCCAGCGCGCGGGGTGCTTCGCCCTTGCCCCCGTACCGGACTTCGGCCTCGCGGGCGGCGGCGAGTGCCTCCTCGAAGGTCTGCTCGGCAAGGGCGTTGACCTTCGGCTCGACGGCTTCGGCACGCGCGATGATCGCGGTCATCAGCTCGACCGGCGAGAGGGAACGGTCACGGAAGCGGCGCAGGGCCTCGGTGGCCGGCAGATAGGCGAGGTCGGTGAGATCGGTCATGTGAGGGTCCTTTGTGATGAATCGGAGGAGCCGGGTGGGCGCGCGGCGCCATTCGCCGGATGCGGGCCGGACCGCGTCCGGGGCCGCGGCCCCGGGGCCGGGTGGCGGGTGCGGGGTGCCGGGGCTGGTCAGGACGGTGTCGTGGGACCGGATTCGCTGGTCCTTCCGCCCCGGCTAGGCCGTCTCGTCGGTGATGTGCCGGACGACCGCGAGGCCGTGGCGCACAGGACGAGGCCGATGCCCTCGTCGTGCCGGGCGCGGGCGAGCGCGGGGGAGTGTCCCCGGGGGCGGCCGGGGACCGTTGGCACGGCTGTCAGGAGGTGGAGTGCACCAGCGCCCCGCCCACGTAGGTCTGCAGAACCCGGGCCGTGTGGATCTCCTCGGCCGGGTTGGTGAAGATGTCCCGGTCGAGGACCACCAGGTCGGCGAGGTGGCCCGGCCGCAGGGTACCGGCGTCGTCCGTGCCGTTGACGTGGGCCGAGCCCGCCGTGTAGGAGGCGACGGCGGTGGCGAGGTCGAGCCGCTGTTCGGGTAGGAAGACCCGGCCGTCGGTTGCCCCGGGCTGCATCCGGTTGACGGCGACATGGATTCCGGCGAGCGGGTCGGGGCTGCTCACGGACCAGTCGCTGCCTGCCGCGAGCGTCGCGCCGGCCCGCAGCAGGGAACCGAAGGGGTACTGCCGGGCGGCGCGCTCGGGGCCCAGGAAGGGGATGGTCAGCTCGTCCATCTGTGGCTCGTGCGAGGCCCAGAGCGGCTGGATGTTGGCTATCGCCCCGAGCCTGGCGAAGCGCGGGATGTCGTCGGGGTGGACCACCTGCAGGTGAGCGAGGTGGTGTCGGGTGGCACGGCGGCCGTTGGCGGTGCGGGCCGCCTCGATCGCATCCAGTGCCTCGCGCACCGCGCGGTCGCCGAGAGCGTGGAAGTGCACCTGGAAGTCGAGCGCGTCGAGCTCGGTGACATAAGCGCGCAGAGCGACCGGGTCGACGAAGCTCAGGCCGCTGTTGGCGGTGGCACAGCCGCAGCCGTCCAGGTATGGGGTGGTCATCGCGGCGGTGAAGTTCTCCGCGATGCCGTCCTGCATGATCTTCACCGAGCCGGCCCGGAACCTGCCGTGGGCCAGTTCCTCGCGGCGGGAGACCAGCTCCGGGATCTGGTCGGAGCCCCGGCCGCGGTCCCACCAGAGCGCGCCGTTGACGCGGGCGGTGAGAGTTCCCTCGCGGGCGGCGGTGAGATACGCGTCGGAGGGGTCGGGCTGGCCGTTGAACACGCCGAGCAGGGCGTCCTGCCAGCCGGTGATCCCGAGCGAGTGGAGCAGCCGCTGCGCGCGCAGCAGGCCGTCGAGGCGGTCGGCGGCGGTCTTCTCGGGCACCAGCCGGGCCACCAGGCCGGTGGCGCCTTCCTGGAGGACGCCGCTCGGTGTGCCGTCGCCCTCCCGTTCGATCCGGCCGTCGGCGGGGTCCGGGGTGTCCCGGGTGATGCCCGCGAGTTCGAGCGCGCGGGTGTTGGCCCAGGCACCGTGGTGGTCGCGGTTGACCAGGTACACCGGCCGGTCCGGTACCACCGAGTCGAGCAGCTGCCGGGTAGGGAGGCCGCCCTCGAAGCTCTCCAGGGACCAGCCGCCACCGGTGATCCAGGTGCTGTCGGGGTGGGCAAGGGCGAACTCGCTGAGGCGGTGCAGGTATTCGTCGACTCCCACGGTGCCGCTGAGGTCGCACTCGGCGAGCTCCAGGCCGCCGTAGACGGCGTGGATGTGGGAATCCTGGAAGCCGGGAAGCAGCAGCTTGCCCCTGAGGTCGACCACTTCGGTCTTCGGGCCGATCAGCTCCCGTACCTCGTCATGGCCGACGGCCGAGATCCGCTCCCCGGTGACGGCGAGGCTGCTCGCCCGGGTGCGGGCGGGGTCCCCGGTGTGCACGGGGCCTTGGGTGAAGACCAGATCGGCCTGGGTCATGGGAGGTGCTCCTGGTGGGTCGGCGGTCCGCGAACGGAACGCTGGGGGGAACGAGGCGTCGCGGTCCGCGCCGCGTGTCAGCGGGGCGCCGGTCAGACGGCGGTGTCGGGTTCGCCGTCGGCGGCGTCATGGCTACCGATGAAGTAGGGCGACCGGTGGTGCCAGCGGGCCCACGCGGCGGCCAGCAGTCCGGAACCGATCATCAGGACCGGGACGAGCAGTGCGAACCAGCCGTTGTCGGCGGAGACTTCGAAGTGATCGGTGGAGCTGTAGAAGGTCCAGGTGAGGTAGCCGCCGGTGGCGAGCAGCGCGAGCGCGCCGAGCACCGGTCCGACGACCGCGCGCAGGGCCTCCAGCGGTGACGTGCGCAGCAGGTGGCGGAAGCGCACCGCGGCGGCCGCGGCGGTGAGGGCGTAGTAGAGGGCGACGAGAATGCCGATCGCGTTGACGGCGGCGAAGATCAAGTCGTTGACGGTGGGGATGACCAGCGACATCGTGGCGAGGAGCAGGGCGATCGCGGTGATCAGCAGGGTGCCGACGGCGGGGGTCCCGTGCTTGGGGTGCAGGCGCGTCCAGACGGGGCCGAGAACGCCGTCGCGGCCCATCGCGTACATGCCGCGGGCGGTGGGGATGACCGAGGCCTGGAGCGACGCCACCGCGGAGAACATGAGGGCGATGAGCGGCAGAGCGGCCAGCGGCTGCTCGGCGAGCTTCATACCGAAGTAGGCGAGTCCCTGCGCGCCGTTGTCGGCCAGTTCGTCCAGCGGCAGGACCCGTTGGAAGGCGGTGCCGGCGAGCAGGAAGAGGAGCAGCATGACGGTCAGGGCGATGAATCCGCCGCGGGAGGCGTCCCGCGGGTCACTGACCTCTTCCCCGACGCTGAAGACCGACTCGAAGCCCCAGTAGCAGAAGACCGCGAGCACCATGCCCTGGGCGAGGGCCGCGGCCGAGGGGATGTCGAAGGGGTTGAACCACTGGAGCGAGAAGGGCTGGTCCCCGGCGAACAGACCGTAGCCGCAGAAGGCGAGCAGCACGCCGTACTCGAAGATCAGCAGGTACTTCTGCAGACGCGCCGCGAGGTCGAGCCCGCGGACCGCGACCAGCGCGGCGGCGACCAGGACGGCCATGCCGAGCAGGGTGGACTGGAGGGTGGAGTCCGGATCGAGGGAGAGACCGGCGACGCTGTGGACGGAGGCCTGGCCGAGGAGCTGGATGGTCGCCGAGCCCGTGATCGTGGTGGTGTAGGCCATGAACACGATGGTGCCGACGACGTTGACCCATCCGATCAGGAATCCCAGCCAGGGGCTGAAGATGTCGCCGACCCACTTGTAGCTGCTGCCGGCGTTGGGTTCGATGCGGTTGAGCCGCCCGTAGCCGCCGGCGATGCCGAGCACGGGCAGGAAGGCCAACAGCATGATCGCCGGTAGGTGCAGGCCGACGATGCTCGCCATCAGACCGAGTCCGATGCCGATACTGCTGGTCGCCGCGGTGCTCGACGCGGCGAGGACGATGCCGTCGACGACGCCTATGGACTTCCGCATCGTGGCCTGGGGGGCCTGGGCGCTTCTTATCGGCGTGGTGCTTGCACTTTTCACTGGTACCACCAACGGATCGTCGCCTTGCGCAGGGGGAGGTGGGCGGAGGGCCCGGATGGCAGGCCATGAAACCGTTGCCCCCTTCACACGTCAATGGCGTTGTCATAAGCTCCGCGCCATGAATGAGCGTGTGGTTCCGGAGCCGCAGCGGCGGCGCAGAAGGCCGACGAAGCAGGGCACGGTGCTGTCCGAGCAGGTCATCGTGGAGACGGCCCTGCGGCTGGTCGGGCAGCACGGTGCGGACGCGTTGACGGTCCGGCGGCTGGGAGCGGCGCTGGGCGCCGACCCCAGTGCGCTCTACCGGTACTTCCGCAACACCGACGACCTGTTGCTGGCAGTCGCCGACGAGCTCATCGGCCGTGCCCAGCTCGGCTGGCGGTCCACCGGCGAGTGGCGTACCGACCTGTGCGAGCTGGGTCTGCGCGTCCACGCCTCGTACCAGGCGCATCCGCAGGCCGCCCTGCTGGCGGCGCACCGGACGACCGGGCGGGACAACGAGATGCGGGCCGTGGAGAGGGTCCTCGGCGTGCTGCGGTCGGCGGGCTTCGGTGACCGGGAGGCGGTGCGGATCTATCACGCCTTCGTGGACCAGGCGCTCGCCTTCGCGGCCCTGGACGCGGCGGCGCTCGCGCTGCCGGCTCCCGCGCAGGCGGCCGATCTCCAGGTGTGGCAGGACCGCTACGGCCGCCTGGACGCGAGTGCCTACCCGCATATCGCCGCCACCGCGCAACTGCTGGCGGCCGACATGATGCTCAGTGGCTATCCGTTCGCGCTGGAGCTGCTGCTCGACGCCGTCGAGGCCAGGCTGCCCCGGGCGGGCGGGAAGACCGGCTGAGTCCGGATCGGGCGCCCTCGCCCTGCGGCCCGCCCGGACGCGGACCGGGTGGATCGCGGCCGAGGTCCTGGCCGAGTCGGCCTCGGTTCCGGGGGAGCCGCGGCGTGGTGTGGCTTACGTCAACTGCGTTGACACACTTCTGGGAGTGGAGTCTCATGGCGGGACCCGTAGGCCCAGCCGCTCCACGCACCACCCGAGGAGTCCTCCATGGATCCCGTCCGCGCGCTCCAGGACGCCAGCCCCACCCCGTTCTGGCTGGACGACCCCGGTCGGCCGCAGGCCACATCGGCCCTGGTCGCCGACACCCGCTGCGATCTGCTCGTGGTCGGTGGCGGCTACAGCGGCCTGTGGACCGCTCTGATCGCCAAGGAGCGCGACCCCTCCCGTGACGTCGTGCTGATCGAGGGCGAGGAGATCGGCTGGGCCGCGTCCGGGCGCAACGGCGGTTTCTGCGAGTCCAGCCTCACCCATGGTCTGGGCAACGGCTTCGAACGCTGGCCCGACGAGCTTGCCGAGCTGGAACGGCTCGGCATGCGGAACCTCCAGGCGATCGAGGACACGATCAAGAGCTACGGCATCGATTGCGACTGGGAGCGCACCGGCGCTCTCAACGTGGCGACCGAGCCGTACCAGGTCGACGACCTGCACGAGCTGGCCGCGCTCGCCGCCCGGTACGGCTCCGAGCAGACGGTGCTCGACGCCGACCAGACCCGCGCCGAGATCAACTCACCGACCTTCCTGGGCGCGCTCCGGGACGACGAGGGCACGGCGATGCTCAACCCCGCACGTCTCGCGTGGGGCCTCAAGCAGGTCTGTCTGGACCTCGGCGTACGCATCCACGAGCGCACCCGGGCAACGGCCATCGAGGAGACCGGACCGGGGATCACGGTGCGGACCCCGTACGGACGCGTTCTGGCGAACCGGGTCGCGCTCGCGACCAACGCCTTCCCCTCCCTGGTCAAGCGGCACCGCCTCTACACCGTCCCCGTGTACGACTACGCGCTGATGACGGAGCCGCTGACGGACGAACAGCTTGCTTCCATCGGCTGGCGCAACCGGCAGGGATTCTCCGACGCCGCCAACCAGTTCCACTACGTGCGGCTCTCGACCGACAACCGCATCCTGTGGGGCGGCTACGACACCCTCTACCACTACCGGGGCCGGGTGCGTGCCGAGCACGACCAGCGGCCGGAGACCTTCGCCACCCTGGCCCGGCACTTCTTCCGGACCTTCCCGCAACTGGAAGGGCTGCGCTTCACCCACACCTGGGGCGGCGCGATCGACACCTGCACCCGCTTCTCCGCGTTCTTCGACACCACTCACCAGGGCCGGGTCGCCTTCGCGGCCGGATTCACCGGCCTCGGCGTGGGGGCGACCCGCTTCGGCGCCGAGGTGATGCTCGACCTGCTGGCGGGCGAGCGCACCGAGCGGACCCGACTGGAGATGGTGCGGCGCAAGCCCCTCCCGTTTCCGCCGGAACCGGTCCGATGGGCCGGGATCCAGGCCACCAGGTGGTCTCTCGCCCGCGCGGACGAGAACTCCGGGCGACGCAACCTCTGGCTCAAGACCCTCGACCGGCTCGGCCTCGGCTTCGGAAGCTGATGTCCCGTCGTCCGACCGAGGCCGTTCCCCGGAGGAGTCGAACCGTCCGCTCCGTCCGGTGATCCGGTCGGAGCGGATGCCGGCCCGGCCGGCGAGGAGCACCCCGGTGCCCCCGGCCCGCGCCCCCGTGCCGATCGCCGGCCGGGTCTCCTGCCGTCGGACGCGGACCGCCTCGGCGTTCCGCTCGACGGTCCGCTTGTCCGGGCGCCGGAGGGCCGGACCCCGGCGGCGCGGGGACTTGCCCGCCCCCGCAGCCACGGGACGGCCGTCAGGGCCCGTCCGGCCCTGATCCGCCGGCCGTGGGGACTTGCCTGCCCCCGCAGCCACGGGGCAGCTCTCAGGGCCCGTCCGGCCTTGATCCCCCGGACGGGCCGCGGGGGCTGTCCGGGGTGTCGTGGCCTCGGCTCACAGGGTCCGCTCAAGGCGGTCGGCCATCAGCCTGACGAAGCGCGACGGGTCGCCGAGTTCGCCGCCCTCGGCCAGCAGCGCCAGGTCGTGGAGGAGCTCGGCCGTCTCCTCCAGGCCGGTACCGGACTCCTCACTCTTCTCGGAGTGCGCCCGGTTGAGGCCGCTGACCAGCAGGTGCTCCGGGTTGAGTTCGAGGATGCGCTTGACGTGGGGGACGGGCTGGCCCATGGCGCGGTACATGTTCTCCAGCGCCGGTGTCACGTCGTGCGCGTCCGAGACGATGCAGGCGGGCGAGACGGTGAGGCGCGAGGAGAGCCGTACCTCCTTGACGGTCCCGCTCAGCCGGTCCGTCATCCAGGCGAGCAGATCCGCGTACTCCTGCTGCCGGTTCTCGCGCTCGGTCGCGGCCTCCTTCTTCTCCTCCTCGGTACCGAGGTCGACCTCGCCCTTGGCGACGGACCGCAACTGCTTGCCGTCGAACTCGGGTTCCGCCTCGACCCACACCTCGTCGACGGGATCGGTCAGCAGCAGCACCTCGACGCCCTTGGCCCGGAAGGCCTCCATGTGCGGGGAGTTCTCGACGGCCTGCCGGGACTCGCCCGTGATGTAGTAGATGTGCTCCTGGCCGTCCTTCATCCGTTCCACGTACTGCCGCAGTGTGGTCGGCTCGTCCTTGTCGTGGGTCGTGGCGAAGGAGGCCACGCCGAGGATGGCGTCACGGTTCTCGAAGTCGCTCAGCAGCCCCTCCTTGAGGACGCGGCCGAACTCCCGCCAGAACGTGGCGTAGCGCTCCGGATCGGCGGACATCATGTCCTTGACCGTCGACAGCACCTTCTTCGCCAGACGCCGGTGCATCAGCTGGATCTGGCGGTCCTGCTGGAGGATCTCGCGCGACACGTTGAGCGACAGGTCCTGCGCGTCGACGACACCCTTCACGAAGCGCAGGTACGGCGGCATCAGCGCTTCGCAGTCGTCCATGATGAAGACGCGCTTCACATAGAGCTGGATGCCGCGCTTGTACCCCTGCATGAAGAGGTCCTGGGGCGCGTGCGACGGGATGAAGAGGAGTGCCTGGTACTCGAACGTGCCCTCCGCCTGCAGCCGGATGGTTTCGAGCGGGGCGATCCAGTCGTGGCTGATGTGCTTGTACAGCTCGTGGTACTCGTCGTCCGTGACCTCGTCGCGCGAGCGGGCCCAGAGGGCCTTCATCGAGTTCAGGGTCTCGGGTGCGCGCGGGGCATCGCCTTCGGCCCCCTCACCGGGCTCCGCGCTGTCGTCGGAGGCGGTCTCCGCGGCCATGCGGACGGGCCATGTGATGAAGTCCGAATACCGCTTGACGATCTCCCTGATCTTCCACGGGGAGGTGTAGTCGTAGAGCCGGTCGTCGGCGTCCTCCGGCTTGAGCCGCAGCGTGACCGCGGTGCCCTGGGGGGCACTGTCGACGGTCTCGATCGTGTACGTGCCCTCGCCGCTCGACGTCCAGCGGGTGCCCTGGCTCTCGCCCGCGCGCCGGGTCAGCAGCGTGACCTCGTCGGCCACCATGAAGCTGGAGTAGAACCCGACACCGAACTGGCCGATCAGCCCCTCGGCCGCGGCGGTGTCCTCGGCCTCCTTGAGTTCCCGCAGGAACTTCGCCGTGCCCGAGTTCGCGATGGTCCCGATGAGCTGGACGACTTCGTCGTGCGACATGCCGATGCCGTTGTCCCGCACGGTCAGCGTGCGGGCCTGCTGGTCGGTCTCGATGTCGATGTGGAGGTCGGACACGTCGGCGCCGAGCGAGTCGTCGCGAAGTGCTTCGAGTCGCAGCTTGTCGAGCGCGTCGGAGGCGTTGGAGACGAGTTCGCGCAGGAACACGTCCTTGTTCGAGTAGATCGAGTGGATCATCATCTGCAGAAGCTGGCGCGCTTCCACCTGAAACTCGAACGTCTCAGTCGGCATATTCCGTGATTCCTTCTCAGGTCACCGGGTGGGTAACTGGCCTGAGCACTTTAGACCGACCGGCACATGGGGTGCGGCGTCGCGGGGCTGGGTACGCACATCTGCGGCGTTGTCGTCGGTCGACAACACTCCGCGTTGCCTCCCTCCTCCGCCTTGCAGCTGCACGCACCCAGCCCCGCTCCTTCTCCCACCCCCCACGTGCCGGTCGGTCTAGGACCGACCGGCACATGGGGTGCGGCGTCGCGGGGCTGGGTACGCACATCTGCGGCGTTGTCGTCGGTCGACAATTCCCCCATGGCCCGAAAGGCAGGGGAGGGGCCCCCTTCGC
Source organism: Streptomyces sp. NPDC104309 (assembly GCF_055584025.1). Classification (NCBI taxonomy): domain Bacteria; kingdom Bacillati; phylum Actinomycetota; class Actinomycetes; order Kitasatosporales; family Streptomycetaceae; genus Streptomyces; species Streptomyces sp. NPDC104309. The sequence continues at coordinate 405,575 of NZ_JBVJMV010000003.1, read as the reverse complement.
GTTGCCTTCCTCCTCCGCCTTGCAGCTGCACGCACCCAGCCCCGCTCCTTCTCTCACCCCCCACGTGCCGGTCGGTCTTGGATCAACCGGTCCTCACGCAAACGGTTCCCGGCCAGTGCGCATGAGGGCGGGAGCGGGTCCCGGACCCACTGCCGTGCACCGGGCGCACTCCGTGGGCCCGGTGCGCGGCGGACCGTCGCGGCCGGGGCGTCGACCGCCCGGGGTTCCTGCGGCGGGAACTCCGGCGGACGGACGGCGGCTTCGGGCTTCAGGCCAGCAGCGCCGCGAGGCCCTCCGTGCGGGCCAGGTGTTCCAGTTCGTCCAGTGCCCGGAGGGCCGCCCCGGCCGCCGCGGGGTCGCGTTCGGCGAGCCCGCTCTCCTCGAACTCGTCCTCGTCCAGCCGCAGCACGGACGAACCGTCCGCCGACACCCACAGGTCCAGGTCCAGATCCTCGACCAAGAGCTCTCCGTCCCGCAGCACGGCGGGACGGGTGATGTCGCAGTACCAGCCCTTGAGTCCGCCCGTGCCGCCACGGACCTCCTTCACGGCGAACCAGCGGTCGCGCCAGTAGTGCTCGGTGAACACATCCCCCGGCTCGAACCGTACGAAGCCGAAGTCGCGGACCCCCGGCGCCGCCCAGGGCGCACGCACCGTCACCCGGGTGCCGTCGTCGCGGACCACGTCCGCCGGATAGCGGATCTTGGTCCGCCCGGCCTTCACCAGGGCGACCACCAGCGCGGTCTCAGCCGAGCTTGCGGACATGGCGCACCTCCGTGGAACAGATTTCGTAGCCGAACCATCGATTGACGGCCAGCATCGGACCGTTGTCCGCGTCATTGCCGGTGTACGCGTCCGTGTATCCGGCGGCACGCGCCCGGTGCAGCGAGTCGTTCTTGGCGAGCCTGGCCAGGCCCCGGTTGCGGTACGCCCGGCGGGTTCCGGTCATCCCCGACATGTAGCGGGTCAGTCCGTCGGTCTGCGCCGCGCTGAACGCCGCCACCTCTCCGTCGACGACCACGACCGACGTGAGCGCGTGGTCGAATCCGGGGCGGCGCCAGGTCTGCCGGAGCCAGTCCTCGTAGTCGGACAGTTCGGCCGGGGTGTCGCTCGGCTCGTCGGCCGTGGTCTCGGCGTCCGCCTCGAAGAGCGGGCGCGGGTCGTCCGCGAAGTCGGCGGCGGTACGCAACTCGACGCCCTTCGGCAGCTCCTGACGGGGCGGCAGCACCCTGTGGGCCAGGTCGAGATGGAGGAAGTGGGCCGAGCGGCCGGCCGTGTAGCCGCGCTTCTCCGCGAAGGCGCGGTTCGACGGGGCGTCGAGTACCCAGGTGTAGATCGCGAGTGCGCCCTCCCGCGCCAGGTACTCCTCGGCCGTGCTCAGCAGCAACCCACCCGCCCCGCGACCGGTGCGGTGCGGGTGCGTGTACGGGTTGAAGAACGCCTGGCCGGGTTCGGGGCTGTCGTGGACGAGGCCGACCTGCGCGGTCCCGATGAGCTCCCCGTCCTCCTCGGCGACCAGCAGCTGGTAGCGCTTGCCGGGATGGGCGGAGGACAGATCGAAGGCGACCTGCTCGGGAGTCGTCACGATGTAGGGCAGTGCGGAACGCCGGATCCGCGCCCAGGCCTCGGCATCGGCGGGCAGGAAATCGCGAACGAGGACAGTCATGGGCCGGACATTACGCGCGGGCACGCTCGGGCCGCCCCTGATTTTCCGGCCGGTGGGGGAGAATCGGGGCGTGACCCTGAAGATCGCTCTTGACCCGGACGCCGGTACCGCCCCGTACGAGCAACTGCGCACGCAGATCTCCGAGCTGGCCCGCTCCGGCGCGCTGCCCGTCGGCTTCAGACTTCCGACCGTACGCGGCTTCGCCGAGGAGCTCGGCCTCGCCGCGAACACCGTGGCCAAGGCGTACCGGGCGCTGGAGACCGACGGGGTGATCGAGACCCGTGGGCGCAACGGCACGTTCATCGCCGCCGCCGGGGACGCGGCGGACCGTCATGCGGCCGCCGCCGCCCAGGAGTACGCGGAGCAGGCCCGGCGGCTGGGGCTGTCGCGGGCCGAGGCGCTGTCCCTGGCCGAGGACGCGGTACGGGCGGCGTACGCGGCGCACTGATCCGTTGCCGTTGCCGTTGCCGGGGCCGCGACCGGGGCCGACGCGGCCCGTTGATCCGGATCTCGGGCCGACCGGTGGCGGATCCGCCCTCGGCCGCCGGACCGGCTCGGTCCTCCGGCCCGTCCGGCGGCCGAGGGCGACGGGCCGCCGGGCTCAGAGATACAGGCCCGCGTCCGCGCCCGAGTCCTGCTTCGGCACCGACGCGGGACCGCTGCCGCGCCGCAACGCGTACAGCTCGGCGAGCGTGACGCCCTCGCGGCCGAGTCCTTCCTCCGTACCCAGCCAGCCCACCGCCTCCCCGCGGGTCAGTGGTCCCACCTCGATCCTGGCGAGGCAGCGGCCGGGCCTGACCACCGCCGGGTGGAGCCGCTCCAGGTCCTCGTTGGTGGTGACGCCCACGAGCACGTTGCGTCCCTGGCCCAGCAGTCCGTCGGTGAGGTTCAGCAGCCTGGAGAGTGCCTGGCCCGCCGTGTGTCTGGCCTCACCGCGGATCAACTCGTCGCAGTCCTCCAGGAGCAGCAGCCGCCAGCGGCCCTTCGCCGTGCCGTCGTCCTCGCCGATCGCGATGTCCATCAGATAGCCGACGTCGTTGAAGAGCCGCTCCGGATCGAGCACGCAGTCGACCTGGCACCAGTCCCGCCACGAGCGCGCGAGGGTGCGCAGCGCGGAGGTCTTGCCGGTGCCGGGCGGACCGTGCAGCAGGAGCAGCCGACCCGCGATGTCATCGGGTGTGACCTTCATCAGCCGGTCCATGGCATCGGCCACCGGCGCGGTGTAGTTGGCGCGGACCTCGTCCCAGGTGCCGGCGGCGATCTGCCGGGTGGTGCGGTACGGGCCGCGGCGCGGGGACACGTACCAGAACCCCATCGTCACGTTCTCGGGCTGCGGTTCCGGTTCGTCCTGGGCGCCGTCCGTCGCCTGGCCGAGGACCTTGCGGGCCAGCTCCGCGCTGGTGGCGGTGACCGTGACGTCGGCGCCGCGGTTCCACCGCGAGATGAGCAGCGTCCAGCCGTCGCCCTCGGCCAGCGTGGCGCTGCGGTCGTCGTCGCGCGCGGCCCGCAGCACCTTGGCCGCCGGAGGCAGCAGGGTCGCCCCGGCCTTGACGCGGTCCAGGGACGAGCTGTGCGAGTACGGCTGCTCGCCCGTCGCGAAGCGGCCGAGGAACAGCGCGTCGACGACGTCGGACGGGGAATCGCTGTCGTCGACGGTGAGCCGGATCGGCAGAGCGGACTCGGGGTTGGCAGGCATGGCGCCCATGATCCGGCAAGGGAGCACCCGACGCACCCGGGTTTCACCACCTTCCTCCCCGCTTCGGAGGTCGAAGTCCCCGACGGCCGGACCGCGGACATGACGCGACCTCAAGGCGGCGCGTGGGAGAACTCGTTGGATCGACTTGGCATGAACACTTCCGGTGGAGGTGCGGGTGCTGCTACCACGGACACGGCAGACCAGGCGGAGATCCTGCCGGTCGGTCCCAGGGAGGTCCCATGAAGATATCCAGACTCGTGGCGTTCTCGTCATCGCTCCTGCTCGGCGCCGTACTCGCGCTGACCGGAGCGACCACGGCCAACGCCGCCTCGTCCGTCGACTACGTCGCACTCGGGGACTCGTACTCCTCGGGTGTCGGATCCGGCAGTTACGACAGCGCCAGTGGGGACTGCAAGCGCAGCACGAAGGCCTACCCCGCGCTCTGGGCCGCCGCCAACTCGCCCTCGTCCTTCGCCTTCACCGCCTGCTCGGGCGCCCGCACGAGTGATGTCAAGGCCGGTCAGCTCGGCCCCCTGAACGCCTCGACCGACCTCGTCTCGATCTCCATCGGCGGCAACGACGCGGGCTTCTCCGACGTCATGACCACCTGCGTCCTCCAGTCGGAGGCCACCTGCCTCAGCCGGATCGCCACGGCTCGCAGCTATGTCGACACCACCCTGCCCGGCAACCTCGACTCGGTGTACTCGGCGATCCGCGCCAAGGCGCCGTCCGCCCGCGTGGTCGTCCTCGGGTACCCGCGCTTCTACAAGATCGGCGGCAGCTGCGTCGTCGGCCTGAGCGACAAGGTGCGTACCGCGATCAACGGTGCCGCCGACTACCTGAACGCGGCGACCGCCAAGCGTGCCGCCGACCACGGCTTCACCTACGCCGATGTCGCGGGGAAGTTCACCGGACACGAGATCTGCTCCGGAAGCGCCTGGCCGCACAGCCTCAACTGGCTCGACATCGGTGAGTCCTACCACCCCACCGCGGCCGGACAGTCGGGCGGCTATCTGCCGGTCCTGAACTCGGCAGCCTGATCCCCGCTCCGTCATGCGCCGGGCCCGTCCGGCAGGCCGGCGGGCAGGAGGCCCCGTTCGCAGGGGTCTCCGTCCGGCAGCCGGCGGGCCATCGCGGACGAACCACTTCCGTTCTGTCCAACTCGCCCTGGAATCGGGCGGATTCGGATGCCGGACGTCAACCTCCGTATGTGTGTGCTCAATCCTGTGACCGGGATACACGGGTGTCGTCGCGGGGGGATAGGGTTAACCTGCCCGGGGCGGGTGCCCTCGTACGGGTGGGGAGTGACATGGAACAGATAGCGATGCGCAGCAGGCCGCGTGTGCCTGCGATCACATGCGGAAGCAGTGCGACGAGTTCGCGCCTCGACCGCCATCTCGCGGTGCTCGGCGGCCCTGCCGTCCCGCAGCGGGAGACGGCGGAGGCGACGCTGCTGATGCGCGAGCTCACCTCGCGCGACCCCGCCCACAGCCGTCGGAGCAGGAGTGCGCGAGTCTCGCTCTTCGCGCCGCTGCGACGACTGCGCCGCTCGCTCTTCGGCAGCCGCCACTGACCCGACGGTCCGTCACGACCGCGCATCGGTCCACTGCTCGGGCTCCCCGGCCGGCCCGCTCGCTCGGGTGACCGCGCCGTCGCGGCGCTGCGCTGCTGTCCGCCCTCCCGTCATCCCCGGGGTCCGCAGCAGCGCTTCGGTGTGCTCGCCGAGGCATCCGGCCCATGCCGAGCGGTATGCCCAAATAGTTCGGCACCGAAGTACTTACTAGACTGCTCGCATGCCCGAGAAGCGAGCCGCGCGCCTGAGCCCCGACGAACGAAGGGCCCAGTTGGTCGCCATCGGGCTGGACATGCTCGCCGACCGGTCGCTGGACGAGCTCTCCACGGACGAGGTGGCGCGCCGCGCCGGTATCTCCCGGGGGCTGCTCTTCCACTACTTCGACTCCAAGCGGGACTTCTACCGCGCCGTCGTGCGTCAGGAGTGCGACGGCTTCGCCGCAGCCACGGAACCGGACTACTCGCTGGAGCCCATCCCCTGGCTGCGGTCGTTCATCACCGGCTTCGTGGCGTACGTACTGGAGCACCGCAAGGTGTACCTCGCCCTGGTCCGCGGCGCCGCCGGCGGTCAGCCGACGGTGGAGGACATCGTCGAGCGCACCAGGGGCGTCCTCGCCCGGCGGGTGGAGGAGGCCCAGCGGCGGCTCGGGATGCCGGACTCGCCGCGGCTGCCGGTCGCGGCCAGGGCCTGGATGGCGTTCGCGGAGGAGGCCGTCACCAGCTGGCCGCCCGGCGGGCCCGACGCCCCGGCGGAGCTCGGCGCCTTCCTGGAGTCGAGCTTCATCAGCCTGCTCGGCGCCCTGGACCAACCCACCGCGCTGCCCCGGTGACCGGGGTGCGCCGGGGTCATTCGCCGCCGCGCGCGTAACGCCGTACGGCCAGCGGCACGAACACCGCGAGGAGCGCCACCGACCAGGCGAGCGTCCCGGCCACCGGATGGGCGACCGGCCAGGCGGCGTCGGCCGCCGGGGACGCGTTGCCGAACAGCTCGCGGGTGGCCGAGGCCATCGCGCTGATCGGGTTCCACTCCGCGACCGTCCGCAGCCAGCCGGGCAGGTTGTCGGTCGGGATGTACGCATTCGACAGCAGCGGCAGGATGAAGGTGGCGCTGCCCAGTTGGCCGGCGACCTCCTCGTTGCGGATGAGCAGGCCCAGCCAGCAGCCCAGCCACGACGTGGCGAACCGCAGGAGCAGGAGCAGCCCGAAGGCCCCCAGAGCGGCGAGCGGGCCGCCCTCGATCCGCCAGCCGACCGCGAGCCCGACGAGGATCAGCGGGATCATGCCGATGGCGGTGGTCAGCAGATCTGCGGCGGTCTGGCCGAACGGTACGGCGGGCCGGCTCATCGGCAGCGTACGGAACCGGTCCATCACCCCGCGGTCACTGTCCTGCGAGGCCTGGAACATCCCGACCATGATGCCGTTGGCCGCCGTCGACGCCAGCAGCCCCGGCACCAGGAACGCGCGGTACTCCTGGCCGGGCATGGCCAGCGCGCTGCCGAACACGTAGCCGAAGAACAGCAGCATCGTGATCGGCATGGTCTGGGTCAGGATCATGACACCCGGCGCGGCCTTGATCCGCTGCAGATGGCGGCCCAGCATGGCCAGGGCGTCGGCGACCGGGGCGCTCGTGGCCGGTGCGACGTTCGGCTCGTGGGCCGGTGCGATGCCGCTCATGCTGCCGTCTCCTTCAGGGGTGGGGAGGTGCGGCCGTCGCCGCGGCCGGTCAGGCGGAGGAAGACCTCGTCGAGCGTCGGCGGGCGCAGGCTCGCGTCGACCAGCGGTACGTCCGCCGCGTCGAGTTCGCGGACGATACGGGGGAGGGTGAGCGTGATGTCGGTCGTGACGGCGCCCACGGTGCGGCGCTCGTGGTCGAGTACCGGTTCGGTGCCGGTGAGCTGATCGAGTACGGCTGCCGCCGGGACCAGCGCGGAATCATGGGGGACGACGACTTCGGCGTAACTGCCGATGCGGGCCTTCAGCTCGGTGGGGGTTCCGCGGTGGGCGGCCCGGCCCCGGTCGATCAGCACGATGTCGTCGGCCAGTTGGTCGGCCTCCTCCAGGTACTGCGTGGTGAGCAGGACGGTCGTGCCCCGGTCGGCCAGTTCCCGTACGGCCGTCCAGATCTGGTTGCGGCTGTGCGGGTCGAGTCCGGTGGTCGGCTCGTCCAGGAACAGCACCCGGGGGCGGGTCAGCAGACTGGCGGCGAGGTCGAGGCGGCGGCGCATGCCGCCCGAGTAGGTGCGGGCGGGGCGGTCGGCGGCCTCCGTCAGCTCGAAGCGCTCCAGGAGCTCGTCGGCGCGGGTGCGCGCGGCCTGGCCGCGGAACCGGAGCAGCTTGGCGAAGAGCCGCAGGTTCTGCCGGCCGGACAGTTCGCCGTCGACCGAGGCGTTCTGCCCGGTCACGCCGATCGCCGCGCGCACCGCAGCCGCCTCGCGCACCACGTCGTGGCCCGCCACCCGGGCGCTGCCGCCGTCCGGGGGTGTCAACGTGGTGAGGACCCGGACGGCCGTGGTCTTGCCCGCGCCGTTCGGCCCCAGTACTCCGCAGACGGTGCCCTCGGCGACCGCGAGATCGAGTCCCCGTAGCGCGTGGACATCGCCGTAGCGCTTCTCCAGACCTTCACTAAGTACAGCGTACGTAGTTGTCATGCGGCCACCGTACCGCACTACGTACGGTGTACGTAACTACGATGGTGGGAGAGGTGATGATCAATGGTGGGGCGACCCGCTGTACCCGAAGTGATCTGGGCGCGCCCCGAGCGTGCGGGCCGAGGCCCCAGGCCCGCTTTCAGCCGCGCCGACATCGCGGCGGCCGCCGTCCGCATCGCGGACGCGGAGGGGCTCGACGCGGTGTCCATGCGGAAAGTGGCCGCCGAGCTCGGCTGCGGCACGATGTCGCTGTACAACTACGTGCCGCGCAAGGAGGATCTGTACGAGCTGATGCTCGACGCGGTCAGCGGCGGGTACGAGTTCCCGGAGCCGTCCGGCGACTGGCGTGCCGATCTCATCGCGCTGGCCCATCAGGCCCGCGCGATGATGCACCGCCACACCTGGGTGCCCCGGCTGATGTCACCCGTGTACGGCTTCAGCCCGAACGCGCTGCGGTATCTGGAGTACACGCTCAGCCTCCTGGACGGCGTCGACGCACGGTTCGGCGAGAAGATGGAACTCATCGCCATGGTCAACGGGGTGGTCACCACCTATGTGGCCAACGAGATCGCCACGGCGGAGCGCAGCCGGTCGCTGCCCTGGTCCGAGGAGCAGGAGCACGCCGTGCGCACCGGCTATCTGATCAGCCGGATCGCCACCGGGAAGTATCCGCGGATGGCGGCGGGATTCGCCGAGGACTCCGGGCCGATCGATCTGGAGGGGGTCTTCGACCGGGCGCTGAACCGGGTGCTGGACTCCTTCGAGCGGTAGTGCGCGGGCCTCGGCGGCCCGTCACAGCAGCGCGAACTGCCCGTCCGGGCCCTCTTCCTGATGGTCGAGTACCGAGGCCGGCCGCCGGGCCGCGGCCGGGACGGGCAGGACACCTGCCGCGCGGAGGTCGTCGGCTGTGATCCGCGGGCCGTCCGCCAGGCCCTCCTGCCGGGGCCGGAGTTCGGCCAGCAGGGCGAGCACGGTGATCAGTTCCAGCAGCTCCGAGGTCCACTCCTGGGGCCAGGCGCGCGGCCGGACCGCTTCCAGGCCGTCCGCGTCCTGTGCCCCGGCCGCCGCCGTGCGGCGCTCGAACCACAGCTCCAGCATCCGGACCCCGCCGACCCGGAACTCCCAGGCCCCGGCCGGCACCGGCGAGATCCGTCCCGTGCCCAGCGTGAGCGTCTCGTCGGCCGGGTCGTACCCCAACGCGGTCGGTACGGGCGGAACCGAGGCCCGCACATAGGGGCGGCGCCCACCGGGCAGCCGCGGGCGCTCCCCGCCGCGGGCACCGCGCAGCTCCAGCCGCAGCAGTTCCTCTCCCAGCTCCACCCCCGCCGACCAGTGCTCCGTGTCGGCGGGCAGGGGCACCGCGCAACCGGCGGGGGAGTGGCGGGCCGCCGCGAGCGTCCAGGCCAGCACGGAGCGATCGGTGACCGTGTTCCCGTGGCGGTCACGGAGCAGGGCGAGCAGTCCGGGGGCCAGATTGGGTTCGAGACCGCCGGGGCGCCGGTACAGCGGCCGGATCCGGCTTGGCCGGCCCGCGGGGGAATGGCCGTCCGGCAGCAGCGACGTCACGGTCAGGGCCGGTCCGGTGTCCTGGGGCACGCACCCGTGCTCGACGGCGAAGAGCTGGTGCCCGTCGGCGACCCGCCACAGCTCGGGACGGGCGGCATCGATCAGCCGGTGGTCGGGGATCAGCCACTGCTCGTCGAACGGGCCGTGCAGGATCCGTACCGGCTCGGGGCACGGCCCGGACTCGTGGGCGAACCGGCCGGTGCCGGTGGCCTGCCCCGGAAGCGCCGCCACCGGGGTCCGCGGGGTACGGGAACGAGTGGACCGGAACAGCCGTTCGCGCTCGGCGGCCTCGGCCCGGACCAGCCGCTCCCAACGGGCCTTGAGCGAACCGGCGTCCGGGGCGGTGACCCAGGGGCGGCCGGTCCGCAGCGGCCGTACGGACCATGGCATGAGGTCGTCGAGCAGCGGGATGTCGTCGTCTCCGCCGGCTCCGGCCGCCGCCCGTGCTGCCACCGTGTCGTCCTCCCCGTCGCCACGCCGCCTCCGGCATCGTAACGGCGTCGCCGGGCGGGCCGTCAGTGCGCTTCCACCGTCACCGAGAACGAGAACCGGTCGCCCCGGTAGCGGATCTGCGCCACATCCACCACCTGTCCGCTCTCGTCGTACGTGACGCCCGTGTAGAACAGGATCGGGCTCAGTAGCGGCACCTGGAGGAGTTCGGCGGTGACCGGGTCGGCGAGGCGCGCCTCGACCGTGTCGGTGATACGCGCGATCCGGACACCGACCCGGTCGCGCAACACCTTGGTCATCGGCCAGCGTTCGAGATCGGAGACGTCAAGCCGGGCCGCCACCTCGGGACGCACCGCGTTCTCCGCCCAGTTGGTGGGCTCACCGCTGTCCCCGTCGCGGCGCAGCCTGCGGTAGCTGACCACCTCCGCGCAGTCGGGGAAGTGTTCGGTGAGATCGCCCGGTACGGCGACCGGGCCATGGCCGAGGACCGTGGCCCGCTCGCCCGACTGCTGGGCCACGATCGCGTCGATCGAGCCCAGCAGCCGGACCGGCGAGACCCGGCGGGCGCGCGGCTCGATGAAGGTGCCGCGCCGCCGGTGCCTGCTGATCAGCCCTTCCGTCTCCAGCTCCTTGAGCGCCTGGCGCATGGTCAGGACGCTGACGCCGTAGTGTGCGGCGAGCTGTTCCTCGGTCGGCAGCCGCGCCGAGGCGTCCTTGGCGCGCCCCAGTATCGAGGCGCGCAAGGACTGCGAGACCTGGTACCACAGCGGCAGTTTGCGGTTCAGGACCAGCGAGTCGGGAGCGAAGGCGGGCCCCTGGGACGTCTTGGGCATGTGAGGCACCTGGGTCACCTGGTCTCTCCGTACTGCGACACGGTGGCCGCGACGACGCGGGGGCCGGGAAGCGGCGTCGTTGCCTACGGCCTGAAGTTGCGGCTCAGACCCTGCCACACGTCGTCGTAGCCGTGCTGCAGATGCCCGGCGGTCGCCGCCTGCCCGGTCGCCGTCACCGGCCAGCGGGTCTCGAACATGAAGGCGAGACCGTCATCGATCTTCTGCGGTCTCAGCTCCGCCCCGCTCGCCCGGTCGAAGGTCTCCCGGTCCGGTCCGTGCGCCGACATCATGTTGTGCAGCGAACCGCCGCCCGGGACGAAGCCGCCCTTGCCGGCCGTCTTCGCGTCGTACGCGCCCTCGATCAGGCCCATGTACTCGCTCATCACATTGCGGTGGAAGTACGGGGGCCGGAAGGTGTCCTCGCCGACCAGCCAGCGCGGCGCGAAGACGACGAAGTCGACACCCGCCAGGCCGGGGGTGTCGGACGGCGAGGTCAGCACCGTGAAGATCGACGGGTCGGGGTGGTCGTAGCTGATCGAGCCGATGACGTTGAAACGGCGCAGATCGTAGACGTACGGAGTGTGGTTGCCGTGCCAGGCGACCACATCCAGCGGCGAGTGGTCATAGGTCGCCGACCAGAGATTCCCGCAGAACTTGTTCACCACCTCCACCGGGCGTTCGGTGTCCTCGTACGCGGCGAAGGGAGCGAGGAAGTCGCGGGCGTTCGCCAGGCCGTTGGCGCCGATCGGGCCGAGGTCGGGGAGGGCGAACGGCTGGCCGTAGTTTTCGCAGACGTAGCCGCGGGCGGTGGCATCGAGCAGCTCCACGCGGAAGCGGACGCCGCGCGGGATCAGTGCGATGTGCCCCGGATCGGCGCGCAGCAGGCCCAGTTCGGTACGGAGCAACAGGCCGCCGCGCTCCGGGACGATCAGCAGCTCGCCGTCCGAATCGCTGAACACCCGGTCGGTCATGGATGCGTTGGCGTGGTAGAGATGCACGGCCATGCCGGTGCGCTGCGTCGCGTCGCCATTGCCACCGAGGGTCCACAGGCCGGCCAGGAAGTCCGTCCCGGGCGCAGGCTGGGGGAGCGGATCCCAGCGCAGCCGGTTGGGGTCGGGCACGGATTCGGTGAACGGGGCGGTCCGGATCGCGCCGTTGTCGATGCGGGCGAACGGCGGGTGAGCGGCCGACGGGCGGATCCGGTAGAGCCAGGAACGCCGGTTGTGCGCCCGTGGTTCGGTGAAGGCCGAGCCGCTCAGCTGCTCCGCGTAGAGCCCGAGGGGCGCGCGCTGGGGCGAGTTGCGGCCGATCGGCAGCGCCCCCGGCACCGCCTCCGAGCTGTGCTGATTGCCGAAACCGGCGGAATGTTCCAGCCCTTCCGCCGTCTTCCTCGCCTGCTCGATGCCGCTCATGTGCCGCTCCCGGTGCCGAAGAAATCCTATGGACAACCGTAGGAATCGAAACGGGGCGCGTCAACGGTATTCGTGACGCGCAGGGGGGTTCCAAAAGTTGAACAATGCTCTACTCTCCCGCACATGTCGTGGACACGAAGACTTCTGGTGATCCTGGCGGCGCTCGCCGCCGCCCTCCTCGCGGCTCCGGCCGCCCAGGCGCACGAGGAACGTCCGGTCACCCTGCCCGACGGAACCGGCAGTGTCCCCGTGTATCGCACCGGCGAACCGGATCTGCTGGTCTGCAAGAGCGACCGGGCGGACTTCGAGCGCCGCATATCCGGCTTCCCGGAGGGGCTGCGGTCCCGGAACCTGAAGCTGTTCGACCGCTGCCAGAAGTCCGGCTACCGCCATCTGCAGCAGGCCGTCGACGCGGTCGGCAGGCCCGGCATGAACATCGCGATCCTGCCCGGCCTGTACGAGGAGGAGCCCTCGCTGCCCAAGCCGGCGGGCGAGTGCGCCCGCCTGAAGGCGCCCAACTCCAAGCTCGGCTACCAGATCCTGTCCTACGCGCAGCAGGCACGGTGCCCGCACAACCAGAACCTGGTGGCGATCTTCGGGAAGAAGAACCTCCAGATCGAGGGGACGGGCGCCGAGCGCACGGATGTCGTCATCGACGCCAAGTACCAGAAGCTCAACGCGATCCGCGCGGACGGCTCCGACGGCGTCTACTTCAAGAACTTCACCGCCCAGCGGACCACGTTCAACTCCCTGTACGTCCTCGCCCAGGACGGCTTCGTCATCGACTCCGTCCTCACCCGGTGGAACGACGAATACGGCTTTCTGACCTTCGCGAGCGACCACGGGCTGTACAAGAACTGTGAGTCGTACGGCAACGGGGACTCGGGCATCTACCCCGGCAGCGCGTCGAACATCAATGACGGATACGGCTACAAGGTGCCGCGCTACTCGATCGAGATCACCGGCTGCCGCAGCCACCACAACATGGTCGGCTACTCCGGCACCGCGGGCGACTCCGTCTACGTCCACGACAACGAGTTCGACCACAACATGGGCGGCGCCTCGATGGACAGCGCCTTCCCGGGCCATCCCGGACTGCCCCAGAACCACGCCCGCTTCGAACGCAACCTGATCCACGACAACAACGCCGACTACTACCCGTATGTCGCCGACGGCACCTGCGCCAAGCCGCCCGTGGACCGGGGGTACGAGGACGGGGTCGTCTGCCCGCAGATCTCCATGCCGCCGGGTTCCGGCATCATCACCGCGGGCGGCAACTGGAACCTGTACGAGAACAACTGGATCTACGGTCAGAAGCGCGCCGCGTTCTTCCTGAGCGCGGTCCCGGCCTTCATCCGCGGCGAGAACGCGCTGTCGAAGCAGGCCGACACCTCCCACCACAACCGGTACGCGGGCAACCACCTCGGTACGGACAAGGCGGGCAACTCCCGGCCCAACCGCACCGACGTGTGGTGGGACGGCCAGGGCGACGGTAACTGCTGGCAGTCCGACACCGGCTCGTCCTCCCCGGGTGCCCTGCCTGTCTGCGGATCCGAGCGCGGCGCCGTGTCCGGGCGTACCGACCGGCTCGTCGGCGAACCGGTCAAGCTCGCCCAACTGCTGGTCTGCGCCGACTACAACGTGCAGGCCCGACGGCTGCCGGCCGGCTGCGACTGGTACGGAGCACGGGGCATCGAACGCATCGAGGTGCAGTTGGCGCTGGTGGTCGCGGTGGTGCTCGCGCTGGTCGGCGGGGTGCTGTGGTGGCGCAGACTGCGCGGCAGCCGGCTCGCGACCGTGGTCACGGTGCTGGGTGCGATCGGCCTCGGACTGGATGTGGCCGGATCGACCATGGGGCTGGCCTCCACCCATGTGCCCGCGCTGGCCCTGCTGCTGACCGGGGTGTGGTGGACGGGAATCGGCCTGGCGCTGCGGAGTGAACGGCCCTGGCTGGGCTGGACCACGGTGGTCCTGGGGGCGCTCACCCTGCTCGATGCCGTCGACAAGGGCGTGTTCATGATTCCTTGGATTCCGCTCAGCCCGGCCTGGGTGCGTGGACTGCTCGGTGTGATCTGGGTGGTGTGGGCCGTGGTGGCCTCCGCCCGGCACGGCGAACGGGGCGGCGACCGGCACGGCGACCGGGGCGCGCCGCACGGCGGCCCGGGTACGGCGGACGGAACCGGCCTGTCGGGGCACGACGCGGTGCCGGATCCGGGTGCGGTGCCGGCCCGGGGCTCGGGCCGTGCCCCGGCCCCGGGGCAACCCGCCACCCCGACATCCGCTCCGGAGGGAGACGCATCATGAACCACCCTCGCGGGCAACGGCGTTCCGACCGGCTCACCCGGACCGCCCTCTGTGCCGTCACCGTGCTCACCGCAGGCGCCCTCGTGTTCGGTGCGAGCGCCTGTGGTGGGCGGGCGACCACCCACCACAAACCCGGCACCAGTCATGAGCAGGCCAGCGGCAGCGTCGGCCGGCTCCTGGCCGCCGACGACGGTTCCGGCCACCGGCTGCGCCAGGTCGACGCGAAGAGTGCCCCCGAGGTGACGGTCGCCGTGCGGCCGGACTCCGAGGACGGGTGGAACGTCCATCTCTCCGTGGCAAACTTCCGGTTCACCCCGGACAGTGTGGGTGGCGCCGCCCTTCTCGGGCGTGGCCACGCACGGCTGTTCCTCGACGGTCGCCCCCTCGCCCGGGTCTACGGCCCCTGGTACCACCTTCCCGCCTCCCTCGTCCGCGCCGCCGGTGGCGGTACCGGCCTCACCGCCCGGCTCTACGCCGACGACCACACCGCCTGGGCCGTGAACGCCACCCCGGTCCAGGCCGCCACCTCCCTCGCCGCCGCCTCCGCACAGCCCACCCCTCCCCTCGATCCCCGACCCGAATCGTCCCGACCCGAACCGCCCCGGCCCGACACGACCCTGGAGATCGTGGTCTCCCACGGCAGGGTCAGCCCGGCCCCCGGCCGTACCGAGGTCAAGAAGGGCCGGATCATCGAGCTCCGGATCCGCAGCGACCGCGCCGACACCCTCCACGTCCACGGCTACGACAAGGAGGCCCGGCTGCCCGCGGGAAAGACCGTCACCCTCACCTTCACCGCCGACCGCACCGGGCTCTTCGAGGTCGAGACACACGAGTCCGACCTGCTCCTGACCCAACTCGTCGTACGGTGAGCGTCCTCGCCCATGGCATCGGTGCCCAGCACGACCTTCCCCTGTCCCCCTTCTACGCCTTCGCCGGAGCCTTCGCCGCGCTCTTCGTCTCCTTCCTCGCGCTCGGCCTGCTCTGGTCCACCTCCCGATTCCGCGGCGACCGGGCGGGCCGCCCGGTCCCGGCCGCCGTCCAGCGGCTCGCCGACGCCCGGCCCACCCGTACCGCCGTGCGCGTACTCGGGCTGGCCGCCGCCGCGTTCGTCACGTTCCACCTCCTCCTCGGACCGGACGACCCGGACCGCAACCCGGCCCCCGGTGCCGTCTACGTACTCCTCTGGGTCGGGCTCGTCCCCGCCTCGCTCCTTCTCGGTCCCGTCTGGCGGCTGCTCAACCCGCTCCGTACCGTCCACCTCCTCGGCTGCCGCGCGCTCGGCCGTGACCCCGCCGCAGGCCGCCCCCTTCCCGAACGCCTCGGTCTCTGGCCGGCCGCGACCGGGCTCCTCGCCTTCACCTGGCTCGAACTCGTCGCCCCCGACCGCGCGTCGACCACCACCCTCCTGCTCTTCCTCTCCCTCTACGCCGCCGTCCACCTCGCCGGCGCCGCCCGGCACGGCGCCGGATGGTTCGACCGGGCGGACGCGTTCGAGGTGTACTCGGGACTGCTCGCCCGGCTCTCCCCGCTCGGCCGCCGCACCGCCGACCGCCGCCTCGTGTTCCGCTCCCCGTTCAACGGACTCGACGGCACCCCGCAGACTCCCGGACTCGTCGCCACCGTCTGCGTCATGCTCGGCTCCACCGCCTACGACGGCTTCTCCGACGCCCCCTCCTGGATCACCACCGTCCAGACCTCACCCCTGGGCCGCACCACCGCCGCCACGCTCGGGCTCCTGGGCGCCGTCGCCCTCGTGGCCGGCCTCTACGCCCTCTGCACCGGCGCCACCCGGCTGATCTCCGGCCGACTCGGCCACCCCCTCACCGCCTTCGCGCACTCGCTCGTCCCGATCGCCCTCGGCTATCTCGTCGCGCACTACTTCACGCTCTTGGTCACCGAAGGGCCACGCACAGTCATGGTGGCATCCGGCACTGACAATCCGCTCCCGCCGGAGCCGCCCCTCGGGCCCGGCGGCGTGGCCACGCTCCAGGTCGCCGCGATCGTCCTGGGGCATGTGCTCGGCGTCATCGCCGCCCACGACCGGTCCGTGCGTCTCTTCCCGTCCGGCCGGGCCGTCGCGGGGCAACTCCCGCTGCTGGTCCTGATGATCACCTACACCATCGGCGGGCTCTCCCTTCTCATCGCATGACGGCCGCGCCCCGCACCGACCCGTCACCCGCAGAGGAGACCCACGGCATGATGGAGCCCGTGCCCCAAGCGAACACGAACCTCCGCCGCGCCCCCGTGCAGCAGCGCAGCGCCGAACGCCTCGCGCGGATACTCGACGCCTGCGCCGAACTCCTCGACGAGACCGGCTACGAGCAGTTGTCCACCCGGGCCGTCGCCGTCCGCGCCGAGGTCCCCATCGGCTCCGTCTACCGGTTCTTCTCCAACAAGCGCGCGCTGACCGACGCGCTCGCGCGGCGCAACCTGGACAGCTACGCCGAACGCATCACCGCCCGCCTCGCCGCCATCGAGGCCGGCGACTGGCGCAGCGCCATCGACGCCGTCCTGGACGAGTACCTGGCGATGAAGCGCTCCGTGGCCGGTTTCGCGCTCGTCGACTTCGGCGCACCCGCTCCCGACGACGACCCGGCCAGCGAAGCCAACCGCCGGGTGGCCGGCCGGCTCACCGAACTGCTCTCCGGGCACCTCGGCCGGGCTCCCGACGACGATCTGCTCCGGACGGTCCTCGTCTGCGTCGAGGCTGCCGACGCCCTCCTCCAACTCGCCTTCCGTACCGACCCGGCGGGCGACCGGGCCATCGTCGCCGAGACCCGCGTCCTGCTCCGGGCCTACCTGGCCCAGGTCCTGGACTGACCGAGAGGGCCTCCTTCCAAGGGGGCGCCGATGTCGTCACGACGACGTCTCCCCGCCATGCGTGCCTCGGCCGGCTCACCCACCCCAGTACCGCGCAACCTTTGCGCGAGTCATTCCCACCACCCCGGACCGTGGGCTAATTTCGGCCCACTGCAGCCGCTGCCCACCGCTCCACCCCACCAGTCCCGGGCGGAACCACACATGACGCGCGCCATCTCCCTGCACCGGCGTGGGCGTCGGCGACGGCCTTCTGCTGCTCGGCGATGATGTGCGACGTCTGCCGGCCGTTGGACCCTGCCGCCGTGCTCCGGGCCGCGACCACGCGATGACGTGGTCACACTGGCGCCGCCGCCACCAAGCACGCGCCCGTCGTTGCCACTGCAAGCAGCGCGGCCACAGGTTTGCGGGACGGCCCGGCAAGGACCATCCCACCCCCATCCCACCTCATTCCAGCCCGCTACAGTCTCCACGCCCAGGCCGTTGACCAGCGCCGATGGAGAAGTCCGGCTGGAGTACCAGGAGCACGGGTCGGACCCGGGCGTTGACCTCAAGTCCACTGGAGGTCGTACGTTCCTCTCATGAGCATGGAAGCCACCGCGTGGACGCAGCTCCACAACGTCATGAACGCGCAAGCGGACCGACGCCCCTTCGACCGAGCAATCCTGCGGCGCATCGCCGCGTTCGCCCGCCCGCACCGGCGCCGGGTCGCCCTCTTCCTGATCCTGAGCGTGGCGACGGCACTGCTCGCGGTCGCCACTCCGATCCTCGCCGGCCGCGTCGTGAACGCGATCGTGGCCGGAAAGGAAGGGGGCACCGTCACACGGCTGTCCCTGCTCATCGGCGTGATCGCCGTGGCGGAGGCGGCGCTCGGTCTGGTCGGCCGCTGGCTCTCGGCGAACCTCGGCGAAGGGCTGATCCTGGATCTGCGCACCGCCGTCTTCGACCATGTGCAGCGCATGCCGATCGCGTTCTTCACCCGCACCCGCACCGGTGCGCTCGTCAGCCGCCTCAACAACGATGTCATCGGAGCCCAACGCGCCTTCAGCAACACGCTGTCCGGCGTCGTCAGCAATGTCGTGACGCTGCTTCTCACCCTCGGCGTCATGCTTTCCATCTCCTGGCAGATCACCGTGCTCGCGCTGGTGCTGCTGCCGGTGTTCGTACTGCCCGCGCGCCGCATGGGTGCCCGGATGGCGCGGCTCCAGCGCGAGGCGGCGGCGCACAACGCCGCGATGGGAACCCGGATGACCGAGCGCTTCTCCGCCCCCGGCGCCACACTGATCAAGCTCTTCGGCCGGCCCGCCGACGAGTCCGCCGAATTCGCCGCCCGAGCGGCGCGGGTGCGCGACATCGGGGTACGTACGGCCATGGCCCAGTCCGCGTTCATCACCGCCCTCACGCTCGTGTCGGCGCTGGCGCTCGCTCTCGTCTACGGACTCGGCGGGTACTACGCGCTGCGCGGACAGCTGGACGCGGGCGCGGTCGTCGCACTGGCCCTGCTGCTGACCCGGCTGTACGCGCCGCTCACCGCGCTGGCCGGGGCACGCGTCGAGGTGATGAGCGCCCTCGTCAGCTTCGAGCGGGTCTTCGAGGTCCTCGACCTCAAGCCGCTCATCGACCAGAAGCCGGATGCGCGGACGGTCCCTCAGGGCCCGGTGGCCGTGGAGTTCGACGAGGTCCGGTTCGGCTACCCGTCCGCGGACAAGGTCTCCCTCGCCTCGCTCGAAGACGTCGCGACCCTCGACACCCGCGGCGGCGGCGAAGTGCTGCGCGGGGTCTCCTTCCGCGCCGAGCCGGGCCAGACGGTGGCGCTCGTCGGCTCGTCCGGCGCGGGCAAGTCGACCATCGCGCAACTGCTGCCGCGCCTGTACGACACGGACGAGGGTGCGGTACGCATCGGCGGCATCGACGTACGCGATCTGTCCGCCGACACCCTGCGCGACACTCTCGGCATGGTCACGCAGGACGGCCACCTCTTCCACGAGTCGGTCCGCGCCAACCTCCTGCTCGCCCGGCCCGGAGCCACCGAGGAGGACCTCTGGGACGCGCTGCGCCGCTCACGACTGGACGGTCTGGTCGCCTCGCTGCCCGACGGGCTCGACACCGTCGTCGGCGAACGCGGCTACCGGCTCTCCGGCGGCGAACGCCAGCGGCTGACGATCGCCCGGCTGCTCCTGGCCCGCCAGCGCGTCGTCATCCTCGACGAGGCCACCGCCCACCTGGACAACACCTCCGAGGCCGCGGTGCAGGAGGCGCTCACCGAAGCGCTGGCCGGACGCACCGCGATCGTGATCGCCCACCGCCTCTCCACCGTACGGGCGGCCGACCTGATCCTGGTGGTGGAGAACGGGCAGATCACGGAGCGGGGTACCCACGAAGAACTCCTCGCGGCGGGCGGACGGTACGAGGAGCTGTACCGCACCCAGTTCGAGAGCCCCGGCACGGAGCCCCTGGGGCTCGGCTGACCACGGCCGCCCGGACCATCGGTCAGCCGGGGAATCCGGCAGGGGCGGCGCCCCGGACCATCGGTCAGCCGGGGAATCCGGCACGGGCGGCGGTCCAGTCCGTCCCACCGGCCCTTTCCAACGCGAACGCCCCCGCAGGATAGGGGAGTTCCTCTGCCAGGGCCGCAGCCCGTCCGAACTCCTCTTGTGCCGCCGCCTTCCGGCCCAGTGCCGCGAGCGCGGCGGCATGCACCGTGCGGGCCTCTGTCTCCGACAGTCGTTCGCCCGCCTGTTCGGCGCGTGCGGTCTCCTCCGATGCCAGCCGCACGGCGTTCTCCGGCTGCCCCGACAGCAGCTCCGCCCATGCCAGCAGCGGGGCCGTGCCGGGCCCGCTGTCGTCGGCCAGCACCGCCAGAGCCTCCAGCGGGCGGCCCTCGTGCACCAGCAGTTCCGCCTGCGCCGTACGCACCTCGTGCACGGCTTGCCGGTCGCCCTGCGCCTCGGCCGCCGCCCCGGCACGCGCCAGCAGCTCGGCCGCCCCCGGCTCGCCGGTCCTGATCCGGACCCGGGCCAGCGCGGCGAGAGCGTACGGGGTGCACCACTCCGCGCGCTCGCCCGTTTCCCGTACCGCCGCCCGCGCGAGGTCGTCGGCCTCGGCGAACTCCCCGAGCAACAGATGGAGTTCGGCCAGATTGGCCCGCTCGAACGCGACGGCCGTCGGATCGCCGGTGTGCTCGGCCATCCGCAGCGCCCGCCGCCCCGTCGAGACGGCCTCGCCGAGCCGCCCCGACCGGCGGGAGTGCTCCCGCTGAACGGAGAGGACCGTGACGAGCAGCTCCTGATCGCCGTACGCCTGCGCGTGCGGAAGCGCCAGATCGGCCGCCGGGCGGGCCTCGGCCAGCCGGCCGGCCAGCCCCAGTGAGGTGGCCTGCATGCCCAGCGCGCGGGCCAGCAGCCCGCGCCGCCCGCTGTCCGGCGCGGCGTCGGCCGCCTGCTGAGCCGTACACGCGCAGGCGTGTGCCTCCTCGTACCGCCCGGTCACGAACTTCAGCACCGCCGCCGCCAGATGGTGGTTCGCGGCGGTGAGCGGCGGAGTTCCGGGGCCCGGCGGATACGTATGCAGAAGCGCCTCGCCCTCGTCCGTGGAGCGGTACTTCACCAGGACCTCGGTCAGCCGTGCGGCGGCCAGCACCTGACCGTCCCGGTCGCCGCGCCGCACCATGTCGTCCAGCGCCTCGCGCAGCACCGCCGCAGCCTCGCGGTAGCGGGCCATGCGGCGCAGCACGGCCCCCCGGTCGATCCGGGCCTGTGCCGCATCGGCGGCCAACGCGTCCAGCCTGGCGGTCAGTTCGCCGTAGTAACGGTCCGCCGTGTCATTGGCGCACAGCGCGGCGGCGCGCTCGGCGGCCTGCCGCAGATACTGTGTGGCGCGCGGGTCGTCGGCCCGGGTCAGATGCGAGGCCAGTGTGTCGACCGCGTCCGGCCTGCGCCGCAGGACCGCCTCCGCGTACGCCGAGTGCAGCTGGCGGCGACGGGCGGCGGACAGGCCGTCGTAACAGGTCAGCCGCACCAGCGGATGGCGGAAGGCGAGTCCGGGCAACGTTCGCCCGCCGACCACCACCGGCCGTTCCGCCACCACCGAGGCGGCGACCGCCGCGTCCATGGCGTCCGTCGCCTCGGCGGCCGACAGCGGCGGATGCAGTCCGTGCTCGGCGACATCCAGCACCTCGGACAGCGCGGCGCCGCCGCCCGCCACCGAGACCGCTTCGACGACCCGGCGCGCCGCCGGGCCGAGCCGGGCCAGCCGCGCGGCCACCAATTGCCGCACGCCCTCCGGTGCGCTGAGCGCCGCCGGATCGGTGCCCTCACCGACGGTACGAGCCAGCTCCAGGGCGAAGAGGGGGTTGCCGAGCGACAGCTCCCAGACCCGGTCCAGCGCGGTCCTGGCACCCGCGTCCTCGGCGACGGCAAGGCATTCGACACGCCCGAGCCGGGCCAATTCCAAGGAACGGGCCAGTCCTTGACCTATCAAGGAGTCCAGTGCGGTGCGCCGTGCGTCCGTCGCGTCGAATTCCTCCGCGCGATACGTCACGACGAACCGCCAGTCCGTCCCGGTGGTCATCGCCCGGCGGGCCAGATGACTCAGCAACTGGTACGAGCCGGTGTCGGCGGCGTGCAGATCGTCCAGGACCATGAGCACCGGCGCGGTCGCCGCGAGATCGCCGAGCAGCCCGGCCGCCGCCCGGAACAGCCGGTCGCGCTGTTCCTCGGGACTGCGCTCCGCGTCCGCCCCGATCTGTCCCAACGAGGGGAGAAGTGAGGCCAGTTCGGGGTATTCGCCGCCGATCCCGGCCCGCTCGGGCGGCGGCCGGTCGGCCAGCCACGCATCCAGCGCCTCGACGAAGACGCCGTACGGGGTGTGCCCCTCGGCATCGTGGCCCGCGCCCCACAGCACGGTCGTCCCGGCCTCGGCCGCCCGCCGGGCCGCCTCCGCCGTCAGCCGTGTCTTGCCCACCCCGGCCTCGCCGCCGACGAGCCGCACCGGAGGACCGTCGGCGGCCAGCAGCACCCCGAGTTCGTCGGCCCGGCCCCGCAGCGGCGGACCGGGCGGGGTGCGTATCGCGGCCGGGAGCACGGGAGCGGAGGCTGCGGGGAGCACGGCCGTGGACGTGTCCAGCGCGAGCAGATGCAGTTGCTCGGTCGCCGGGCCCGGCCGCACGCCGAGCTCCGCGTCGAGAGCCTCCCGGCACAGGTGGTACTGGCGCACGGCCTGCCGGCGAAGGCCCTGGCGCAGATAGGCGTCGATCAGCACCCGGTGGGCGCGCTCCTCGGCCGGCGCGGCGGCCACGGCGCGCAGCGCCACCTCGGTGGCCGACTCGGTCTCGCCGTCGGCGAGATGGGCCTCGGCGAGCGCGAGGCGCACCCGGTCGCACAGCGCGGAGAGCTGCTCGCGCCGGGCCTCGGCCCAGGGCGCGTACCGGTCCTCGGGCAGCAGCTCGCCGGTGAACGCGGCGAGCGCGGTGGCCAGCGGCCCGGCCGTACTCGCGGCCAAGGCCTGCTCGGCGAGGCTCTCGGCGTGATCGGCGTCGATCACCACGGTGTGCGGATCGAGCCGGAGCAAGGTGCCCTCGCCGGTCAGATAGGACGAGGAGGCGCGGGGGGCCAGCTCGGGTTCCAGGGCATGGCGGGCGGCGTGCAGGGCGACCCGCAGACTGCCGAGTGCGGCCCGGTCGTCGGCGTCCGGCCAGCAGATCTCCATGGCCTGCTCGCGGTGGAGGCTGTGACCGGGGGAGACGGCGAGGAGTTTCACGAGCGACTGCGCGCTGGGGCGGGGCCATTTGCCGGCGAGCGGTGCGCCGCCGTCGCGGGTCACGCGGAATCCGCCGAAAAGGTGCAGTCGCAGCAGTGGGGGCGCGCCGGGGGACTCATCCCGAGGGTGGTCGCCTGTTGGTCCGGCCTCGTGTCGCGCGCTCATAGGCGCGTCACTGTAGCCGCCGCCCCGTAAATGACCGCAGGCCCCCCGACCGGTGGGACGGGGGGTCTGCGGTGCACGGACCGTCCGGGGTCAGGAGGCGTCGAGCGTGGCCACCGTTGTCCGACGGATGCCCGTGACGCCCACGCGGTAGCGGCCGCCGAGGAGTTGCGTCATGCGGTCGTTGCCCACTTCGTCGAAGTTGAGCGAGACGACCTCGTCCTTGCCGTCGCCGTCCAGGTCGCCGGAGAAGAAGTTCCGGCCGCCCATCCGGCTCAGGCTCGCCAGGCCGTCCGGGTAGTTCCTCCCCGCCGTGAGGACCGGCTTGTCCCACACGTACACGCCGCCCTGGACGCCGCCGACGATCAGCTGCCGGCCACCGGGCCCGGTGGCGAGGGCGGCCGTGCTCAGGTCGGGCAGGGTGTACATGCTGTGGTCCACCCCGTCCGCCGCGTATGTGCGCAGCGACACGGTGCTCGCGAGGGTCAGGCCGGCGTCGGAGGTGAACCAGTTGCCGACGGTCCAGATCCCGCCGGCCGTTGCCCGGTGCAGCACCTTGCCGGTGCGTCCGTCCCGGATCTCGACCACGGTGATCAGCGACCCGGTGGGCTCACGGGTGATCCAGGTGTTCGCGACGGCGTGGCCGTCCGCGTAGGGGATGCCCGGTGAGGCGAAGACGCCGTTGGTCAGAACCGTCGTGAGGACGACGCCGTCCGTCTCCGCGTTCGAGGGGATCTCGGGGTCGGCGGTCCATGTGAGGGCGCCGGTCCTCGCGGTGAGCGCCACCCCGTTCACGGCCGCCTTGCCGGCGTCCAGCTCCAGCGCGTTTGCCGAGGAGTACTGCGCGTACACCCGGCCGTCGGCGACGGACACGTCAGAGAAGACGATGTCGCCTGCGGCCCTGGACTCGGGTGCCGCGTACTCCCACAGCTTCTTGCCGTTGCCCCGGTAGGCGCGCACCTTGTCCGTGGGCACCAGGACCTCGGCGCGACCGTCGCCGTCGAGATCGGCCACGGTCGCCGAGCGGACGAAGGAGGAGCCGCCCGGGATGGTGGCCCCGGCCTTCCCGGTGCGGGAGTCGATGACCACGGCCGCGCTGTCGGCGGCGACAACGAGCTCGTCGCGGCCGTCGCCGTTCGTGTCGCCCTTCTGGATGCTGTGCACCGGGCCCGGCAGGGTCGCCTTCCACAGCAGCTTCGGCCGGCCGGCCGTCAGGGACGGGCCGTCGTAGGCCCACAGCCCGCGCGAGGTGCCGCCCACGACGAGGTCGTTCTTCCTGTCGCCGTTGACGTCGACGGACCGGGCGTACGAGAGGTCGCCCTGGAGAGGGATGACGCTCTTCTCCGCGCCGCCGCCCATGCTGTACACGTGGACGTTCTGCGTCTGGTCCACGGTGCGCACGCGCCAGTCGCCGCCGGACCTGAACGGCTGCGCGAACATCGGCTGGGCGCCGGTGCCGTTCTCCTCCCAGCGCACGTTGCCGCTCTCGCCGTCGAACACCGAGAGGGAGCCGTAGTTCCCGCCCGCGGTGTTGTCGGCGGTGTTGATGCCGCGGTCGACCTGGGCGGTGGCGACGAGCTTGCCGTTGGCGATGTACATGCCCCACACTCCGGGGCCGTCCTTGGCGTTGTCCGCGTCGCGCTTCACGGTGTGCGACCACAGCTGGGTGCTGCCGTCGGCGCCGTCGAGCACCCGCACGCTGTTGGAGTTGATGAACAGGCTGGGGTCGAGCGTCGACTCGCTGACCACGTACTCGTTCTTGCTGCTGCCCGACAGGTCACCGATCGCCATGTCCAGCGGCAGGGCGTTGACACGCGTGTCGAGGGTGGTGCGGGCCCCGTCGGAGAGGCCGTACGAGGCCACCTCGTACTTCATTCCGCTCGTGAGGTCGGACTGCTCGACGGCCACGATCCGTCCGCGGGCCGCGTCCAGGTGCAGTTGGCGGTTGTACAGCGAGGTGTCGGTCTGCCACTTCACCGTGCCGTCCGCGGTGTCGAGCACCAGGACGCGGCCCCCGCCCTCGGCCGTCTGCGTCTTGCGCCGGCTCCAGGAGGCGGCGACCAGGCCGCCGCCCGCGTCCTCCAGGGCTCCCCAGGTCGTGGCGGTGTTCACGCCCGCGTCGTAGGTCCAGGTGCCGGCGGGGGTCAGCGCCCCGTTTGCGTAGTCGAATCGGATGCCGGTGAGCTTCGCCGTGGACCCCGCGGGGGAGTTGAGGTTGAAGTACGGCGAGTCGGCGATGACGAGGGCCTTGCCCACGAGCTTCACGCCGAAGGCGTCCGCGTACAGCTTGTGCCACAGCATCTTGCCGGTTCTGCCGTCGAGCACCGAAACGAAGGTGCCGTTGGGCAGGGTGGCGCCGGGCGAGGTGAACGGGCGGTAGGGGGTGATGCCCACGCTCGCCGTGAACACCACGTCGTCGACGCCGTCGCCGGTCAGATCTCCGGTGGCGTAGCCCTGGTCGGACAGCGGCGAGAACGGGCTGACCGCGTTGTAGCCCATGACGATGCGCGCCGGGTACGGCTCGGTCTGCCAGGGGCGGGACGGGGCGACCTGCCAGTCCTGGTACAGCGAGGCGTTGTCCCGTCGCCACAACTCCTTGCCCGAGGCGTCGGTGCGCGCCACGCTGCCGAGGCTGTGCAGGGTGAAGTAGTCGCCCTGGGTGCCGCCGACAGCGGCCGTGGCGGCGAGGCCGCTGAGGCTCTCCAGGTCGGACCTCGGGTTGATCCTGACACCCGGGCCGGCCGACGCGTCGTCGGTGAGCTGTGCGCCCGACCCGGTGGGACCGCTGTCCTGGGAGGGCGTTCCGGCCGCCCCCTGCGGGTCGATGTCCTTGCCGGCGCCGGCTGCGTACGGGTCCAGCCGCGCGTGCGATTCGAGCTCGGTGACCTGACCCTCGGTCAGGGTCAGCAGCCCGCTGTCGCCGTCATCGGCCAGGGCGGGCGGTGCCGCGCCGAGCGCGAGTCCCGCCGCCACCAGCGCGGAGGCGAACGCGAGGGCCCGCCGGGAGTGGGTGCTCATCAGTTGCTCCCCTGTGCGAAGCGGATGGCGGACAGGTCGGTGACGACCGCCTGGTCGTAGCCGTACTGGAGACCGTCGGTGCCCGACTGGTTCTCGATGCCGACGGTGGCGCTCGCGCCGTTCTCCGGCGAGGAGCCCGAAATGCCCTGGTACTGAAGGGTGATGGCGCCGTCGGCCTCGTTGAAGACGGCTTCGAAGGTGATGCGTGCGGTGGTGCTGGACGCGAACGCCGCGTTGTTCCAGACGATCGCGAACTTCCGGCTGCCCGCGGCGCCCGTGGTGGCGGTCTGCACGCTGGATTTCTTGTCCAGGATCAGGTCGTCCCAGAATGCGGCGACGATGCCGTTGGGCCTGGCGGCGTCGGGCAGCGCGGTGTTGGTGTAGTCGCCCAGGCGCGGCTCCAGGAAGTTGACCAGGCCGTTGGTGGTGATGCTCGCGCTCGTGTAGGAGACGCCGTAGAGCTTCACCGGGAAGGGCAGGGGGACCGTCCTGACATTCTCGTCGCCGCTCAGGGCCACGTTCGTGGTGCCCTTCACCCAGGAGTACGCCGCAGGGGTGCAGCTGTTGCCGTAGGTGTCGCTTCGGGCGGGCAGCTGCGCGGTCATCGACCTGTCGCCGTCGACACTCACGTTCTTGCTGTAGGTGCCGTTGCACCGCGCCGGCGCGGCGGGCGCGGCGGTTACGGTGTACGTGCCCTCGGCGACCTTCGGGAAGGTGAAGCGACCGCTGCTGTCAGTGGTGACGGGGGCGACCGAGGTGCCCTGGACGGTGACCCTGGCCCCGGCCAGCGCCTTGCCGGTGACGTCGAGGACGGTGCCGGACACGGAGTGGGCGGGCGCGGCGTTCAGGGAGAAGTTCTCGGTGACCGAGTCGCCCGAGCCGATCACGACGCCGCTCGTGGCGCCGTCGACGTAGCCATACCTGGAGACCGAGAAGTCGTATGTGCCCGCGGGCAGCGTCAGCCGGTAGGAGCCGTCGGCCGCGGTGGTGACCGTACGCGCGGTGGCGGAGCCGGTCGCCCTGACGGTGGCGCCGGAGACGGCGGAGCCGGTGGCCCTGTCGGTGACGGTGCCGGTGACCACCGTTGCGGTGTGCGGCGCCTTGTCGACGGACGCGAAGATGTCGAGCTTGCCCTCGCCCCAGACGTTGTTCGCGTCGGTGGTGCCGCCGCAGTGCGTGTCGTCGACATCGGCGGCGCCCTCGTTCAGCAGCGCGCGGGTCGCGTCGATGTCGCCGATGAGGGAGGGGGCGGAAGACCACAGCAGGGCTACCGCGCCCGCGACGTGCGGCGTCGCCATCGACGTACCGGAGATGGCCTTGTACGTCGAACCCGGCCACGTGGAGCGGACATTGACGCCCGGGGCCGAGATGTTCGGCTTCATCGAACCGTCGAGCCTGGAGGGCCCGAAGCCGGAGAACGACGCGATCCTGCCGTCGACGTCATAGGCGCCGACGCCGTACGCGGGTGCCTGCGAGCCCGGCGCGTGGCCGGTCGAGCAGGTGGTGCCGTCACCGTCGTTGCCGGAGGCGAACGCCTCGAAGATCCCGGCCGCGTTCCACGCCTCGACGATGTCCTGGTAGAAGGTCGTGTCACCGCCGCCCCAGGAGTTGTTCACGATGTCGGGGGCGAGATCGGGTCGCGGGTTCTGACCGCTGTGGTCGGTCGGCGCGAGGATCCACTGGCCCGCCGCGAGGAGCGAGGAGTCCGAGCAGGAGCTGGACTCACAGCCCTTGGCCGCGATCCACTTCGCGCCGGGAGCCACACCGACGCCGCCGTCGCCCACCATGGTGCCCATGGTGTGGGTGCCGTGGCCGTTGTTGTCGCAGGGCGCCGAGGTCGGGCACTGGCCCGTCGGGTCGTACCAGTTGTAGTCGTGCGTGAACGAGCCGTCGCCGTTGCTGCCCCGGTAGTTGTCCTTCAGCGCCGGGTGGTCGTACTGGACGCCCGAGTCGACGTTGGCGATGACGATGCCTTCGCCGCGGTCGTCGTACTGGTCCCAGACCTGGTCGGCCCTGATGTCCTTGACGCCCCATTCGGGGGTGACCGGGTCGGCGTCGGTGGCGGCGTCCGAGACCGCGCTCTCGGTGGCGTCGAGCTCGTAGTGGTGCTCCTTGACGATGCTCGCCACGTCGGAGCGGTTCGCCAGGTCCTCGACGAGCTGCTCGCCGCCGGTGACCTTGACGACGTTGGCTATCCAGAAGGACTGGTGGCCGACCTTCTCCTTGTCCAGGAAGGACGTGAGCGGCTGCTGGCTGCTCCTCGCCTCGGCGCGCAGCGACGCGAACGCCGCCTTCGCCTTCGCGGCGTGGCCGCGCCTGCCCCTGGCCGCGGACAGGTCCGCCTGCTTCTTCAGCACGACGAAGAAGGTCGACTCCTTGCCGTTCTCGACGGTGTCGAGAACGGCGGGGTCGACCTCGGCGGTGTTCTTCGTGGCGGTCCCGGGAACGGCGGCGCCGGACCGCGCGAAGGCAGGGGCCGGGCCGATCAGCACGGCCGCCGCCGTGATCACGGCCGCCGCCCACGCGGCGGATCCGCGCCGGGGGGATCGGGGCAGGTGCATGAAGTGCTCCTCCTGGACTGGTACGGGGGAGCCGGCCCCGTACCCGGACCTACGAGGGGAAGTACGGGGTGGGGCGGGCTGGCCCCGGACGCTAGGAGGACGCCGTTACTGGCGTATTACCGGCCAGGGCGGGCGGACTTCCGGCGCACGGCGTGGCACCGTGACGGGAGCCATGGGAAGGGCCCCTGGCGCCCAAAAACTAACAGCGCTAGTTTGGGGTGCGGACGACTGTGCCGTGGTCACGGCACCCGGGGAGGAACGCGATGAAGGCCCACGACGGGATGTACATCGGCGGCGAGTGGCGGGCCGCCGCGGGCACGGACACGATCGCGGTGGTCGATCCGGCGGACGAACAGGTCATCGCCCATGTCCCGGCAGGCACCGCCGAGGACATCGACGCCGCCGTGTCCGCCGCGCGTGAGGCCCTCCCCGCCTGGGCCGCGACCTCGCCCACCGAGCGCGCCGCGAAGATCGCCGCTCTGCGCGACGTGCTCGTCGCCCGCAAGGACGAGATCGCCCGGACGGTCACCGCCGAACTCGGTGCGCCGCTGCCGTTCTCGCAGGCGGTGCACGCGGGCGTGCCGATCCTGGTGGCCGGCTCGTACGCCGAACTCGCCGCGTCGTACGCCTTCGAGGAGAAGGTCGGCAACTCCACCGTCTACTCCGAACCGGTCGGCGTCGTCGGCGCGATCACGCCGTGGAACTACCCGCTGCACCAGATCATCGCCAAGGTCGCCCCCGCGCTCGCGGCGGGCTGCGCGGTCGTCCTCAAGCCCGCCGAGGACACCCCGCTGACCGCCCAGCTCTTCGCGGAAGCCGTCCATGAAGCGGGCATCCCCGCAGGCGTGTTCAACCTGGTCACCGGCCTCGGCACGGTCGCGGGACAGGCGCTGGCCGGGCACGAGGGCGTCGACCTGGTCTCCTTCACCGGCTCCACCACCGTCGGCAAGCAGATCGGTGCCACGGCGGGCGCGGCCGTCAAGCGCGTCGCCCTCGAACTGGGCGGCAAGTCCGCCAATGTCATTCTGCCGAGCGCGGACCTCGCCAAGGCCGTCGGCGTCGGCATCGCGAACGTCATGGGCAACTCCGGCCAGACGTGCAGCGCCTGGACCCGGATGCTCGTGCACACCTCCCGGTACGACGAGGCGGTCGCGCTCGCCGCGGAGGCCGCCGCCAAGTACGGCGACCGCATCGGGCCCCTGGTCAACGCCAAGCAGCGGGCCCGGGTGCGCGGATACATCGAGAAGGGTGTGGCCGAGGGTGCGCGCCTCGTCGCGGGCGGCCCCGATGCCCCGTGCGAGCAGGGCTACTTCGTCAGCCCCACCGTGTTCGCCGACGTCACCCCGGAGATGACCATCGCCCAGGAGGAGATCTTCGGCCCCGTCGTCTCGATCATCCGCTACCAGGACGAGGACGACGCCCTGCGCATCGCCAACGGCACCGTGTACGGGCTCGCGGGAGCGGTCTGGGCGGGCGACGACGCCGAGGCGGTGGCCTTCGCCCGCCGGATGGACACCGGGCAGGTCGACATCAACGGCGGCCGGTTCAACCCGCTTGCCCCGTTCGGCGGTTACAAGCAGTCCGGCGTCGGCCGCGAGCTCGGTTCGCACGGACTCGCCGAGTACCTCCAGACCAAGTCGTTGCAGTTCTGATCCTTCCGCCCCCGCCCCGATCCCGCTGCCGACCGTCAAGGAGCCTGTTCGTGGTCCGCGCCGCCGTACTGCCCGCCGTCGGAGCTCCTCTGGAGATCACCGACATCGAACTCCCGGAGCCCGGCCCCGGCCAGGTACGTGTCCGTCTCGCCGCCGCGGGGGTCTGCCACTCCGACCTCTCGCTGTCCGACGGCACCATGCGGGTGCCCGTACCCGCCGTCCTCGGACATGAGGGCGCCGGCACCGTCGTCTCGGTCGGTGAGGGCGTCACCCATGTCGCACCCGGCGACGGGGTCGTGCTCAACTGGGCGCCTTCCTGCGGAAGTTGTCACCACTGCGAGATCGGTGAGGTCTGGCTCTGTGCCGACGCCCTGTCCGGTGCGGCCGGCATCCATGCCCGTACCGCCGACGGCACCGCGCTCCATCCCGGCCTGAACGTGGCCGCGTTCGCCGAGGAGACCGTCGTCGCCGCGAAGTGCGTGCTGCCCGCCCCGGACGGCGTCGCGCTCACCGATGCCGCGCTGCTCGGCTGCGCGGTCCTCACCGGATACGGCGCGGTCCACCACAGCGCCCGGGTCCGCCCCGGTGAGTCCGTCGTCGTCTTCGGCATCGGCGGGGTCGGCCTCGCCGTGCTCCAGTCCGCCCGGATCGCCGGTGCGTCGAAGATCATCGCGGTCGATGTGTCCCCCGGGAAGGAGGAACTGGCCCGGCGGGCGGGCGCCACCGACTACGTGATCGCCTCCGACACCACCCCGCGCGCGATCCGCAAGCTCACCGACGGCCTGGGCGCGGACGTGGCGGTCGAGTGCGTCGGGCGCCCCGTCACCATCCGCGCGGCCTGGGACTCCACCCGCCGCGGCGGCCGCACCACGGTCGCCGGCATCGGCGGCAAGGACCAACTGGTGTCCTTCAACGCCCTGGAGATCTTCCACTGGGCCCGCTCGCTGACGGGCTGCGTGTACGGGAACAGCGATCCGGCCCGCGACCTGCCGGTCCTGGCCGAACTCATCCGGGCGGGCAGGTTCGACCTGTCCATGATGGTCACCGAACGGATCGCGCTGGACGGCATCCCCACGGCCTTCGACCATATGATCGCGGGCAGGGGCGGCCGGGCCCTGATTGTGTTCTAGTGCTGTGGCCGGCAAACGTTTCCGGCCACAGCACCGGCCGCGTTCCAGGCGTCCGCTACCCCGTCGGTCCGTCCGCCGCCCGGCTCGTGGTGAGCAGTCGGGCATCCATCTCGCCGCGCTCGAAGAGCTGGGAGGCCGGGCCGACGATCAGCGGGTCCGGCTCGCCGACCACGTCCGTGTTCTTGTCCGGCGCTCCGCGTCATGTCGGCGTCCCTCCACCGGCTGTGCCGGAATCTTCCGCGTCAGGCCAGTCCGCGTACGCAGTCGGGAGACCGCCACCCCGGCCAGGCAGAGCAGACCTCCGCCGACGGTCAGCGGCGCCGGTACCTCGTCCAGCAGCAGCCAGGACATCAGCACCACCAGGGCGGGCACCGCGTACGTGGTGGCGCCCATCCGTCCCGCGGTGGTCCTGGCGAGTGCGTAGGCCCAGGTCGTGAACGCCAGCGCGGTCGGGAAGAGGCCCAGGTAGACCATGTTCAGGGTGGCGGACAGGGGCGCTTCGGCCACGTCGGAGATCAGCGCGCCGGAGAACGGCAGACAGCCGACGGTGCCGACCAGGCAGCCGAACGTGGTGATCTGCAGTGCGGAGCCGTGCCGCAGCGCCGGCTTCTGGCTGACCACCCCCGCCGCGTACGCCACCGCGGCCAGCAGACAGAGCACCACGCCGAGCACCGACGCGTCCCCGTGCCCCGACATCGAGAGTCCGACCACGGCGGCGCCCGCGAACGACACGGCCATGCCCGCGATCAACCTGCCGGGCAGCCCCTCGCCGAGCAGCCGGGCACCGAGCAGTGCGATCAGGAGGGGACCGATGTTCACCACCATCGCGGCCGTGCCCGCGTCGACCTGCTGCTCACCCCAGTTGAGCACCACCATGTAGAGGCCGAACCAGAGGAGTCCGGACTTCAGGATTCCGGGCCAGGCGGCCCGCGGCGGTATCCCCTCGCGTCGCAGCAGCAGGAGCGTGCCGAGCGCCAGGGAGCCCGTGAGCAGCCGGCCGAGCGCGAGCGCGCCGGGCGAGTACGCCTCGCCGGCGCTGCGGATGGAGACAAAGGCGGAGGCCCAGAGCAGCACGGTGGTGCAGGCCGCGGCGGAGGCCCGCCAGTCGCCGTGTGCCGAGGGTGTCGCCGTCGGGTCGGGTGTCGTCGTCATGGAGCCGACCGTAGGGCCGCGACCGTTCGGCACCTACCGAATTGTTGTCGCCTCGATGCCGAGGTGTTCGTACAGCGCCCGTTCCCCGGCCGGTGTCGCCTTCACCGCACGCCCGGACCCGATCCGGACGCACCAGCCGGAGTCCAGCACATGCCGGCACAGCGCGGCGCCCGCGACCCCCGCCAGGTGCGGTCTGCGCTCCGTCCAGTCCAGGCAGCTCCGTACGAGCGGACGCCGCGACCTCGGCTCCAGTGCGATGCCCCGTGCGTCGAACCAGCCGAGGCCGTCGTCGGTGAGCGCGAAGCCGGTGTCCTGCTCCAGCAGCCCCCGTTCGGTCATGGCATCGGCGATGGCGATGCCGATGCGGCCCGCGAGATGGTCGTAGCAGGTGCGTCCGCGGGCCAGCGCGCTGCCCGCGCCGGTCGCGCTCAGGGTGCGCGGCCGCTCGGCCGTGGAGCCGGGGACCACCTGGGCCGCCAGATCCTCGACGAGGTGCGCGGTCCGCTCGTCGGCGAGCCGCAGATAGCGGTGGCGCCCCTGGCGCTCCTCGGCCAGCAGCCCGCCCGCGACGAGCTTGCCGAGGTGTTCACTGGCGGTGGACGGTGCCACCGAGGCGTGCCTGGCCAGCTCGCCCGCGGTCCAGGCGCGGCCGTCGAGCAGGGCCAGGCAGAAGGTGGCGCGGGTCTCGTCGGCGAGAAGCGCGGCCAGGGCGGCGAGCCGGGGCGCGGCCGGGTCGGGATGTGCCATGCGTGCCATGTGTTCCAGGATGCGTCAGGAACGCTTCGGTGCAGGCCGAACGGTCCCGGCGGATGTGAGCTGCTCGTACTGGAGGGAGAGTCCGTCGACCAGGGCCCGCAGCCCGGTCTCGAACGCCCCCTCGTCGACCTTCTGCCGGCGTTCGGCCAGCAGGTGTGCCTGGCCGAGGTGCGGATAGGCGGCGGGGTCGTACGCCGTCTCGTCGTCGACGAAGCCGCGGGCGAACGAACCGAGGGCCGAGCCGGTGATGAAGTAACGCATGACGGCCCCGATGTACGTCGCCTGGGCAGGCGGCCAGCCCGCCCTCGTCATCGCGCCGAAGACCGCGTCGGCGACCCGCAGACCGGCCGGGCGGCGGCCGGGTCCCTGGGCGAGCACGGGGACGATGTGCGGGTGCTCGGTGAGCGCCGCACGATAGGAGACGGCCCAGTCGTGCAGGGCTGCGCGCCAGTCGCGGGTGTCCGACGCGTCGAACATCGACAGATCGACCTGGGCGGATACGGCGTCCGCGACCGCGTCCAGGATCTCGTCCTTGTTGCGGAAGTGGTTGTAGAGCGAGGGACCGCTGACCCCGAGTTCGGCGGCGAGCCGACGGGTGGAGACGGCGTCGAGCCCCTCGGAGTCCACGAGCGCGCTCGCCGTCTCGACGATTCGGTCTCTGCTGAGGAGGGGCTTGCGCGGTCGGGCCATGCGGCTCATAGTAGGGCCTGCGAACGTAAAACTAGCAGTGCTAATTAAAGTCGGGAGTCGAAGGATGAACCTGGAACTCGACGAGGAGCAGGAAGCCGTCCGGCAGCTCGCCAGGGACTTCGTCGCCCGCGAGATCGCCCCTCACGTCGTGGAGTGGGACCGGGCCGAGAACGTCGACAAGTCGATCGTGAAGAAGCTGGGCTCGGTCGGGTTACTCGGGCTGACCGTGCCCGAGGCGTACGGCGGCTCGGGCGGCGACCACCTCGCCTACTGCCTGGTCACCGAGGAGCTCGGCCGCGGCGACTCCTCGGTCCGCGGCATCGTCTCCGTCTCCCTCGGCCTGGTCACCAAGACCATCGCGGCCTGGGGCGACGAGGAGCAGAAGCGGTACTGGCTGCCGAGGCTCACCGCCGGCGAGGCGCTCGGCTGCTTCGGCCTCACCGAGCCCGGCACCGGCTCGGACGCCGGGAGCCTGACGACGAGGGCCGTCCGGGACGGCGACTCGTACGTCATCAACGGCAGCAAGATGTTCATCACCAACGGCACCTGGGCCGATGTGGTGCTCCTCTTCGCCCGCACCGGCGACACCCCCGGGCACCGGGGCATATCCGCCTTCCTGGTTCCCGCCGACACCCCGGGCCTCGGCCGGCGCACCATCCACGGCAAGCTCGGCCTGCGCGGCCAGGCCACGGCCGAGCTGGTCCTGGAGGACGTCCGCGTCCCCGCCTCGACGCTCCTGGGTCCGGAGGGCAAGGGCTTCTCCATAGCGATGTCCGCCCTGGCCAAGGGCCGGATGTCGGTGGCGGCCGGCTGCGTCGGCATCGCGCAGGCCGCCCTCGACGCCGCCGTGGGCTACGCGGGTGAGCGCGAGCAGTTCGGCAAGTCCATCGCGAGCTATCAGCTCGTCCAGGAACTCATCAGCGACATCGCCGTGGACGTGGACGCCGCCCGGCTGCTCACCTGGCGGGTGGCCGACCTCGTCGACCGCGGCGAGGACTTCGCCACCGCCGCCTCCAAGGCGAAGCTCTTCGCCTCCGAGGCCGCCGTCCGCGCCGCCAACAACGCGCTCCAGGTCTTCGGCGGCTACGGCTAC
This sequence comes from Streptomyces sp. NPDC104309, assembly GCF_055584025.1. Classification (NCBI taxonomy): domain Bacteria; kingdom Bacillati; phylum Actinomycetota; class Actinomycetes; order Kitasatosporales; family Streptomycetaceae; genus Streptomyces; species Streptomyces sp. NPDC104309. Next base: position 370,642 of record NZ_JBVJMV010000003.1, on the reverse strand, counting down.
ATCGACGAGTACCCGGTCGGCAAGCTGCTGCGCGACGCCCGTGTGATGACGCTGTACGAGGGCACCAGCCAGATCCAGAAGCTCATCATCGGCCGCGCGCTGACGGGGGTCTCCGCCTTCTGAGCCCCCTGGCTCCCGGCCGCCTCGTCGAACAGGAGTCTGAGTACCGGTCTGAGTACGGGCACGGATGTGGCGCACGCCACGTCGGCCGATGCTGGGCGCCATGAGTGAGACAGCATCGGTCAAGCAGCAGAGCACCGCGGCCTTCTACGGCCAGGCCGTCGCGTCCTTCGGGGTGGCGATGACCGCGATGACTCTCGGTATCTACTTCCTGGACGCCGACGCCTGGGTCCGCGGATTTCTCGCGATCGGCGTCCTCTACCTCGTCACCTCCTGTTTCACCCTGGCCAAGGTCATTCGTGACCGCCAGGAGGCGGGACAGATCGTCAGCCGGGTCGACCAGGCCCGGCTGGAGAAGATCCTCGCCGAGCACGACCCCTTCCAGAAGCACTGACGCTCCCGCCGGACAGGCTCTAAGCGCTTGCTCAGGTTCGGGGTATGGTGTTCGTCCTGCTGATGAGAGGGGCGAGTGACGATGAGCACGGCGGAGGAGACCGACGGCGACGGCGCGCCGTGGGCCGAGGTGGCACCCGAGGCGGCCAGGCGGCTCCTCGTCGCCGCCGTCGACGCCTTCGCCGAGCGCGGCTACCACGCCACCACCACCCGTGACATCGCCGGCCGGGCGGGGATGAGCCCCGCCGCGCTCTACATCCACTACAAGACGAAGGAAGAGCTGCTCCACCGGATCAGCAGGATCGGTCACGACCGCGCCCTGTTCGTCCTGGAGGCCGCCGCCGACGGCGAGGGCACGGCCGCCGAGCGGCTGGCCGATGCCGTGCGGTCCTTCGTCCGCTGGCACGCCGAGCAGCACACCACGGCCCGCGTGGTCCAGTACGAGCTCGACGCCCTCGGCGAGGAGCACCGCGCCGAGATCGTCGAGCTGCGCCGCAGGAGCGACGCCGTGGTGCGCCGGATCATCAGTGACGGCGTGCGGGCCGGGGAGTTCGACGTCCCCGACATCCCGGGCACCACGCTCGCGGTGCTCTCGCTCTGCATCGATGTGGCGCGCTGGTTCAACGCGCAGGGCAGCCGGACGCCGGACGAGGTCGGCGAGCTGTACGCCGGCCTCGTGCTGCGCATGGTCGCCGCCGAGCGGTGATGCCGACGGGCCGCGTCGTCGGAAGCGGGAGCGCGGCTCGGAAGCGGCGGCTCAGAAGTAGTAGCGCGACACCGACTCGGCCACGCACACCGGCTTGTCGCCGCCCTCGCGCTCGACCGTGACGACGGCGGTGACCTGCACGCCGTCCCCGGCCTCTTCGACGCTCTTCAGGACGGCCGTCGCGCGCAGCCGGGAGCCCACGGGCACGGTGGACGGGAAGCGGACCTTGTTCGTCCCGTAGTTGATGCCCATCTTCATGCCCTCGACCCGCATGATCTGCGGCACCAGGGCCGACAGCAGGGAGAGCGTGAGGTAGCCGTGCGCGATCGTCGTGCCGAACGGCCCGGTCGCGGCCCGCTCCGGGTCCACGTGGATCCACTGGTGGTCGCCCGTGGCCTCGGCGAAGAGGTCGATCCTCTTCTGTTCGACCTCCAGCCACTCGCTGTGACCCAGTTGCTCGCCCACTCCGTCGCGCAGCTCCTGCGCGGACGTGAAGATCCTCGGCTCTGCCATGTTCCTGCCCTTCCAGCTCTCGGCCATCCGGCGTCGCACGCCCGTCTAAGCGCTTGCTCAGCATGGTTGCCGGGTGCGTTCCTGTCAACGACGGACCGGCCGGGGGTGGGCACGTAGGGTTGGAGGGGTGCCCCAGATCCCACAGACACTCCATGAACTCACGGTCGGCCAGCTCTCCGCGCGCAGCGGGGCCGCCGTCTCGGCCCTGCACTTCTACGAGGCCAAGGGCCTGATCAGCAGCCGCCGTACCAGTGGCAATCAGCGCCGCTACACCAGGGACGCGCTGCGCAGGGTCGCGTTCGTCCGTGCGGCACAGCGGGTCGGAATCCCGCTCGCCACCATCCGGGACGCCCTCGCCGAACTCCCGGAGGAGCGCACCCCGAACCGCGACGACTGGGCGCGGCTCTCGGCTGCGTGGCGCTCCGAACTGGACGAGCGTATCGAGCAGTTGGGCCGGCTCCGGGATCATCTCACCGACTGCATCGGCTGCGGTTGCCTGTCGCTGGAGAACTGTGTGCTCTCCAACCCGGACGACGTGACGGGCCGGCGGATCAGCGGCTCGCGCCTGATGCCGGAGCGCCCGTCGGCCGACTCCCGGTAGAAGCGCGGGCCCGCCCGTTCGGGCGCCGCTCCCGCCGCCGGACGCTCCCGCCGCCCGTCACGCCGCCGACGCCAGATCCCGGCGCCGTGCGCTCCGGGCCCTCGTCAGTGCCCCCGGCGCGAGCACCGGCTGCGGCACCAGGATCCCGCACCCCGCGCAGACCGGCCCCGACCACGGTTCGGACCGCAGATCCGGCCGCCAGGCGATCTCGGCTCCCGCGCACACCGGGCAGACCGTCCCCGGCTCCGACTCCAGGGCGGCGATCAGCCGGCCGAGAACCTCGGCGAGCGGTGCCGAGGGATGAACCGCAGGGTCCTCGCAGCGCGCGACCCCGTACCCGCCCCAGGTGCGCCGGTGCCAGTCGTCGAACGCGCCGGGCCTGCGCAGTCCGTCGTGCTTCTCCCGCCTGCGGCGCTCGGCGAACCCCGCCTCGTATCCGAGCCAGACGGCCCGCGCCGCCTCCAGCTCCTCCAGCGCGCGCACCAGTCGCGCGGGATCGGGGGACCGGTCCTCGGGCTCGATCCCGTGCCGGGCGCACAGATGGTCCCAGGTCGCCCGATGCCCGTAAGGGGCGAACCTCTCCAGGCACTTGCGCAGCGAATACCGCCGCAGCGCCAGGTCGCCCCGCGGATCGCGGACCTGTCTCGCAAGACTCCGGAATCCGGCCATTGTGCCGTCACCTCCGTCGCTCGTACTTCGGCGTCAAGGAATGGACGTACGACTGCCCGTTCCGGATCCATCGATGTGCGACGACGTCCACCATCCGGGACCGCCGGCCGTCATGAGGTCCGTGCGAGCGCATGTGACGATTCGGAAAAGGTGACCGTTGTTCACCTTACCGGCGAGTCATACCGCCGGTAACCTCCGGCGCATCGGCCTCTCGGAGGAGCACGCATGCCCCCACGCACCGTCACGTTCAGAGCCGCCACCGCCGCGGCGGTACTCGCGCTCGGCGCCACCCTGCTCGCGGCCTCGCCGCAGTCCGGTGCCGCGGCGGCGGAACCGGCACCCGTCACCGACTACTGCCAGGGGCAGTGCGACGACATCCTGCCACCCGGCGAGAACGGCAACGCCACCCTCGTCGACATCCTCGGCAACAAGGCGTTCGGTACGCACCCCGCCCACAGCGACGATCAACTGGACCGCTACAACGGCCTGGTGGCCGGACACGCCGGTCTCACCGACCAGAAGCTGACCGACTTCTTCAACGACGCCTCGTTCGGTGTCCCCAAGGACCGGGTCGAGTCCGTCACCTCGCCGCGCGACGACGTCACCATCACCCGTGACAAGGCGTCCGGTGTCCCGCACATCAAGGGCACCACCCGCTACGGCACCGAGTTCGGCGCCGGATTCGCCGCCGGGCAGGACCGGCTCTGGCTGATGGACCTCTTCCGGCACATCGGACGCGGCGAACTCACCTCGTTCGCCGGTGGCGCGCTGGCCAACCAGGGCCTGGAGCAGCAGTTCTGGCCGCAGGCGCCGTACACCGAGGTGGATCTCGAAGCGCAGGTCGAGTACATCAGGACCCGCGAGGGCGCCCGCGGCGAACAGGCCATGGCGGACGCCCAGGCGTATGTCGACGGCATCAACGCGTACCGCGAGAAGTCCAAGAAGGGCCGCTACTTCCCCGGCGAGTACGTGCTCACCGGCAAGATCGACGCCATCACCAACATCGGGGAGATCCAGCCGTTCAAGCTGACCGACCTGATCTCCATCGCCTCCGTGGTCGGCGGTCAGTTCGGCGGCGGTGGCGGCGGCGAGGTGCAGGCGGCGCTCTCGCTGCTCTCCGCGCAGCAGAAGTACGGCGTCGCCGAGGGCACCAAGGTCTGGGAGTCGTTCCGCCAGCGCGAGGACCCCGAGGCCGTACTGACGATCCATGACGGCACGTCGTTCCCGTACGCGGGCAGGCCCGCCACGGCGCGCGGCACCGCGCTGCCCGACGCCGGGTCCGTCACGGCCGAGCCCCTGATCCACGACCGCACCGGCTCCGCGGGCACCGACAGGAAGGCCCCCGTCAAGGCCCCGGCCATGCTCAGGAAGGCGCAGGGCATCTACGACGACGGGGTCGTCCCCGAGGGCTCGCTGCCCGGGTCCGGTTCCGGCGCCCAGAAGCGTGGCATGTCCAACGCCCTGCTGGTCTCCGGCAAGCACACCGCGAGCGGCAACCCGATCGCCGTGTTCGGGCCGCAGACCGGCTACTTCGCCCCGCAGCTGATGATGCTCCAGGAGCTCCAGGGCCCCGGCATCAGCGCCCGCGGTGTCTCCTTCGCCGGCGTCGGCATGTACATCCAGATGGGCCGCGGCCAGGACTACGCCTGGAGCGCCACCTCGGCCGGTCAGGACATCACCGACACCTACGCCGTCGACCTGTGCGAGCCCGACGGCTCCGCACCCACCAAGGACTCCACGCACTACCTCTCCCGCGGCACCTGCACCGCCATGGAGACCCTGGAGCGCACCAACTCCTGGAAGCCGACCGTCGCCGACTCCACGGCGAAGGGCTCCTACCGGATGCAGGTCCGGCGCACGAACTACGGCATCGTCACCCACCGTGCCACCGTGGGCGGCAAGCCCGTCGCGTACACCTCGCTGCGCACCACCTACCGCCACGAGGCCGACTCGATCATCGGCTTCCAGATGCTCAACGACCCCGGGTACGTCAAGGACGCCGCCTCGTTCCAGCAGGCGGCGAGCGCCATCGACTACGCGTTCAACTGGTTCTACGCCGACTCCCGCACTGCCGCGTACTACAACAGCGGCATGAACCCGGTGCGCGCGGCGGGCGTCGACCCGGCGCTGCCGGTGAAGGCCGAGCGGGCCTACGAGTGGAAGGGGTACGACCCGGCCGCCAACACCGCCGCGTACACCCCGTTCGCCGAGCACCCGCACTCCAGCGGCCAGGACTACTACGTCTCCTGGAACAACAAGCAGGCCAAGGGGTACGCCTCCGCGGGCTTCGGACTCAGCGCGGTGCACCGGGCCGATCTGCTGGACGACCGGGTGGCGAAGCTGGTGGAGGAGGGCGGCGTGACCCGCGCGTCCCTCACCCGGGCCATGGCCCAGGCCGCGGTCACCGATCTGCGCGGCGAGCAGCTGCTGCCCGAACTGCTGAAGGTGATCCGCTCCCGGCCGGTCACCGACCCGGAACTGAACGCCGCCGTCCAGCAGTTGGAGTCCTGGCGGGCGGCCGGGTCGCAGCGCAGGGAGAGCAGCCCCGGATCACACGCGTACACCTACGCCGACGCGGTACGGATCATGGACGCGTGGTGGCCGAAGCTGGTCGAGGCCGAGTTCGGGCCGGGCCTCGGCGACGGACTGTACGAGGCGCTGACCGCCAACCTCGCCACCGACGAGTCCCCGGCGGCCAGCCACGGACCGAGCGGGGCGCACAGCGGTTCGGCGTTCCAGTACGGCTGGTGGGGCTTCGTGGACAAGGACCTGCGCCGGGTCCTCGGACAGCCCGTCAAGGGAGCGCTGGCCAAGGCGTACTGCGGGAACGGCGATCTGGCCGGCTGCCGTGACGTGCTGCTGTCCTCCCTGAAGCAGGCCGCGGCCGAGCCGGCGGCGAAGGTCTACCCGGGCGACGACACCTGCAAGGCCGGCGAGCAGTGGTGCTCGGACTCGATCGTCCACCGGCCGCTGGGCGGCATCGCCCAGAAGTCCGTCCACTGGCAGAACCGCCCGACGTACCAGCAGGTGGTGGAGTTCCCCGCCCATCGGTAGGGCGTCCGCGGACCGTCCGGCTTCCGAGGACGGAACCTGTTCGCCGGGTGGGCCCGAACCCTCGGGCCCACCCGGCTCGGACCGCGTCACCGGTACTGGAGATACCTCTTGCGGACCGACCGGAACGCGGCGAGGTCCTTCGCCCAGGCCCCGACCACCTCATCCGTGTCCGCCCCCGCGTCGATCATCGTGCGGACCCGGGTGTTGCCGGTGAGCTTGTCGATCCAGTTGTCCGAGCGCCACGCGAACCCGCTCCAGCTCCGCTTCGCCGTCACCAGGAGCGCGATCCCGGTGCGTACCGGGTCGAAGGCCTCACGGTCGTGGACGTGCAGCTGCACCCCGCCGACCGTCTTCCCCTGGAACTTGGAGAACGTCGGCGCGAAGTACGCCTCGCGGAACGCGACCCCCGGCAGACCGAGCGCGTTCACGGCCGCCGCCCACCGGTGGTCGATGCCCTCCGCGCCGAGCAGTTCGAACGGCCGGGTGGTGCCGCGCCCCTCGGAGAGGTTCGTCCCCTCGAACAGGCAGGTCCCCGAGTACACCAGCGCGGTGTCCGGCGTCGGCATGTTGGGGCTCGGCGGCACCCACGGCAGTCCGGTCGTGTCGAAGAAGTCCGAGCGTCGCCACCCCGACATCTTCACGATGCGCAGGTCCACCGGCCGCCGGGCCAGGAACTCCGCGTTGAAGAGCAGCGCCAGTTCGGTGACCGTCATGCCGTGCGCCTGCGCGATCTCCCGCCGGCCCACGAACGTCGCGAAGGCCGGGTCGAGCACCGGACCGAGCGCCGCCCGCCCGGCCACCGGGTTCGGCCGGTCCAGGACGACGAACCGCTTGCCCGCGAGCGCCGCCGCCTCCATGCAGTCGTACAGCGTCCAGATGTACGTGTAGAAGCGGGCTCCGGCGTCCTGGATGTCGAAGACGATCGTGTCCACGCCGGACGCGGTGAAGACGTCCGCGAGCGGCTGACCGCTCTTCAAGTACGTGTCGTACACCGGGAGTCCGGTGGCCGGGTCGTCGTAGCGCCCCTCCGAACCGCCCGCCTGCGCGGTGCCGCGGAAACCGTGCTCGGGTCCGAAGACGGCGATCAGGTCGACGCGTTCGTCCGGGTGCATCACATCGACGATGTGGCGCACGTCGGAGGTGATCCCGGTGGGGTTGGTGACGACGCCGACCTTCTGGCCCTTCAGCAGCGCGTAACCGTCCGCCGCCAGCCGGTCGAAGCCGGTACGGACCCGGCCGTGCCCGTTGCCCCGCTCCTTGCCGGACGCGGGGGCGGCGGTCGCGGCCCCGGTCCCGGCGGCCGTCGCCGTGAGGGCCCCCACCGCACCGCCGGCGGCCAGCAAACCACGTCTGGACAGGCTCATTCGGCTACCTCCATGATCGCGACCTCTGTCATGGTCACGCACGCTAGCGCGCGTTCAGGCCATACGGAATGAGCCGGACGCGACGGTTGTGACTGGAGTGTCGCCCGAGCGGCGTCAACCTCTTCCATCGCGACATACCGACTGGTTAGTCTGCTGGTGCAGTCGGCTGAGAGAGGCGGGACCCGATGAGTACGGTGCAGGGCGCGGGCGTAGTGGTCACAGGGGCCGGAGGCGGCATCGGGGCCGCTCTGGCCCGCCGGTTCGCCGCGGAGGGCGCGCGGGTCGTGGTCAACGACCTCGACGAGGCCGGGATCGGGCCGCTGGCCGAGGAGATCGGCGGTACGGCCGTCGCCGGCGACGCCTCGCGGATCGTGGACGCCGCCCGGGACGCGCTGGACGGCACCGTCGACATCTACTGCGCCAACGCGGGCCTCGCCTCGCCCGGCGACGCCTTCGCCGACGAGGAGGTCTGGGCAGCCGCCTGGGACGTCAATGTGATGGCCCACGTCCGTGCGGCCAGGGCGCTGCTGCCCGACTGGCTGGAGCGCGGCAGCGGCCGCTTCGTCTCGACGGCCTCCGCCGCCGGACTGCTGACGATGATCGGCGCCGCGCCGTACAGCGTCACCAAGCACGGCGTCGTCGCCTTCGCCGAGTGGCTCTCGCTCACCTACCGCCACCGCGGCATCAAGGTCCACGCGATCTGCCCACAGGGCGTGCGTACGGACATGCTCACCGCCGCCGGATCGGCCGGGGAACTCGTCCTCGTCCCCAGCGCCATCGAGCCCGAGGCCGTCGCCGACGCGCTCTTCGACGCCATGGCCGAGGACCGCTTCCTCGTCCTGCCGCACCCCGAGGTCGCCGGGTACTACCGGGCCCGCACCAAGGACACCGACCACTGGCTCGGCAATATGAACCACCTCCAGCGGAAGTGGGAGGAGACCGGCGCATGAGCGAGTCTCGTTACGCGGCCAAGCCCTGGATCGCCCTGCTCAGCGAGGCCCAGCGGGCCCCCGTCAGCCCCGCCGAGACCCTGGTCCACGCCTTTCGCGCCTCCGCCGCCCACAGCCCCGGGCACACCGCGCTCGCCTACTTCGACGGACGCCTCGGCTACCGCGAGACCGACGCGCTCTCCGACTCCGTGGCCGGCCATCTCGCCGCCAAGGGCCTGGAGCGCGGCGACCGCGTCGCGATCATGCTGCAGAACACCCCGCAGTTCGTGCTCGCGCTGCTCGGCGCCTGGAAGGCGGGTGCCACCGTCGTCCCGCTCAACCCGATGTACAAGTCCGGCGAGGTCGGTCACGTGCTGAAGGACGCCGAGGTCACCGCGCTGATCTGCGCGGACCGGGCCTGGGAGGCGTATCTGCGGGACACCGCCGCCGATGCCCCGAGCGTGCGGATCGCGCTCACCACCAGCGAGCTGGACCTCCAGACGCGCAACGACGCACGCGTACTCGGCTTCGAGCGCCTGCCCGTCCCCGAGGACGCCGACGATCTGGTCGCCGTCGCGCGGCAGGGCCTCCCGGCGCCCGAGGGACGCGGACCCGCCTCCGCCGACGTGGCGCTGATCAGCTACACCTCCGGGACCAGCGGCACCCCCAAGGGCGCCATGAACTCCCATGGCAACATCATGGTCAACGCCGAGCGCCAGCGGGCCGGGCACCCCGTCGTCGAGGGCTCCTCCTACTTCGCGCTCGCCCCGCTCTTCCACATCACCGGCATGGTCTGCCAGCTGGCCGCCTGCCTCGCCAACGCCGGCACCCTCGTCCTCGCGTACCGGTTCCACCCCGGCGTCGTCCTCGAATCCTTCGCCGAACACCGCCCCGCCTACACGGTGGGCCCGTCGACCGCCTTCATGGCACTCGCCGCCCACCCGGACGTCACCCCCGAGCACTTCTCGTCCTTCCGGGTGATCTCCTCCGGCGGTGCGCCACTGCCGCCCGCGCTCGTCGAGAAGTTCCGGGCGGGCTTCGGCCCGTACATCCGCAACGGCTACGGCCTCACCGAGTGCACCGCCCCCTGCGCCTCGGTACCGCCGGAGCGGGAGGCCCCCGTCGACCCGGTCTCCGGAACGCTCTCCGTCGGCGTGCCGGGCCCCGACACGGTGGTAAGGATCCTCGACGAGAACGGTGAGGAGGTGCCCTTCGGCGAGCAGGGCGAGATCGCGGTCCGCGGGCCGCAGGTCGTATCCGGTTACTGGCGGCTGCCCGAGGCCACCGCCGCCGCCCTCCCGGACGGCGAGCTGCGCACCGGCGACATCGGCTTCATGGACCGGGAGGGCTGGCTGTACGTCGTCGACCGCAAGAAGGACATGATCAACGCCTCCGGCTTCAAGGTCTGGCCGCGTGAGGTGGAGGACGTCCTCTACACCCACCCGGCGGTCCGGGAGGCGGCCGTCGTCGGTGTCCCCGACGCCTACCGCGGCGAGACCGTCCGCGCCTACGTCAGCCTGGTGCCGGGCACCGCGGCCGGACCCGAGGAACTGGCCGCGTACTGCAAGGAACGGCTCGCCGCGTACAAGTACCCGCGCGAGGTCGAGATCCTGGCCGAACTCCCGAAGACGGCGAGTGGGAAGATCCTCAGGCGGGAACTGCGTTCCCCCCGATAGACCGTCTCAGGAACGGCGGACCGCTTCACGCACGGTGGTCCGCCCCACGCTCGGTACGGATTCACACACGGTACGGCTTCACGCACGGTACGGAAGGAAGGTGGCGGCAATGGCCAAGGCGACGGACGGGGAGACGCCCCCCGTCCCTCAGCGGCTGCTGGCCGCCGCCACCCGGCTCTTCGCCGAGCGGGGCTACGACCGGACCTCCGTCCAGGAGATCGTCGAGGCGGCGGGCGTCACCAAGGGCGCCCTCTACCACTACTTCGGTTCCAAGGAGGACCTCCTCCAGGAGGTCTACGCCCGCGTGCTCCGCCTCCAGCAGGAGCGCCTGGACGCCTTCGCGGACGCCGACGCCCCGGTCGAACAGCGGCTGCGCGACGCCGCCGCGGACGTGGTCGTGACGACCATCGAGAACCTCGACGACGCCTCGATCTTCTTCCGGTCCATGCACCACCTCAGCCCGGAGAAGAACAAGCAGGTACGGGTCGAGCGGCGCCGCTACCACGAGCGCTTCCGGGCCCTGGTGGAAGAGGGCCAGCGGAGCGGAGTCTTCTCCACGGCCACCCCGGCGGACCTGATCGTCGACTACCACTTCGGCTCGGTCCACCATCTGTCGACCTGGTACCGCCCCGACGGCCCGCTCAGCCAGCAGGAGGTCGCCGACCACCTGGCCGATCTGCTGCTGCGAGCCCTGCGCCCGTAGTACTCCAGCCGGACTGGACCGTGTCCGGCACATGCCCCCGTGCGCCCGCAGGGCGTTCTTCCGTCCGGGGCGTGCCGGGTTCGGGCGTCCCGCTCGCTGATCCGGCCTGATCCGAACGAGAGCCCTGGGGGCCCGGGGCCGTCCGGCGGTCAGCCGGCCGAGGAGCGCCTCCGCCGCCGGATTGCGGGGGCGGGGCGCCCGCCCCGCGAGAACCACCGTCCGTCCGGGTTCCGGCTGGAGGATGCCGACACACGGCAGTCCCGCGTCCTCACCGATCCGGCGCGGCACGACCGCCACCCCGATCCCGGCCCGTACGAGTTCGACGAGCAGCCGGATCTGGGTGACATCACAGGTGATCCGGCGCTCCAGCCCCGAGTGCGCGGCCAGCCGCCGCACCGCGGTCTCCAGACCGGTGCCCGCTCGGAAGTCCACGAACGGCTCGTCGGCGAGATCCTTGATCAGGGTGCGTCCGGCCGCGGCCAGCCGGTGGCCCGGCGCGTATCGCAACCAGCTGAACCATCTGTTGGACCGGCCTCCGCAACGGGTCGAAGCTGGTTGTATGACTCACATCCAGCGGTCCGCGCACGTCCCCGCGCTCTGGGCGGCGGCCTACGGGCCGCGCCACGGACCGGCCGTCCGCCTCGCCGCCCGGTGCCTGTTGCGTGTGAGGGGTTTCGTCCGCGACCTGGCCCTGGCGGATCACGTGCCGTTCGGCGGCTACTGACGGGGAGAGGCGAATTCCGTTGGTGGGGCCGGGACAGCCCTGAGCATCCGACGCTGAATGCGTCGGCCGACGAAGAGTTCCACGACGCCGTCCGCAGCGCCGACGCCGGTCATCTGTCCCGGCTCCTGGAAGCGCGCGACTGCTCGACGGCACTGCTCGGACGGCTGATCCGGCACGAGGACCCCGGTATGCGTCATCTCGGCGCGGCCCTGCTCACCGAGCGCGTGACCGCGGGCCTCTGCGACGACGTGGAGACGGCCGAACTCGCCGCTCTGCTTCCGGTGTCGCCGACGGGGCCGCCGGAGACGGATCTCCTCCTGGCAGGGCTGTACGAGCGCTTCGCCGCTGCTGAGGGGCCGGCCCCGCCCGTCCTGGCGCACGGCGGCCCGGACGCCGTCTCGCGGGACGAGGCGGCTCGGGCCGCGCTCCGCGACCGTGCCCCTGCCACGCCCGCCGGAGCCCCGCACCACCCGTCCCGGAGGGAACTGCTGGACCTGGCGCGAACCGGCACCCCGGAACAGGCGGGCCGGGCCCTCGCGGAACTGGCCGAGGCGCATGCGAAGGCGGTCACGAAGGAGCCCGGCGCCGAAGACCGGGCCCGTCCGGCGGTCGAGGACGAGGCGGTAACCGGGTGGGCCCGCGCACCCGCCCACCCCGCCGGGCCACCGGCTACACGTACCGCTTGATCTCGCGCCGTGCCAGCGACCGCTGGTGCACCTCGTCCGGTCCGTCCGCCAGCCTCAACGTCCGTGCCGCCGCCCAGAGTTCGGCCAGCGGGAAGTCCTGGCTGACGCCACCCGCGCCGTGCAGCTGCACCGCCCGGTCGAGGATGTCGACCACGGCACGCGGGGTGGCGATCTTGATGGACTGGATCTCCGTGTGCGCGCCCCGGTTGCCCACCGTGTCCATCAGCCACGCCGTCTTCAGCACCAGCAGCCGCAGCTGCTCGACCGTGACCCGCGCGTCCGCGATCCAGTTCTGTACGACGCCCTGCTGGGCGAGCGGCTTGCCGAAGGCCGTACGGGACACCGCCCGCCTGCACATCAGCTCGATCGCCCGCTCGGCCATGCCGATCAGCCGCATGCAGTGGTGGATACGGCCGGGTCCCAGCCGGGCCTGGGCGATGGCGAAGCCGCCGCCCTCCTCGCCGATCAGGTTCGCGGCGGGCACCCGTACGTCCGTGAGGACGACCTCGGCGTGGCCACCGTGGTAGTGGTCCTCGTAGCCGTACACCTGCATGGCGCGCCGCACTTCGAGACCGGGGGTGTCGCGCGGGACCAGGATCATCGACTGCCGGCGGCGGATGTCGGCGCCCTCAGGGCCATCGGCAGTCGCCGTCCTGCCCATGACGATGAAGATCCGGCAGTCCGGGTTCATCGCCCCGGAGATGTACCACTTGCGGCCGTTGATGACGTAGTCTCCCCCACTCTCGGCTCCGCTCGAGCGGGAGGTGCCCCCTCCGTCGCGCACGATGCGGGTCTCGATGTTGGTCGCGTCCGACGAGGCCACCTCGGGCTCCGTCATCGCGAAGGCCGAGCGGATCTCCCCGGCGAGCAGCGGTTCCAGCCACTGCTTCTTCTGCTCGTCGGTGCCGAACTGGAGGAGCACCTCCATGTTTCCGGTGTCCGGAGCCGCGCAGTTGAGCGCGGTCGGCGCCAACTGCGGGGAACGGCCGGTGATTTCGGCGAGCGGGGCGTACTGGAGATTGGTCAGCCCGGCCCCGTACCCGGCGTCGGGGAGGAAGAGGTTCCACAGTCCCTGCCGCCGCGCCTCGGCCTTGAGGTCCTCGACGATCCGCGGGGTGTCCCACGGGGAGGCCAGTTGCGCGCGCTGTTCGTCCGCGATCTTCTCGGCCGGGTGGACGTGCTCGTCCATGAAGGTGAGCAGCTTGTCGCGCAACTCTTCGGTGCGGGCGTCGAAAGCGAAGTCCATGGGGGTGATCAGCCTTCCTGGAGGGTGGTGAGGCCGTGCTCGATGAAGACGGGGACGAGGCCGCCGATGCGGTCGAAACCGGTGCCGACGGTCTGGCCCAGGGTGTAGCGGTAGTGGATGCCCTCCAGGATCACGGCGAGCTTGAACCAGGCGAACGCCGTGTACCAGGAGAGGGCGGAGGTGTCCCGGCCGGAGCGCGCGGCATAGCGTCCGATCAGTTCGGCGGGAGCGGGGTGACCGGCCGCGCCGCTGGTGGTGGAGACCGGGGACTTCTTCAGGCCGAGGTCGGAGCTGTACATCACCAGCAGGCCGAGATCGGTCAGCGGGTCGCCGAGCGTCGACATCTCCCAGTCGAGGACGGCCTTGATCCGGTCGTCGGAGCCGATCAGGACGTTGTCCAGACGGTAGTCGCCGTGTACGACGGTGGGCGCGGGGGAGACGGGCAGCTCACGGCCGAGCGCGGCGTGCAGTTCGTCGATGCCGGGCAGTTCGCGGTTGCGGGAGGCGTCCAGCTGCTTGCCCCAGCGGCGCAGCTGCCGGTCGAGGAAGCCCTCGGGGCGGCCGAAGTCGCCGAGCCCGACGGACTCCGGGTCCACGGCGTGCAGTTCGACCAGGGTGTCGACGAGGCCGAGGACGGCCTCCCGGGTGCGTTCGGCGCCCAGCGGGGCGAGCTGCTCGGCCGTGCGGTACGGGGTGCCCTCGACGTACTCCATGACGTAGAAGGGCGAGCCGATCAGCGAGTCGTCCTCGCAGAGCAGTACCGGTTCGGGCACCGGAACGGCCGTCGGGTGCAAGGCGCTGATGACCCGGTGCTCACGCTTCATGTCGTGCGCGGTGGCCAGCACATGACCCAGCGGGGGCCTGCGGACGACCCAGCGACCGGTGCCGTCCGTGACGACGTACGTCAGGTTCGACCGGCCGCCCTCGATGAGCCGGGCTTCGAGCGGTCCGTTCACCAGACCCGGCCGCTCGCGGTCGAGATGTCCGCGCAGCCGGTCGAGATCGAGACCTGGCGGGTGGACTGGGCTCATCGTGCGCACCTCCGGCGTGGAAGACGGTCGGTGTTCATGATGCCGACCAGTCGGTATGCCGTCCAGTGAACTCCCCGAATCCGGTGGACGGACTCCGGTCCGGCAGGGTCCGGAGTCTGGTGCTCAGTCGCATCCCTGAATAGGGTTCATGTATGAAACCCGAGCTGCTGATCGAAGACGTCCGGCTGACCCCGATCCTGATAGCCGACCCGCCCCTGCTCAACACCCAGGGCGTGCACCAGCCGTACACCCCGCGGCTCATCGTGGAAGTCGTCACACGCGGGGGAGCGACCGGTATCGGGGAGACGTACGGGGACGCCACATACCTCGAACTCGCCCGGCCGCTCGCCACCGCCCTCGTCGGACGCCCGGTCAGCGATCTGAACGGCCTGTTCGCGCTGGCCGAGGAGGTGTGCGGTGATTCACGCGCGGCCGACGAGCGTGTCGACGCGGGCGGGCTGCGCGGTGTCCAGACCGCTGACAAGCTCCGGCTCTCCGTCGTCTCCGGTTTCGAGGTCGCCTGCCTGGACGCGCTGGGCAGGTCCCTCGGCCTGCCCGTGCACGCCCTGCTCGGCGGCAAGGTCCGCGACCGCGTCGAGTACAGCGCGTACCTCTTCCACCGCTGGGCCGCTCACCCCGAGGGCGGCGAACCGGACGACTGGGGCGCCGCCGTCGACCCGGCCGGAGTCGTCGCCCAGGCCCGGCGCTTCGCCCGCGAGCACGGCTTCACCTCCTTCAAGCTCAAGGGCGGCGTCTTCGAACCCGACCGGGAGATCGCCGCGATCCGTGCGCTGGCCGAGGAGTTCCCCGGCCGGCCGCTGCGCCTCGACCCCAACGGTGCCTGGTCGGTCGCCACCTCGCTGTACGTCGCCGAGCGGCTGAAGGACGTACTCGAATACCTGGAGGATCCGGCGAGCGGCACGGACCTGATGGCCGAGGTCGCCGCCGCCACCGACGTACCCCTCGCCACCAACATGTGCGTGACCACCCTCGCCGAGGTCCCGGAGGCCTTCGCCCGCGGCGCCGTCCAGGTGGTCCTCTCCGACCACCACTACTGGGGCGGACTGCACCGCACTCGCGAACTGGCCGGGATCTGCCGCGCCTTCGGCGTCGGACTCTCCATGCACTCCAACACCCACCTCGGCATCAGCCTCGCCGCGATGACCCATGTCGCGGCCACCGTCCCCAACCTCGACTACGCCTGCGACAGCCACTACCCCTGGCAGACGGAGGACGTCATCACCACCCGCCATGTCTTCCGGGACGGCCGGCTCACCGTCTCCGACGCGCCCGGACTCGGCGTGGAGCTCGACCGCGAACGCCTGGCCGCGCTGCACCGGCGCTGGCTCGACGACGACGGCACCATGCGCGAGCGGGACGACGAGGCCGCGATGCGCAAGGCCGAGCCCGGCTGGCGCGCCCCGTCGATCCCGCGCTGGTGACGGAGCCGTTCGCCGGGGCGCCCCGGGCCTGAGGTGCGGGTACCCCGGCCCGCGTCGAGGGTCGGTACATGAAGGCGATCAGCTAAGGTCTGTCCCGCAATCCGTGGTGGATCAGCGCGCGGCGGTAGATGCGGTGCATCGCAAGGCGGAGGGACGTCCGCATACTGGATGTATGCGGATGTTCCGACAACGCGGCGAGGTGCCGTAGCTGGCGTCGCGCGCCCGCCAGGGATTGCGGGACAGACCTTGGAGCGGCCACGGCGGGGCCGACGTCCTGGAGTACGGGGAACGGCCCGACCCCGAGGCCGGTCCCGACACCGTCCTGGTGAAGGCGCGGGCCGCGGCGGTCGACCCGGTCGACTGGAAGGCCCGCGAGGGTCACCTCGACTCCGCTCCGGACGCCGTGTTCCCGGTGATTCCGGGCTGGGACGTGTCCGGTGTCGCGGTGCGGCCCGGCACCGCCGTCGACGAGTTCGCCGTCGACGAGTTCGCCGTCGACGAGTTCGCCGTTGACGAGTTCGCGGTCGGCGACGAGGTGATCGGCTCCGTGTGGGAGGACTTCCTGTGCCGCGGTACGTTCGCCGAGTACGTCGCCGCCCCGTGCGCACCCTCGCCCGCAAGCCGCTGAGTCTGAGCTTCGAGGAGGCGGCGGGCCTGCCGCTGGCCGGCCTGAGCGGGCTCCCCACGCCCCGCGACTCCGCTTGCGGCGTTGTCGTCGGTCAACGACGCTCCGCGTCGATTCCTTCCTCCGCCCTGCCATCGAAGCCGCATCACGCCGCTCGCTGATTCACTCCCTGTCGTGGGGGAGGCCGTCACAACAGCGTGGCCGCGGCGAACACCGCGAGCGCGACCGTGCACGCCGCCGCGGTCAGCGCGCCGCGCGCCGAGAGCGCCCGCGGCCGTGCGGTCCCCAACCCGAGCACCCGCCGGTGCGCCACGAGCAGGAAGCCCAGCCAGGCCAGCGCGCTCAGCGACACGGCGACGATCCCGAGCGGTGTCGCGCCGCCGCCCAGCGCCTGCCGAACCGCCAGCAGCGCGGCCACGGTGCACGACAGCGTGGTACGCCGCCACGCCAGCCTGGTCCGCTCGGGCTGCAGCCCGGGATCGCGCCCGCCGTCCGTCACCGGCCCTCCCAGCCGAAGAGGACCACCACCACCATCGCGACGGCGACGACGGCGACCGCGAGACCCAGCAGCGACGGGAACCGGGAGACCGGCAGATCCTCCCCCCGCCGCATCGCCCGCTCGCACCGCACCCAGTGATTGACCGCCCGCAGCGCGCACAGCACACCGGCCGCCAGCAGCGCCAGCGCCAGACCCGCCCGTATGCCCCACCCCAGCTCAGGGAGGAACTGGTCGACCGCGAAACCGCCGCCGATCAGCGCGAGAGCCGTACGGATCCAGGCGAGGAAGGTGCGCTCGTTGGCGAGCGAGAACCGGTAGTCAGGGGTGTCGCCCTCTTCGCGGACGCGCTGCGGCGCGAACCACAGGCGCAGGCTCTGTACGAAATCGTTCACGCGTGAACCCTAACGATCCGGCGCACGACGGCAGCGGATCAGCGAGCGGCGTCCTGCGGCTCGGCGGCCCAGGCCGTGTCGTCGAACCGCCCTCTGCCGACGGCGACACCCCAGGGGAGCCGCGTGACGCCGCTCGCCGTCGAGCACCAGGTCGTCGGGGTCGGGGCTGTCCGGCAGGAGAGGCCGGGCTCAGGAGGCTGCCCCGCCCGCCCGGAAGGCGCGCAGCCGGTGGTACGCCTCCAGACCGTCCGGCACCCACTCCCAGTCGCCGAGCCGCGCCGCCAGCTCCGCGTCGGTGAGGAAGGTGTGCCAGGCGACCTCCTCCGCCTGCGGGTTCACCGGCAGCTCGCACCGCACCTGGTAGACGTGGCTCCACCAGGAGTGCTCCGCGCTCTCATAGAGGAACGTGAACAGCGGCTCGGGGCGGGGGAGACCGAAGACGCCCAGCTCCTCCTCGGCCTCCCGCAGCGCCGCCTCGTCGTACGACTCGCCCGCCCCGACCACCCCGCCGACGAACATGTCGTAGTGGGACGGGAAGACCAGTTTGGTGGGGGTCCTGCGGTGCACGAAGAGCCGGCCCCCGGGGTCCCTGACCTCGATGAAGACGCAGCGATGGCGAAGGCCCCGCGCGGTCGCCTCACCGCGCGGGGCCTGCCCCACGACCACGTCGTTCTCGTCGACGATGTCCAGGATCTCGTCAGAAGGAGTCATGCCCCTCATCCAACATCAGGCCACCGGCGGTGATCACTGGCCCATGACGTACTTCACGGTCGGGCCCGTGGTCCAGCCGCCGTCCACGGCCAGCTCGGCACCGGTGATGTACGAGGCGGCGTCCGAGAGCAGGAAGGCGACCGCCTCCGCGATCTCCGTGGCCTCACCGACGCGGCCCATCGGGGTGTTCGGGTAGTTGCCGTCGCCCTGCTGAATGCCCACGGACGCGGTCATCGGCGTGTAGACCATGCCCGGGTGCACGGAGTTCACCCGGATCTTCGCCGTGCCGAGCTCCACCGCGCCGACCTTCGACAGGCCGCGGACACCCCACTTGGAGGCACCGTAGCTGGAGGTCAGGGCGAGGCCCATCAGCCCGGCGGCCGAGGAGATGTTGACGATCGAACCGCCGCCGTTCTCCTTCATCACCGGGATCACCGTCTTCATGCCGATGAAGACGGCCGTCAGGTTGATGTCGATGACCTTGCGGAAGTGCTCGACCGTCTCGGTCTCCAGCGGCTGACCGGTCGATACGCCGGCGTTGTTGACCAGGCCGTCGATCCGCCCGAATTCGGCGACGGCGAATTCGGCGACGCGCTGCCAGTCCGCCTCGGAGGTCACGTCGTGGTGGAGGAAGCGGGCCCGCGCCCCGAGTTCGGCGGCGGTGGCGGCGCCCTCCTCGTCGAGCACGTCGGTGATCACCACGTTGGCGCCGCCCGCCACGGCGAGACGGGCGGCCTCGGCGCCGAGGCCCCGGGCGCCGCCGGTGATGATGACGGTCTTGTCGCTGAGCTTGTTCTGGTCGGTCATGACACTGTCCTTAGTTGTGGTGCGGGTGATTCACGCGTCGCTCGGCAGGGGCGCGTGCAGGAACGCGGTGGTGGTCTCCACGAGATCGGCGAGGAAGAACTCCTCGCCGGTCAGCGGCCGGGTGCCGTCGAGCCTCTGGCGGGCGCGGTCGGCCAGCGCCGCGCCGATCAGGGTGAGCGCCAGATCCAGGCGCTCCAGACGCACGGGTCCGGGCAGAGCGCCGAGGCAGTCCCCGATACGTCCGATGAGCCGCCCGTAGGCGGTGCCGTCCAGGGCGGGGTGCGGTCGGCCGGTCCGCAGTCCGGTCTCATGGCTGAGCTGGGCCGAGATCCGCAGACAGCGGCGGCCCCGGTCGTCGGCGAGCAGGCTCGCCTCGGCCGCCACCAGCGCGGTGAGCAGTTCCCGTACGCCGCAGTCCGCGGCCAGTTCGTCGAGCAGCGGTGCGATCACCCGTTCGGTCCGGGTCTGCCGCCCCTCCATCACCGCGTCGAGCAGCCCGGCCCGGGAACCGAAGTGGTACTGGACCGCGGAGGGGTTGCCCTGCCCGGCCAGTCGGACGATGTCCCGCAGCTGGGCGCCGTCCGTGCCCTGCGCGGCGAAGATCTCCTCGGCCGCGCGGATCAGCTTGTCCCTGGTCTCTGCCCCTGACGTTCTCGCCATGAGGCCATTCTAATGCTGGCCATTATTAATAACCAGCGCGGTCACCCCCCTGTGACCGGACAGACGTCGGTCAGTTCGGCTGGAGGCTCTTCTCCCGGCGTCCGCCCACGGGCCCTTCCGGCATCGCCGGATGCAGTCCCAGCAGTACGATCCCGACGACGATCGCCGCGAGGCCGACCGCCTGCCAGGCCAGCGCACCGGCGTCGGTACGCAACTGGTCGCCGAGGAAGCCGACCCCGCAGGCGATCCCGGCCAGCGGCTGGGACGCGGTCAACGGGGGCAACGAGACCCGCAGCGGGCCCGTCTCGAACGCGCTCTGCACCAGCAGCAGCCCCGTCACCCCCAGTACCACGACCCCGTACGGCTGCCACGACGTCACCAGTTCCATCCAGCCCCCTTCGGACAGGCGCTGGCCACTGAGCCGGGTGAGGGCGTCCTGGAGTCCGTACAGCAGTCCGGCCGCCACCGCGAGCAGCGCCGGGGCGGCCCCGGACTGCGAGCGCTTGGCGAAGGTGGTGAGCAGCAGGGCCGCGCCCACGACCACACCGATCACCAGCCAGTGCCGCAGCGGATTGGTCACCGCCTCGCCGCCCCGTGGCTCGCCCGCCAGCAGGAACGCGGTGACCCCGCCGGCCAGCAGCCAGAGCCCTGACCAGCCCTGCCGGCCGAGCCGCTGCCCGGTGCGATGGCGCGACAGGGCCATCGCGAAGAGCAGGTTGGTGGCGAGCAGGGGTTCGACGACGGACACCTCGCCCTTGCCCAGGGCCAGGGCGCCCAGCACCATGCCGCAGACCATCAGCCCGATCCCGGCCAGCCAGCTCGGTACCCGCATCAGGTCCAGCAGCAGCCGGGGCGAGAGGTAGTCGCTCCTCGGGGCGTGCGAAGCGGCGGCCTGCTGCAGGACGAAGCCGAACCCCAGACAGCAGGCGGCACTCACGGCGAGCACGAGGACCAGCACCGACACGCTTCTACCTCAAGTCAGGCCAGAGGTGGGTGATTTGTTTCGACGATAGCGCCTGTGCCCCGAGGGCGCGGCCGGAGTGCCGCCGACCGGGCGGTTGACGCCGCAGCGGCCGGTGCAGAGGATCTGACGCACGAGTAACTTCCGGCGTCCGAGCCGGACCGTCACCGTGGCCGTGACCGGATCGCCCCGAAAAGGATGGAACCCATGGCGTACGACGCTGATGTGATCGTGATCGGGGCAGGGCTCGCGGGGCTGGTGGCCACCGCCGAGCTGGTCGACGCGGGCCGGTCGGTGATCCTGCTCGACCAGGAGCCCGAGCAGTCGATCGGTGGCCAGGCGCACTGGTCCTTCGGCGGTCTCTTCCTCGTCGACTCGCCCGAGCAGCGCCGGCTGCGGGTCAAGGACAGTCATGAGCTGGCCCTCCAGGACTGGCTCGGCACGGCGGGCTTCGACCGGGAAGAGGACCGCTGGCCACGGAAGTGGGCCGAGGCGTACGTCGACTTCGCCGCCGGTGAGAAGCGTTCCTGGCTGCACGCCCAGGGGCTGCGGCTCTTCCCCGTCGTCGGCTGGGCGGAGCGCGGCGGCTACGACGCGAACGGGCACGGCAACTCCGTACCCCGCTTCCACATCACCTGGGGCACCGGCCCCGGCGTCGTCGCCCCCTTCGAGCGGCGGGTTCGCGAGGGCGTCGCCAAGGGGCTCGTCCAGCTGAGGTTCCGCCACCGGGTCACCGGGCTCGGCCGCACCGCGGGCTCCGTCGACACGGTGACCGGGGAGGTCCTGGAGCCGAGCGCGGCCACCCGGGGCACCGCGAGCAGCCGGGTGACGGCCGGCACCTTCGAGCTGAGGGCCCAGGCGGTGATCGTCACCTCCGGAGGCATCGGCGGCAACCACGACCTCGTGCGCAAGCAGTGGCCCCCTCGGCTCGGCACCCCGCCCGCGAAGATGCTCTCCGGCGTTCCCGCCCATGTCGACGGACTCATGCTCGGCATCGCCGAGGAGGCCGGCGCCCACCACATCAACCGCGACCGGATGTGGCACTACACCGAGGGCATCGAGAACTGGAACCCGATCTGGGCCAGGCACGGCATCCGGATCCTGCCGGGACCGTCCTCGCTCTGGCTGGACGCCTGCGGGAAACGGCTTCCGGTCCCGCTCTTCCCCGGCTTCGACACCCTGGGCACCCTCGAACACATCATGAGGTCCGGCCACGGCCACACCTGGTTCGTTCTCGACCGGAAGATCATCGGCAAGGAGTTCGCGCTCTCCGGCTCCGAGCAGAATCCCGACCTGACCGGGAAGTCGGTCCGCGACGTGATCGGCCGGGCCCGCGCGGACGTACCGGCCCCGGTGAAGGCGTTCATGGACAACGGGGTGGACTTCGTCGTCGAGAAGGACCTCGGCGCACTGGTCCGCGGGATGAACGCGCTCACCGACGAGCCGCTGATCGACGAGGCCGAACTGCGCCGCGAGATCACCGCGCGCGACCGCGAGATCGCCAACCCCTTCACCAAGGACCTCCAGATCACCGCGATCCGAGGCGCCCGCGCCTATCTCGGCGACAGGCTGATCCGTACGGCGGCGCCGCACCGCATCCTCGACCCCGGGGCCGGTCCGCTGATCGCCGTACGGCTCAACATCCTGACCCGCAAGTCGCTCGGCGGACTGGAGACGGATCTGTCCTCCCGGGTGCTGACCGAGGACGGCACGCCCTTGTCCGGTGTGTACGCGGCGGGGGAGGCGGCCGGATTCGGTGGCGGCGGGATGCATGGCTACCGCTCGCTGGAAGGGACCTTCCTCGGCGGCTGCATATTCTCGGGCCGCGCGGCGGGCCGGGCGGCGGCGCGGGCCACGGCGTAGGTGTCCGGTCCCGGGAGGTCCGGACCTGCGCCGGGCTGCCCGGGACCCGCGCCGGGCTGTCTCGGACTTGCCCGGGACCCGCGCCGGGCTGTCTCGGACTTGCCCGGGACCCGCGCCGGGCTGTCTCGGACCTGCCCCGGACCCGCGCCGGGCTGCCTGGGACCCGCGCCGGGCTGCCTCGGACCTGCGCCGGACCTGCCCGGGACCCGCGCCGGGCTGTCTCGGACCTGCCCGGGACCCGTGCCGCGCTGCCCGGGACCCGTGCCGCGCTGCCCCGGACCCGCGCCCGGCCCGTCCGGGCCCGCCGCCGACAGAGTCGTGGAGTGAAGATCCCGCGTCTCCTCGACGGCCGGCTGAAGTTCCGCCACCTGGTTCTCGTCGACGCGCTCTCCCGGCAGGGAAGCGTCGTCGGCGCCGCCGCGGAACTGCACGCATTCCCTTATCCGAGCAGGGTTTCCCACACCTCGAAGTGAGCAGATACCGTCATCCGAATGATCTTAATCGTGTTGATCATCACGCCGTGATGACCGAACGTATGAGCTAGCGTTCCGAAGCGTGATCAAGACCTCGCTCTCCTCTGACCAGGCGGCTTCAACCGCTGCGGCGCTGAAACGGGCGCTCTTCGGCGAACGACTGGAGCAACTCCACGAGCCCTGGCGCAAGCTGTTCAGTACTGAGCCGTTCCGCTTCAGGGAAGGGCTGTCGCCCGATGAACGTGCCGCGCTGTCCTACGAGCGTTTACACCTCATCAACGACGCACTCGACAGCCCCGAGGACTTCGTCGTCGACGTGGAACGACTCGCGGCACTCCACGAATGGGTCGGCCCGGTGGACGCGGGGCTGGGAACAGTGGCGAGCATCCACTACAACCTCTTTCTCGGCAGCCTCCTCGATCACACGGCGGGCCCGGACCGTGATCTGCGGGAGTTCGCCGAGCTGCGGCGTACGGGAACGTTCCTGTGCACGGAGGCCGGGCACGGCAACAGCGCCGCGCAACTGGAGACCACCGCCACGTACGAACGGGCCACGGGCGAGTTCGTGCTGAACACTCCCCATGCGGCCGCCCGCAAGTTCATGCCGAACACCAGCTCCACCGGCGGTCCCAAAACCGCTGTCGTCGCCGCCCGCCTCATCACGGACGGGAAGGACCAGGGCGTCTTCCTGTTCCTCACTCGACTCAGCGACGATGCCGGGCTCCCGATGCCAGGAGTCGAGATACGCAGGCTGCCACAGACGGCCACCGCCCCCGTCGACCACTGTGTCACGTCCTTCGACCACGTCCGGCTGCCACGGGAAGCGCTTCTGCAGTCCGACCACGGACGCCTCACACCGGAAGGCGTCTTCACCAGTTCGATCGGCAGCCCCCGCAAGCGCTTCCTGCGCTCCATCGGCCGCGTCACCGCCGGCAAGCTCTGCATGAGCGGCTACAGCCTCGGTGTCACGCGCCACGCGCTCGCCGTGGCCGTACGGCACGCCCACACGAGGCAGACTTCCGGCGTGTCGGCCCGAGGCAGCGTTCCGCTGTTCGCTCACCGCAGCCACCACACCCCGCTCCTCGACGCCATCGCCACCACCTACGCCGCGACTCTCCTGCACCGCGCCGCAATACAGCGGTGGGCGCAGGCGACGGAATCGGAGCGCGAGGACGCCGAGCGGTTCGCAGCCATAGCCAAGGGCTGGATCACGTGGCGGGCCCGCGACGTCATGACCGAGTGCCGCGAACGCTGTGGTGCGCAGGGGCTCTTCCTGGCCAACGGAATCGCGGGACAGCTGGCAGCCAACGAGGGAACCATCACGGCGGAAGGCGACAACCTCGTCATCTGGGTCAAGGCGGCCGGCGAGATGCTTCTCGGGCACCTCACTCTGGAGGCGTCCCAGGATGCGCCGCCCGGGGATCGCGACCTCGACGATCCGGTCTTCCTGCAAGACCTCTTGGCGGACATCGAACGCATCTGGCATCAACGCGCACGCACGCGCCTGCGCAGCGGAAAGGCCGGCAACCCGCTCAACCGATGGAACACCACCGTCACACCGGCTCTGGAAGTCGTCGACGCCTACGCGCACCGTCAGGCCGCACAAGCTCTTCTGGATGCCGCAGACCAGGCTGCTCACCCCGAGGCGCAGCACCAACTGCGCTTGCTGCACCGCCTGTTCGCCCTGCGTCGCGTCGCGGCCCACAGCGGGGACCTGCTCGCGGAGGGATGCCTGACCAGTGCTCAGGTGAGGCAACTCCCCGACGCGGCCGAATGCGTCGTCGCGGACCTCGAACCCCAGGCCATGACCCTTACGTACGGATTCGCCGCTGTGGACGAGGTTCTCCTCGATCACCCCATCAACCGTCCGGAAGGCCTCGAAGGCAGCCCGCTGCCCCGGTGAGAGCTTCCGGCCGACGCGGAGGACCGGCGTGCCGGGGCGGCGATTCCGGTCTCCGTGTCAGGAATTCTGTTCGGACGCGCGGGCTTGTCCAAGGGCGCGGACGGGGCGGCCGAAGGCCGAGCCGACACTGTCGGACGAGGAACGGGCCGCATCTGCGGGGTGGGTGCGGCGTCGTTCCGCGCCGCCGGCGTGGGCGCTTCGGTCCGGACCGGCACCACGGGTGAACACCTCGGACGCCTCGCCGGCTGTCCGGATCTTCACCGAACGGCTCGCGGTCCGCGCCCCCGGCGCCGACCCGCGGTCCGCCGACCCCGCCGCCCTCCTCGCGGCCCGGCGGGACAGCGCCCTGACCCACCAGGAGCGCTCCGGCGCCACCCTGGAAACACCCTTCGGACCGTCGGGACGGCCGATACCGCCCTCGACCCGCACGTACGCGGCATGGACATCATGTACGGCTGGAACGCGGACGACATGTCCGCCTTCCCCGGCGAGAAGAGCGAGGACGGCGACCCGGCCGGGCCGCCCCGCCGGATGTGCGCCGAACCGCTCGCCGCGTTCGGCCGGCGGCTCGCGCGGGCCGGGGCCCGGGTCCACGCCTACCGACTGGACCGGCGCCCGGCAGGATCCGCCTTCGGCGCCACCCACTGCGTGGAACTGCCGCCGCTCCTCGGCTCCCGGGCCGCCCGGCGGCAGTCCCCGATGCTGGGGGACACCACCTGGGACGAGGTGGACGAGCTGGGCCGAGCGGTGCGCGCCACCTGGACCGCCTTCGCCCGCACCGGCCGTCCCGGCACCGTCGCCCCGCCCCTGACCTGCCACGAGATCCCCGCCCCGCGGCCGTAGGGGGCCGACTGCTCCCAGCTACCGTTCCGCCGCGCCCACGACGGGATCGAGCAGCTCGACGACCCGGAACCGTTCGGCGACGACCATGGTGTCGTCGTCGACTGTGAACTCCGGGTCGCCGAGCGCCTCCCGCATCTCCTGGCTGTGCCAGAACTTCTCGTGACCCGCACGCCACTCGGCCACCGAGGTGTCGCCCTCGCCCTCGTCGATCGCATGCTGAAGATCGACGTCCCCGAGGCGCAGCACCCGTACCTCCGTCACCTCCAGCACCGCGATCTCCCGGCCGTCCGAGTCGATCAGCGCGGACCGCTCACCCACCGGAGGCAGCTCCTCTTTCTCCGCCTCGTACTCCGCGAGCAGCCCGGTCGTCGACACCTTCGCACCGGCGAGCACCGCCCCCACCAGCCGGTCGCGCAGCGGCCCGGGGAAGGTGAGCAGAAAGGGCTTGAGAGGTTCACGGTTCGACATGGCACCAAGTCTGACATGTTCGGCCGGGCGCGGCGCCGGGACGCGCACCCGATCGGGGGTCGTCAACTGTGCGGGGAACGGGCAGAGTTGACATCGGGTACGGGCAGGTGCCCGCGGCCCCTGGTGACCTGCGGCCGCAGATGCTCGAATGGCCGGGTGAACAGTCGCCCTCCCGACGCCGAAGGCACACCCCTGGGCCGCCGTGTCGTCCTGGCCATGCTCGGTCTCGGCGCCGCCGGCGTCGTCGCCGCGCCCGTGCTGCAACGCACGCTGGAATCGGGGCTGGGCGCGGTCGCCGACAAGGACCCCACCGGCCTGACCGGACTGCTCCCCAACGGCGGCGGTTTCCGCTACTACTCCGTCGCCTCGTCCGTACCGGCGAAGAGCGCGGGCGACTACCGGCTGAGCGTCGACGGACTGGTCGACCACCCGGTCACCTACACCCTGGACGCCCTGGAGGCGCTGCCGCAGACCCGTATGGTCCGCGACGTCCAGTGCGTCACCGGCTGGCGGGTGCCCGAGACCCCCTTCGAGGGGGTACGGCTCTCGGCGCTGCTGGACGCGGCGGGCGTACGGCCCGGGGCGAAGGCCGTCCGCTTCACCTGCTTCGACGGCACCTACAGCGAGAGCCTCACCCTCGCGCAGGCCCGACGCGCCGACGTGCTGGTCGCGCTGCGCATGCGGGACCGGCCGCTGCCCCACTCCCACGGCGGGCCGGTCCGGCTCTACGTGGCCCCGATGTACTTCTACAAGTCGGCGAAATGGCTCTCCGGGATCACCGCCACCGACTCCGTGCGCCCCGGCTACTGGGAGGAGCTCGGCTATGACGTCGACGCCTGGGTCGGCCGGTCCAACGGCCGCGACGACGCCCCCACCGCCTGAGCCGGCGGAGCGTGTGCGGCGCTTCAGCGGCGCCGAGCGCTGGGTGCACCGCGCCACGGCGACGCTGATGCTGCTGTGCGTGGCGAGTGCGGCGTGTCTGTACGTACCCCAGCTCGCCGAGCTCGTCGGCCGTCGCCACCTGGTGGTCACCGCGCACGAGTGGTCCGGCGCGCTCACCCCCGTACCGTTCCTGGCCGGTCTGCTGTCACCGGCGTTCCGGGCCGACCTGTCCCGGCTCAACCGCTTCGGACCGCACGACCGTCAGTGGCTGCGGGCCGTGTACCGCCGCGACCACCGGCCGACGGCCCGTCCGGCCGGAAAGTTCAACGCCGGACAGAAGCTGTACGCGGCCTGGATCGCGGGCGCGGTCCCGGTGATGACCGGCACCGGGGCGCTGATGTGGTTCACCGGCCTCGCGCCGTTGGTGTGGCGCACGAGCGCGACCTTCGTCCATGACTGGCTGGCGCTCGCGATCGGGATCGTGCTGGCCGGGCACATGGCGATGGCGCTCGCCGACCCGGAGGCACGCCGTGGCATGCGTACCGGGTCGGTCGAGCGCCATTGGGCACGGTCCCGGCACGCGCTGTGGGGGGAGGACCGTGTGGGCGGCCGCTCGCTAGAGGACTAGCGACAGCAGCAGGATGAAGGCCAGCGAGACCACGGAGATGATGGTCTCCATCACCGACCAGGTCTTGATCGTCTGACCGACGTTCATTCCGAAGTACTCCTTCACCAGCCAGAATCCGGCGTCATTGACATGGCTGAAGAAGAGCGAGCCCGCGCCGACGGCGAGGACCAGCAGGGCGGCGTGGGACGTGGACATGTCCGCGGCCAGCGGGGCGACCAGGCCGGCCGCCGAGATGGTCGCCACCGTCGCCGAACCGGTCGCGAGCCGGATCGCGACGGCGATCAGCCAGCCCAGCAGCAGTGCCGGGATCGACCAGTCCTTGGAGAAGTCCAGGATCATCTGGCCCACACCGGCGTCGATGAGGGTCTGCTTGAAACCGCCGCCCGCACCCACGATGAGCAGCACGCCCGCGATCGGGGCGAGCGACTTCTCGACGGTGGTGGAGAGCCGGCCCTTGGAGAAACCGGCCGCCCGGCCCAGCGTGAACATGCCGACTATGACGGCCGCGAGCAGCGCGATCAGCGGCGAGCCGATCACATCGGTGATCCGCTGGACGTGGTTCTCCGGATTGTCGACGACGATGTCGACCAGGGCCTTGACCAGCATCAGCACGACGGGAAGCAGAATCGTCGCCAGGGTGGCACCGAAGCCGGGACGACGGTCCAGTTCCTCCGAAGGACGCTGCGGAATCATCTTCTCCGGAGCCTTGATGTCCACCCAGCGCGCTGCGTAGCGGGAGAAGAGCGGCCCAGCGATGATCACGGTCGGGATGGCGACCAGCACACCCAGCGCGAGCGTGACACCGAGGTTGGCGCCGAGGGCGTCGATCGCCACCAGCGGGCCGGGGTGCGGCGGAATCAGCCCGTGCATCACGGAGAGTCCGGCCAGCGCCGGGATACCGATCCGCATCAGGGAGTAGTTGCCGCGCTTGGCGACGAGCAGCACCACCGGGATCAGCAGCACGATCCCGACCTCGAAGAACAGCGGCAGACCGATGATCGAGGCGATCAGGACCATCGCCCACGGCATGGCCCGCCCGCTCGCCTTCGCGAGAATGGTGTCGACGATCTGGTCCGCGCCGCCGGAGTCGGCGAGCAGCTTGCCCAGAATGGCGCCGAGCGCGATGAGGACACCGACCCCCGCGACGGTCGAGCCGAGGCCGGCGGTGAAGCTGGCGATCGTCTTGGCCGGTGCGGCGCCGGCGAACGAGCCGAGCGCCAGCGAGCCGATGGTCAGCGCGAGAAACGCGTGCATCTTGAACTTGGTGATGAGCAGAACGATGACGGCGATGCCCGCCAGAACTGCGATGCCCAACTGCGCGTTGCCTGCCGAAGTGATCGGTTCGACGGCATCCGCTGCCAGCATCTCGACGCTGAGACTGGTCACGGTGGTGATCCTTAATTGTCGAGCCGGCGCAACGCGGCGACGGCTCGCTGGGTGATTTCTTCGGGGGTGCCGGACACATCGGCCGAGACGCCGGCCTCGTCCTCCTGCAGCGGCTGCAGGGTGGTGAACTGCGAGTCGAGCAGTGCGGTGGGCATGAAGTGGCCCTTGCGCTCCGCCATGCGCGCCTCGATCAGAGCCCGGTCGCCGGTCAGATGGAGGAAGACGGCGCCGGGCGCCTCGGCCCGCAGCCGGTCCCGGTAGACGCGCTTGAGCGCCGAGCTGCTCACCACCCCGCCGAGCCCCGCCCGGCCGTGTGCCCACTGGCCGATCGCATCGAGCCAGGGCCACCGGTCGGAGTCGTCCAGCGGTGTGCCGGCCGACATCTTGGCGATGTTCGCCGCGGGATGGAAGTCATCGCCCTCGGCGTACGGAACGCCGAGTTCGGCGGCGAGCAGGGGACCGATCGTGGTCTTGCCGGTCCCTGCGACGCCCATCACCACGACGACGTGGGGGGTGCTCATTGGTGGTGCCTCGCTGTCTTCTTCGACGTCTTCCTCGACATCGGTCCGTCGCGCTACTGAAACCCATACGTACGACTTATTCAAGATGCTGTGACATAAACGTCGTACTTTTTGTTCCCGAAGGGGGCCCCGTAGGCTGGTGGCCATGACCACACAGGGCCCTGGGCTGCATACACATGTGCTGGACACCCTGGGCCTGGAGATCGCCGCGGGGGAGCACCGGCCGGGACAGGTACTGCGTACCGACGAGCTGGCCCAGCGCTTCGACGTCTCGCGCACGGTCGTACGCGAAGTGGTCCGCGTCCTCGAATCCATGCACCTGGTCGAGTCCCGGCGCCGGGTCGGCGTGACCGTGCGTCCGACCGAGGCGTGGAACGTCTACGATCCGCAGGTCATCCGGTGGCGGCTGGCCGGCGCCGACCGCCCGCGCCAGCTGCGGTCCCTGACCGTGCTGCGCTCGGCGATCGAACCGGTCGCGGCCGGCCTCGCCGCCCGTAACGCGACCCCGGAGCAGTGCGCGGCCCTCACCGAGTGCGCGCTCGGCATGGTCGCCACCTCGCGCGGCCAGCAGCTGGAGGGCTACCTGGAGCACGACATCGCGTTCCACCGGATCGTGCTCAACGCCTCCGGCAACGAGATGTTCGCCCGGCTCGGCGACGTCGTCGCCGAGGTCCTGGCGGGACGCACCCACCACCAGGTGATGTTCGAGGACCCGGACCCGGCCGCGGTCACCCTCCACGTCAGGCTCGCCGAAGCGGTGCGCGAGGGCGACGAGGCGGCGGCGGAGCGGCTGACGAAGGAGATCGCGGTGGGCGCCCTGCACGAGCTGGACGTACTCGCGCCCTGAGGCCCGTACCGCGGGCCGCCCGAGGAGACGGCGGCGCCCCGCGTGCTTCCGGCACAAGCGGGCGGCAGACGGGTCCACGAGGCCCGGGACACACGACCGCCCCCACGGGACGAACCCGCGGGGGCAGTCGGCAGGAGCCGGGTCGGCCGGTCAGCCGCCGTGCCCCTGGTGGCCGCCGTGCCCGGCGCCGTGGTCGAACTTCATCGCCTCGGGCGGCATCACGACGAACGGCCGCATCATGCCCATGTCCTCGTGCTCCAGCAGATGACAGTGGTACATGAACCGCCCGTACGCCCCGTCGAACGTGCCGAGCACCTTCACCAACTGCCCCTGGGGCACCCGGAAGACGTCCTTCCAGCCCTGCTCGTTCGGCGGTGTCGGGATCTTGGTGCCGTGGTCGAACGCCACGGGGGAGCGGGTTCCGCCGACCGCCGGATCGAAGCCGTCCAGCGTGTACGCCTCCCGGCCCATCACCTGGAAGTCCGTCAGATGGATGTGCATCGGATGCGTCGGGCCGCCCAGGTTGAGGAACGACCACTGTTCGTACGTGCCCTCGCCGACGGTGAACCCGAGCCCGTCGTTGAACGTCCGGGCGATCCTGCGGTACGTGCGCACCGTGCCGTCCTCGCTCCGCACCTGGATGATCCCGTCCGAGGGCACCCGCACATCGGCGCCCTCCTCGACCTCGGCCATCTCCCAGATCTCCGGGTGGCCGCCGCCCCCGACCGTGCCAGGCGCCGTCAGCACGACGAGCCGGTGCCCGTGCTCCACCCGGCCGTGCTCGTACCGCCGGAAGGAACCGGACAGCACCTCGGGCAGCTCGAAACCGTCCCGCCGCCCCGTCTCCCGCACCCGGAACTCCATCACCTGCGGGAACGGCACATTCGCCGCCGGATCCGGCACCCCCGCCGCGAGCCTGCCCCGGTTGACCAGGCGGACCCGGCGGCCGGCCAGCGCCGAGAAGTCGATCAGCAGATCCATCCGCTCGGCCGGGGCGACCGTCAGCTGCGGCAGCACCTCGTCGAAGTCGACCGGCACCGGGCGCGGCAGCAGCCCGCCGTCGCTGCCGATCTGCCGGATCACGCCCGGGACCGGGTTGTTCTCGTCGTCGACCAGCACCAGATCGTAGATCCGGGCATTGGACGCGTTGACGAGCCGGAAGCGGTACCACGCGTCGTCCACGTCGAGGTGCGGCCAGATGCGGCCGTTGACCGTCGTGTACGGGCCGAGGAACGGGATGGACACCGGCTTCCCGGTCTCCGGGTCGGCCTCCACGACCACCGTCGTCTTGTGCAGCAGCCGCCCGTTGAGCCGGCCGTCCTCGTCGGTGTCCAGGTTGCGGTCGGCGAGGATCAGCGGCAACTCCCGCTCGCCGGACGGCAGACCGAGCGCGTCCTCCTCGTCGTCCCTGATCAGATACGTCCCGACGAGCCCCGCGTAGACGTTCCAGCGGGTGATGTTCATGGCGTGGTCGTGGTACCACCACTGCGCGGCCTGGTGGTCGTTCGGATACTCAGAGAGCTGCGCGTCGCCGAAGCCGACGGCGTTGTCCGCCCAGCCGTCGTTCCCGCCACCGGTCTGCGCGCCGTGCAGATGTGTCACCGTCCAGGCGGGCAGCGCGGCGACATCCGCGTTCGGCTCGGCCCCGTCGCGTCCGGGCCGGTTGTGCGGCAGCGGCTCGCCCGGCTTCACCGGGCCGACCTCCACGGCGGTGACCGGGTACTCGCTGCCCCGGGGGATGCGGTTGGTCCAGGCGATCCTGATCCGCTCCCCGCGCCGTACCTCGATGGTCGGCCCCGGCACCGTGCCGTTGTACCCCCACATCAGGGTCGGCGGCAGCTGAGTGTGCAGCCGTACCCAGGTGGGTGACAGGGCGATCTCGGTCTCGCGGAGCACGTCGCCGCTCCGCGGGCGCAGCACCGGCGGCACGGGCAACGCGTCGGTGTACGGCACGAGTCCGCCGACGGGCGCGCCGACCGCGGTCGCTCCGGGAGCCGGCCGAGGCCCGTCCTCCCGCTCGCTGGTCTTCTCCGTGATCTCGGCAATCTCGGTCAAGGTGCTTCCCCCGTGATCCGTCATTCCTCTGTGGCCGGACCAACCCCTGCCCCCGCAGGTGTCGGTTCCGTGGTCCCTCTGCACCGAAGGACCCCCCGGGGGCCGCTGAAGTTCAGCAGTCGTCATCATCTGACCGGAACCGGTACATCCCGACGGGTGGACGGCAGTCGTTTCCCGCCACTGCGGCGCGCCGCCGTGACACCCTCGCGGGGCGTACGGTTGTTCGTGTTCGATCTTCGCGAAATGACGGAAACAGGGAGACCACGGTATGTCGCAGCAGGTGCAAGGGGTCATCGCACCGGGGAAGAACGAGCCGGTACGGGTGGAGACGATCGTGATCCCGGACCCGGGCCCCGGCGAGGCCGTGGTGAAGATCCAGGCGTGCGGCGTATGCCACACCGATCTGCACTACAAGCAGGGCGCCATCAACGACGACTTCCCGTTCCTGCTCGGCCATGAGGCCTCGGGCGTGGTGGAGTCCGTCGGCGAGGGCGTCACGGACGTCGAGCCCGGCGACTTCGTCATCCTCAACTGGCGTGCCGTGTGCGGGCAGTGCCGTGCGTGTCTGCGCGGCCGCCCCTGGTACTGCTTCAACACCCACAACGCCGAGCAGAGGATGACCCTGCTCGACGGCACGGAACTGTCACCGGCGCTCGGTATCGGCGCCTTCGCCGAGAAGACCCTGGTCGCCGCCGGTCAGTGCACCAAGGTCGACCCGGAGGTCTCCCCGGCCGTCGCCGGGCTGCTCGGCTGCGGCGTGATGGCGGGCATCGGCGCCGCCATCAACACCGGGCAGGTCGGGCGCGGCGACTCGGTCGCCGTGATCGGCTGCGGCGGCGTCGGTGACGCGGCGATCGCGGGTGCGCGGCTGGCCGGCGCGGCGAAGATCATCGCCGTGGACATCGACGACCGCAAGCTGGAGACGGCGAAGACGATGGGCGCCACGCACACCGTCAACTCCCGCTCCACCGACCCGGTCGAGGCGATCCGCTCCCTGACCGGCGGCAACGGCGCGGATGTCGTCATCGAGGCGGTCGGCCGCCCGGAGACGTACAAGCAGGCCTTCTACGCCCGCGACCTCGCCGGCACCGTCGTCCTGGTCGGCGTCCCGACCCCGGAGATGCAGCTGGAACTGCCGCTCCTCGACGTCTTCGGCCGCGGCGGCTCGCTCAAGTCCTCCTGGTACGGCGACTGCCTGCCCTCGCGCGACTTCCCGATGCTCATCGACCTGCACCAGCAGGGCCGGATCGACCTCGGCGCGTTCGTCACCGAGACCATCGGCCTCGGCGACGTCGAGCAGGCCTTCGACCGGATGCACGGCGGCGACGTGCTGCGCTCGGTGGTGATCCTCTGATGGCCGCCCGCATCGACCACCTCGTCACCTCCGGAACCTTCGCCCTCGACGGCGGGGAGTGGGACGTCGACAACAACGTCTGGATCGTCGGCGACGACAGCGAGGCGATCGTCATCGACGCCGCCCACGACGCCGCCGCCATCGAGTCCGCGCTGAACGGCCGTACGCTGCGCGCCATCGTCTGCACGCACGCGCACAACGACCACATCGACGCGGCCCCGGCACTCGCCGACGCCACCGGCGCACCGATCCTGCTGCACCCCGACGACCTGCCGCTGTGGCAGCAGACCCACCCGGACCGCGCCCCGGACGGCGAACTGGCCGACGGGCAGGAGCTGGAGATCGCCGGGACGACGCTCCGGGTCCTGCACACGCCCGGTCATGCCCCGGGCGCCGTCTGTCTGTACGCCCCCGAGCTGTCCACCGTCTTCACCGGCGACACGCTCTTCCAGGGCGGGCCGGGCGCCACCGGGCGGTCGTTCTCCCACTTCCCGACCATCGTCGACTCCATCCGGGACCGGCTGCTCAGCCTTCCGCCGGAGACCACGGTCCGGACCGGACACGGCGACTCCACCGTCATCGGCGCGGAGGCCCCGCATCTGGACGAATGGATCGCCCGCGGTCACTGAGGACGGCGGCTCTCCGGGTCCGGCCACGCGGAGAGCCGCAGCCCGCTCTCGAAGCGGCGCGGCTCGCCCGTGACCGGATCGGTGAACTCCAGCAACCGCGCGAGGAGCTGGAGCGGGTGCGACCAGTCGTCGGTCGCACCCTCCGGCCGGACCACGGGGTAGACCGGGTCGTGGACGAGCGGCAGTCCCAGGCCGTTCATGTGGACCCGCAGCTGATGGGTGCGCCCGGTGGCGGGCAGCAGGCGGTAGCGGCCCAGTCCCTCCCGGTGCTCCAGCAGCTCGATCCGGCTCTCGCTGTTCGGCTCGCCCGGCTCCTCGCGGGCGGCGATGACGCCGCGCTCCTTGACGATGCGGCTGCGCACGGTGCGCGGGAAGGCCAGGCCGGGATCGTACGGTGCCACCGCCTCGTACTCCTTGCGCACCAGCCGGTCCCGGAACAGCGTCTGGTACGCGCCCCGCTCCCCGGGCCGGACGACGAAGAGGACGAGGCCCGCGGTCAGCCGGTCCAGCCGGTGCGCGGGCTGCAGCTCGGGCAGGTCCAGCTCACGGCGCAGCCGGGCCACCGCCGTCTCGGTGATGTGCCGGCCGCGCGGCGTCGTCGCCAGGAAGTGCGGCTTGTCGGCGACGACGAGATGCGCGTCGCGGTGGACCACACCGACCGGGAACGGCACCGGCTCCTCCGGCGCGAAGTCCCGGTGGAACCAGATGTACTCGCCCACGGCGTACGGTTCGTCGGCGGACACCGGGCCGCGCACGGAGACGAACCGGCCCTCGGTGAACATGGCGTCCACCCGTGCCGCCCCGATCGCGCCCGCGAACCGTGCCAGCAGATGATCGCGGACCGTCGCCCACCGCCCGTCCGGATCCTCGGGAAGGCGCAGCCGGACCGGATCGATCCCGTCCCGCTGCGGCAGCGGCGCCGCGGGGGGTTTCGCGCGCCCCCTCATCGGAGTGCGCCGACCGGTACGGCGGTGAGCATGGTGCGGGCTCCTCGTATCCTCTGCTGGGGTGTCCGCACAGTATCGCCCGTTCCGCCCGCCCGGCGGGGCCCTGACCCCGGACTCAGGCGTTCGGCAGCGTCACCTTCTCCGGGCCGCACCCGATGCGCTCGGCCTCGGCGGCGACATAGCCGGGCAGCAGCTCACGCGTGAGGCCGAAGCCCTCGTCCGTCGGTTGATCCAGCTGCTCCACCATGAAGATCACGGGCCCGGTCTGGCAGCTCGCCCGGTAGACGGCCCGCGATCCGTCGAGCCGACCGAACCCCTTGGAGCCCTTGAGAGGCAGACCGGCCTTGCGCGTCTCCCCGGAGAAGATCTCGGTCAGTGCCGGGTCCGTCACGGTGGTCATCCGCACGATGGGTTCGTAGCCCCCACTCGCCTCGCAGACCCGGGCGGGCCCGCCGTCGTCGCCGGCGCGAGTCTGCGTCAGAGCCTTGCGGTACGCCGCAGGGACGGTGAGGCCCTTGACGCCGCAGAAGGCCTTGGTTCTCGTGTCCTGCCGGTCCACGCGGGCGGGCAGGGCGCGAGGTATCCGGTAGGTGCCGGAGCAGCCGAATTCGCGGATGACCCCATTGGTCGCCTCCACCACCGCGCGGGTCAGGGCGGCGCGGTCCTTCCGGTCGTACTCCGACCCGTCGTCCAGTCCGGCCAGTCCCATGCCGATGTCCACCACGAGGGGACCGGTGAATTTGTCCCGGCCCGTGCAGCTCTGCGGCAGCGCCAGCCAGGCGCGCGACGACGAGGTCATCCCGGGCAGCCCGTCGCCGAGCGACACCATGCCCGCCGCGAGGAACTCCCGGGGCCACTCGTGCGCGTCGGTGCCCCGGAGACCGTCCAGCTCGTGCACCCGCAGGGTCACCTGTCGGCGGGGATTGCCGTCCTTGTAGCTGGTGATGCGGCACTGTCCGTACGACGGCCCGAGACCGCGCGGATTGGCGTGCAGGGACTGCTCCTCGGTCTCGGTCCTGCGGTCGCCGAAGAGGTCCGACATGGTCGTGTCGCCGAGCGAGTCCCAGCAGGGGGCGGGACCGAACAGCGGGAGCGTGTCCGTCCGCCAGGCCATCGCACCGGCGCCGAGGAGCGCGCCGACCAGACCGGCGGCGGTGACGGCGAGGGCGGTGCGGCTGCGGAACAGGCGGCGCAGTACAGGAGGGCGCCCGGGAGGAGCGGGCTGCTGCTCGGGGGACGGGCCGGGCCGGGGCTCCTGCGCCTGTTCCCCCCGCTCTTCCCGTTCTTCTTCCTGAGGAGCCGAGTCTTCGGCTTCCTGAGGAGCCGAGGGCTGTTCCCGTTCCCGAGGAACCGGGGTCTGCTCGTCGTCCACTGCCGATGACCTGCCCTCTGTGGTCTCTTCGCCGTTCACGCGACCTCACCGGTCCCGCACCCGATGCGCTTGCTCACGGACTCGGTGAAGTTCATGAACACCCGCCGGTCGTGGCTGCCCGTGCCCTTCAGCCCCGACTGGACGTTTCCGTAGAACACCGTCTGCCGCCCATGGCACTCGGTGCGTACGAGTCCCTTGTCGGCACCTTCGGGAAGCCCCTTGAACAGCGCGACCATGCGCGGCTCGCCCGCCATCACGTACTGCGCCGCGGGCTCGTCGGGCTCCCCTCGCGTGCGCCACACCACCGAACAGGTCTGAAGGCGCTCGCCGACCACCCCCACCTGCTCCCGGTACCGGGAGCCCTGGCTGAATTCGAAGGTCAGCCCGGGTATCCGGCACAGCGGGTACCCGGCGGTCTCGTCGTCCTCGGCGACCGTCACGATGGGCGACGTCGCGCGCAGCGGCTTGTCCGGTGCGCAACCGGCCTCACGCATACCGGTGTTGGCCGCGTCCAGCAGCATCCGGGTGACGTCGTACCGGCTGCCGATCGTGAACGGCATGTTCACTCTGCCCAGATGGCCGTCGCCGGTGCTCTCGCTGTGGATCGTCACCGTGGACGGCCTGCCGTCCACGTCGCAACTGCCGGGCAGCACCAGCATGGCCCGGTCACCGGCGACCAACCCGTCGAGCCCGTCGGGCAGTCGGGAGGCCGAGCTGTGGAAGTACCGGGCCATCCAGGCGCGATGCTCCGCGACCCCGGTGGGAACCGGACCGTACTCGACCGTCACCTGTTCCTTGAAACTGAGCGGCTCGTCCGAGTCGTCGTCCGGGACCGTGGAGGTCACCGCGACCGTGCAGCGGGCGTGGTGACGTCCGGCCGAGGGCGGCGCGGACTCGGTGGCGCGCCGCTCGGAGCCGGACTTGGCGACACCGCCGTCACCGAGGAAGGCCGCACCGCTGTCCTGCTTCCACGCGCCCCAGCAGTAGCTGTCCCGGAAAGGCCAACTGTCCGTCGCCCACAGCCCGATGCCGGAGACGAGCACCGCCCCGGCGACCGCCCCGGCGAGGAGCGCGCCACGCCGTCTGCGACTGCCGCCCATCATTTCCCCCTTGCGAAGTACGAAGATCGCGCAAAGCCCCGATGCTACGTCGACCGCTCTCCGGGGGCGGATCCGGGCCTTGCCCGCCCGGTGTGGCCCAACACCCCGACCACGAAGGAGAACTCCGCGGCCGCCGCGTCGAGCCGGTACTCCGACAGCACCCACGGCCCGCACGACTGCGAACCGACGCCCCGCACCGCGTGGCCCGGATCGACCCGCACGGTCGCGCCGGCCCGCAACTCCGCTACGCGCTGCGCCGCATCGAACCGCAGCACGACCCCGCCGTCCCCAGGATGTCCGCCCGGCGGATGGAAGGCCCGCGGGTGATCCCCGGCCGGAATCCCGGACGGCATCCGAGGCGGATCGATGGGGAGGGGGGCGCGCCGCATCGGTGTACGCGGGAGCCCCGCCGGCCCCTTGCGGCACCCAGTGCCAGGGCCGCGGCCATTCCCCACTCCGAAGCGTCGAAACCGGGCCCTGAGCACGACCCTTCCCCGGTGGCGGCGCCCGGCGAGAGCCGGAAGCGCCACGCCCCGTTCGGCGCGATCCGCTCGGCACCCGACCCGGCGTACGGGCTCGCGGCTCCAGCCCGCGCGCGAACCGGAACCCATGTCCTCGTATGCCCTGCACCGGGGCAGGGCGGGCGTGTGCGTACGGCTCATGGGCCCCCGGTGCGGTGAACCGATTCAACGAGGGTTGCCCGGCCGGGCCTGCGGGCGGTCGTGCGGGTACAACGCAGAAGTGCCGATCAGGATCTCTCCTGATCGGCACTTGCTCTGTGTCCGAGGGGGGACTTGAACCCCCACGCCCGATAAAGGGCACTAGCACCTCAAGCTAGCGCGTCTGCCATTCCGCCACCCGGACAAGGTGTCTGTCTCGCGGGCCCGGCCCGTTCCGACGTGGAAAACAATAGCAAACATTCGGGGGTGCTCGATCACGCCAGGGGGAGTGTGAAGGGCGCATGACGGGGGGTGGGGGGCCTTGGGTGCGCGGGCCGGGCGCGGGAGGATGAGGAGGAGCACCTCAGCGACAGTGGAAGGAACCAGTGTGAGCGAGACCAACGCGGCCCGGACCGTCTCGGGCGAGGACGAGGTCGTGGACCTCTGTCGTGAGCTGATCCAGATCGACACCAGCAACTACGGGGACCACTCGGGACCGGGGGAGCGGGGCGCCGCCGAGTACGTCGCGGAGAAGCTCGCCGAGGTCGGGCTGGAGCCGCAGATCTTCGAGTCCCACAAGGGCCGGGCCTCCACCGTGGCGCGGATCGAGGGCGAGGACCCGTCCAAGCCCGCCCTGCTGATCCACGGCCACACCGATGTGGTTCCGGCCAATGCCCACGACTGGACGCATCACCCGTTCTCCGGCGAGGTCGCGGACGGCTGTGTGTGGGGCCGGGGCGCGGTCGACATGAAGGACATGGACGCGATGACCCTCGCGGTCGTCCGCGACCGGATGCGCAGCGGGCGCAAGCCCCCGCGTGACATCGTGCTGGCCTTCCTCGCGGACGAGGAGGCCGGCGGCACGTACGGCGCGCGGTACCTCGTGGACAAGCACCCGGGCCTCTTCGAGGGCGTCACCGAGGCGATCGGCGAGGTCGGCGGTTTCTCCTTCACGGTGAACGAGAAGCTGCGGCTCTACCTCGTCGAGACGGCCGAGAAGGGCATGCACTGGATGCGGCTCACCGTGGACGGCACCGCCGGTCACGGCTCGATGACCAACGACGACAACGCGATCACCGAACTCTGCGAGGCGGTCGGACGGCTCGGGCGGCACAAGTGGCCGGTCCGGGTGACCAAGACCGTACGGTCCTTCCTCGACGAGCTGTCCGACGCGCTCGGCACCCCGCTCGACCCGGAGGACATGGATGCCACGCTCGCCAAGCTGGGCGGCATCGCCAAGATGATCGGCGCCACGCTCCGCAACTCCGCGGCTCCCACCATGCTCGGTTCCGGGTACAAGGTGAACGTGATCCCCGGACAGGCCACCGCCCATGTGGATGGCCGTTTCCTGCCCGGATTCGAGGACGAGTTCCTGGCCGACCTGGACCGGATCCTCGGCCCGCGGGTGAAGCGCGAGGACGTGCACGGGGACAAGGCGCTGGAGACCAGTTTCGACGGCTCGCTCGTCGACGCGATGCAGATCGCCCTCAAGGCCGAGGACCCGATCGCCCGTGCGGTCCCCTACATGCTCTCCGGTGGCACCGACGCCAAGTCCTTCGACGACCTCGGTATCCGTTGCTTCGGATTCGCCCCGCTGAAGCTGCCGCCGGAGCTCGACTTCGCGGGCATGTTCCACGGTGTGGACGAGCGTGTTCCGGTGGACGGTCTGCAGTTCGGTGTGCGGGTGCTCGACCGTTTCATCGACAACTGCTGAGGTTCCGCCGCCCGGTTGCGGTGCTCAGCCGGTCTTCCGGTGATTCTCCGGCGGTTTTCCGAGTCAACAATCGTCCGCGTGTGCGCATTTGACCGGAACGAGTGAAAGGAACCATACGCTCGTAGCCCGATTACCTCTTCCTCGTTACAAGTGATGCGGTCCGCGGCTGGGACCGCATTGCCAACTAGGAGGAATAATGATCAAGAAGGTCGTCGCTGCTGCGGCTGTCACTGGTGGTCTGGTGCTCGCGGGTGCGGGCATGGCCGTCGCGGACTCCGGTGCTCAGGGTGCCGCAGTCGGCAGCCCCGGTGTGATCTCGGGCAACGTCATCCAGGTGCCCATCCACGTGCCGGTGAACGCGTGTGGCAACACGATCTCCGTGATCGGGCTGCTGAACCCCGCCTTCGGCAACACCTGCATCAACGCCTGACGTTGTGCGTCAACCCGTAAGGGTTTGAATCCGGTCGGCCCCGGAGTGCACGCCATGCGCTCCGGGGCCGCTGGGTACTCCGCCCCCGCACGGTCAAGTCCGGGGGTATTCCGGAAGGTAGAAGGCAGGAAACAACCTATGCGACAGGTCACGCGTAAAGGCCTGATCACCGTGGCGGCCGCGGGCGGCGTGCTCGCGCTGAGCGGCGGCTACGCGCACGCCGACGCGGGAGCGTCCGGCGGCGCATCGAATTCCCCGGGGGTGATTTCAGGGAATTCGGTCCAGATCCCGGTCCACGTACCGGTCAACGTCTGCGGCAACTCCGTGAGCGTCGTGGGACTGCTCAACCCGGCGGCGGGAAACGCCTGCGGA
This sequence comes from Streptomyces sp. NPDC104309, assembly GCF_055584025.1. Classification (NCBI taxonomy): domain Bacteria; kingdom Bacillati; phylum Actinomycetota; class Actinomycetes; order Kitasatosporales; family Streptomycetaceae; genus Streptomyces; species Streptomyces sp. NPDC104309. Next base: position 329,684 of record NZ_JBVJMV010000003.1, on the reverse strand, counting down.
AACGGTTCGCACAGCGCCGTGCCGGGCCGGCACGCCGCGGGCAACCAGGTGTCCGGGGACCGGACCCAGGCCCACCGGGCGGGGACCGGCAAGCACCGGGCCGTCACGAGCGAGGCCGGGAGCGGGGCGATGGCCGAGGGGGTCGCGCAGGGCTCGCCCGGTGTGCTCTCGGGCAACAACATCGCGGTGCCCATCGACATCCCCGTGAACGCCTGCGGGAACAGCGTCACCATCGGCGGACTGCTCAACCCTGCCACCGGTAACGCGTGCGGAAACGGCACGGACGTCGTCACACCGCCGGTCGGCACTCCGGTCACCCCGGTCACCCCGGTCACCGAGCACAAGCCGCCGGCACCGGGGCCGCGAACCGTGCCGAACGCGCCCGAGGTACAGAACGTGGCACAGCTCGCACACACCGGAGCGGGCGGGCTCGACCTGCTGATTCCGGCCGGTGCGGGCCTGCTGCTGGCGGGTGCGGGCACGGTTCTCTACCGCCGCGCCCGGATGGCGGCGTAACGGACCGGGCCGGCGACGCGAGCAGGGCGAAGGGAGCGGGTCCCGCGACTGCGGGGCCCGCTCCGTCTCACCAGGTGGCCCGGAGCTGGCGGATGATCCGTCGGCGCAGCCGCACCCTGCGGCTGCCGTCACGGCGCAGGGTCAGTCGGTCCAACTCCCAGTGCCCGTACTCGGCGTGGTCGGTCAGCAGGCGGGCCGTCTCCTTGCGGGACACCCCGCGCGGCACGTACACATCGACAAATTCGTATTCCGGCATCGCATCTATTGTGCGGGCAGAGCCCGTGTACGGATAGCGTCTGCACTATGTCTGATGCTGCGCAGCCCACCGCTGCCGAGGTACGTGCCGCCGCCGAAGCGATCAAAGCCGCGCTCGACCGTCACCTCGATGCGGTCGAACGCCGGACCGGGAACGACGATCCCGCCGTCTACGAGGCGTTCAACGCACTGGCCGCCGCTGCCGAGTTCTACGACGAATTGCTCTACGACCGCTACGACGAGGTCACTCCTTTCGAGATCCCGGGTGCGGAGGACTCCCTGCCGCCGTACACCGGCCCCGAGGAGCCGAACGCGCTCAGCGTGCTGATCCGGCGCGACTACGCGGTGGCGGAGCCGCCGCGCCTGCTCGCGCAGGCCCAGCGGATCGCCGACCTCGATCCGGACGACCGCGCCGGCGGGAGCGCCGCGGTGGTCGGCTCCAGCGTCCACGCGGCGCTCGGAGTGCTCTTCGGTGAGTACGAACCGGACGAGATCGCTTCCCGGCACACGGAATTCGGTCTGGAGGAGGGTGACTCCACGCTCTGGGTCACGGCGGCGGAGGAGCTTCCCGAGGCGGGGGAGTGGCTCGGCGCACCGTTCGACGAAGCCGATCCCGAGCTCGTGGTCTGCCGTTTCGACGTCAGCGCCGTCTTTGACGAGGACGAGTCGGACGACGAGCCGGCGGGCCTGGTGGTGGACGGCTCCTGAGCCGTTCGCCGGACGGGCCCAGGGCCCGTCCGGCGGTGGGGGACGGTGCCCGGCCCGGTCAGCGGGCCGGTGCCTCCAGCAGGGTGCGCAGTCGCGTCGTGCGGTCCTGGGCCGGTGACTGGGCGACCGCGCGCTGGAGCGCCTGATCCACCCCGTGCACGATGGACAGATGCCGCTCCGCACGGCTGAAGGCGGTGTACACCCAGGGGCGGCTGAGAGCCTGCGCGGCGTCGCCCGGCAGCACGACGACCACCGCGGGCCAGCGCATCGCGGCCGCCTGATGGGCGCTGAGGGCCCAGCCGTGGCGTACGGACGACTCCACGCGCCCCTGGGGCACGACGGTCTTCGTGCCCGCGCAGTCCAGGTGCAGGCCTTCGGCGTCGGCCGAGACGACTACCCCGGGCACGGTCCTGCCCGGCGTCGGGACGTGGACGACGCGGTCGCCGGGGTCGAAGCCGCCGAACCGCCCCGGACCGGGGTTGAGCCGCTGCTTCAGCGCCGCGTTCAACGCCCGGGTGCCCGCCGAGCCGCCGTGGCCGACGGTGATCACCTGGGTGTCGGCCGACGGTACGCCGATGGCGCGCGGCACCGAGTCGGCGACCAGCTGCACGGTGCGGTGCACCGCCTCGCCCGCGTCACGCACGGGAACGATCACCACCTCCTTGCCGGGCGCCTCGACCTGGTTCAGCTCACCGATGCCGATGCCGGAGACCAGCTCGCCGATCGGTCCGGGATCCGGCGTACGGGACACGATCTGCGGGCAGGCGCGGGCCGCCAGCACATCCGCGAACACCCGTCCCGCACCGGCCGAGCCCAGTACGCCCGGGTCGCCGCTGAGGACCAGCCGGGTGCCGTCGGCCAGCGACTCCACGAGGATCGCGGCGGTCTCGACGTCCAGCTGCGGGGCGTCCAGCACGACGAGCAGGTCGACGGCGATCGCACCCTCCTCGTCCCGGCCGGGACCCTCCGTGCCGGAGAGCAGCCCGGCAAGGGTGACGGCCGCCGACGGGTCGCCGGTCGCCTCGGCCAGCCGGTGCCTGCCGCCGACGTTGTGCACGGCGCCCAGGGCACGCAGTCCGAGGCCGCGTGCCGCTGCGAGCAGCGCGGCGGGTTCGGCCCTGGCGGCCTCGCCGCCGGTGTGCGCCACCAGGCCGTGGGCCGCGACCGCACGGATCAGCTCGGCCGCCGACGGGGAGACCGCGGCCGAGGCCGCCTCCGTCCAGTCGGCGTCCTTCTCGCAGGCGTTGACGAGCCGGGCCAGACCGTCGGCGAGGCTCTCCTCGGCGAGCGCGTACCGATCGAGACCGAGCAGCACCTGTACCGGCTCCCGCGCGCCTTCCTCGGCGTCCTCGCCGGGGCCCGCGGGTGCTTCGGCATCCTGGACGTCCTCGTCGTCCCCGCCGTCCTGGAACACCAGGACGACGCCCTCGGCGACGGCGTGCCGGACGGCCGCCTCGGGGTCGGTCACCGAGTGCTCGGCGAGTGCGGCACGAACCGCCGTCGCGTCGAGCGCCGTATGGCCCTGGAGCGCGGCCCGCTCCAGCAGCCAGCCGACCAGGGCGGCGGTCCGCCGCTCGTCGTCGGGACCGCACGCGGCGCCCAGCAGGGCGCGGGCGAACCCGTCGGCCTGCTCGGGCCTGACCCCCGGCACGGTCAGCAGTCGCCAGGGGTCCTCGCGCAGAGCGTCGCCCGCCTGCTCACCGAGCGCCTCGGCAGCCGGGCCCGCCAGCGCTCCGGGAGCCCCGCCCCCGGCCAGCACGGCGGCTGTGGCGGCCACGGCCTCCGGTGAGGCGCCCTGCGGAGCCGGGGCCCGCTCGGGCGTGCGGGGGCGGGCCGGTGCGGGGGCGGCCCGGCGGGGAGCGGCGGGCGCGGGCGAGTCGAAGAACGCGGCAGCGGGCTTCTCGCCGCTCTCGACGGCACGCACGGCCGCGAGCAGATCGGCCGCCTGGCCGCTCAGCCTCGCACCGGCGGCGATGGGGCCGCCCTTCTCGGCCTTGCGCTTCTCGATCCGCTCCCGGAGCTCGCGCTGGGCGGCCAGCTCGGCCTCGGCCTCGGAGAGCGGTGCGGGGGCGTCGGCGGCACCTTCCACGGCACTGTCGGCGGCGGACGCCGTGCCGGACTCGGCGGCCCCTTCCGCTGCCTCGTCCTCGTCCGCCCCGGAGCCTGTGGCGGTGCCGCCGTCCGTCTCCTCGGCGGCGGAGTCATCGGCCGTCGGCGATCCCTCGTCCGCCTCGTGACCCTCGTCCTGCGCGGACGATGCGGGCGCGGCGGCGGAGAGGGCCGCGACGTCGGCGTCGTCGGCGGCCGGGGAGCCGGGGGTTTCCCCCCGGGGAAGCGCAGTCACAGCGTGCTCCAGTCCTGGTCGGGATAGCGGTGCACGGGCGCCGACACATCGTCGAGCGCCTGGCAGATCTCGTCAGGAAGACTAAGCGCCTCCACTGACAATGCCTCCGTGAGCTGCCGCGCGTTGCGGGCGCCGACGATCGGGGCCACCACTCCGGGCCGGTCCCGCACCCAGGCGAGAGCCACCTGGAGCGCCGTCGTGGCCAGGCCGTCGGCGGCTGTCGCCACCGCGTCCACGATGCGGCTCGCCGGGTCGTCGAGATACGGCTCGACGAACGGGGCCAGCAGTTCCGAGGCGCCGCGCGAGTCCACCGGAGTGCCCGTCCGGTACTTGCCGGTCAGGACTCCTCTGCCCAGCGGGGAGGAGGGCAGCAGCCCCACCCCCAGATCGAGCGCGGCCGGCAGGACTTCGCGTTCCACGCCCCGTTGCAACAACGAGTATTCCATCTGGGTGCTGGCCAGCCGGGTGCGCACCCCGGGCGAGGCCAGCTGCCACGTCGCCGCCTTGGCGAGCTGCCAGCCGCAGAAGTTCGACACCCCCGCGTACCGGGCGCGGCCGGTGGACACCGCCAGGTCCACCGCCTGAAGGGTCTCCTCCAGCGGGGTCACCGGATCGAAGGCGTGGATCTGCCACAGGTCCACGTAATCCGTGCCGAGCCGTTCCAGGGAGGCGTCCAGCGCGGCCAGCAGATGCCCGCGCGAGCCGTTGAACCGCCGGTACGGGTCGGCCACGCTGCCCGCTTTCGTGGCGATGACCAGATCGTGCCGCGGCACCAGGCCCTCGGTGAGCCGCCCGAGCAGATATTCGGCCTCCCCGCCGCCGTACACATCGGCCGTGTCGACCAGTGTGCCGCCCACCTCCCAGAAGGCCTTCAGCTGTTCGGCGGCGTCGTGCTCGTCGGTGTCCCGGCCCCAGGTCAGGGTGCCGAGCCCGATCCGGGACACTCGAAGGCCGGTGCGGCCGAGATGCCTCTGCTCCATGGGCGCTGAGATTACTGGCCAGAACCCCACTCGGCGGAGGCCTGTGGACAACCCGGCACCAAGTCGCCCCTGCCGGATCACGTTGCCGCGCGCTAGAGTCCGGAGCTCAGGGACGTTACTGATCAGTAAGGGGAGCGGTTATGCGGCTCGGCATCAATCTCGGTTACTGGGGCGCGGGGATGGACGGCGACAACCTCGCCGTCGCCCAGGAGGCGGACCGGCTCGGATACGACGTCTGCTGGGCGGCCGAGGCGTACGGATCCGACGCGCCGACCGTGCTCTCCTGGGTCGCCGCCCAGACCGAATCCATCGACGTCGGCTCCGCGATCATGCAGATCCCGGCCCGTCAGCCCGCCATGACGGCGATGACCGCGGCCACCCTCGACTCGCTCTCCGGCGGCCGGTTCCGGCTCGGCCTCGGCGTGTCGGGACCGCAGGTCTCCGAGGGCTGGTACGGCGTCAAGTTCGACAAGCCGCTGGCCCGCACCCGGGAGTACGTCGAGATCGTCCGCAAGGCGATGTCCCGCGAGCGGCTGTCGTACGAGGGACAGCACTGGACGCTCCCGCTGCCGGACGGTCCGGGCAAGCCCATCAAGCTCACCGTCCACCCGCAGCGCGAACACATCCCGCTCTACATCGCCGCGATCGGCCCCAAGAACCTGGAGCAGACCGGCGAGATCGCCGACGGCGCGCTGCTGATCTTCCCCTCCGCGGAGCACCTTGAGGACACCGCCGTGAAGTACCTGCGGGCGGGCCGGGAGAAGGCCGGCCGGACCCTGGAGGGCTTCGACGTCTGCCCGACCCTGCCGCTCGCCGTCGGTGACGACGTCAACGGTCTCGCGGACATGTTCCGTCCGTACACCGCGCTGTACGTGGGCGGCATGGGCAGCCGCAAGCAGAACTTCTACAACCAGCTCGCGCAGCGCATGGGGTACGAGAAGGAAGCCGCCGAGATCCAGGACAAGTACCTGTCCGGCGACAAGAGCGGTGCCGCCGCCGCCGTGCCGCACCGGCTGATCGACCAGACCACGCTGCTCGGTCCGGTCGAGCGGATCGCCGAGCGCATGCAGGCGTACGCCGCGGCGGGTGTCACGACGCTGACCCTGGCCCCGGCCGGCTTCACGCTCGACGAGCGGATCGCGGCTCTGCGGGCCGGTACGGATGCGCTGGAGCGTTCCGGTCTCGCGTAGTGCCGGCACCGGGCCCCGCGGCTCCGGACGGCGCCACGGCCGTGGTGGGGGCTCGGGGGTCCTCCCCGCCACGGCCGTTGCACGGGACAACGCGTTCGGGCGCCCGGGGTTACGCCGAAGGGTGTGCGGGCCGGGGCGTCGACGTACGCGGCGGGCCGGAGCGGCCCCGTCCGGCGTAGCCGGGAGGCGTTCCTGTTGCCTGGGTGGGCGCGCCGCATTTGACTGGCGATGGGCGTGACGCCGGTACGGAGGTGGCAGCGATGCTCTCGGCAAGGAACCTGTTCCAGGAGATTCTCGACGAAGACGAGTCGTTCCGGCTGTTCTGTTCCATCGCGGCCAGCGGGGAGTCCCAGGGCGGCTGGGAGAACGGCCGGATCGCGGAGCTCGTGCCCGAGAGCCAGCGTGCCCTGGCGCCCAAGATCGCGCGGCACGGCGCCGACGAGGACAAGCACGGCCGGATCTTCCACGCGCTGCTGAGGAAGCGCGGACTGCGGCCCGTCGAGGTTCCGCACGAGACCGACTACACGATGCTGCTGGAGAAGTGCGGCATCGGCCTCGCCCATGAGCAGCTGGGGCGCCGGGAACAGCTCTCCGAGCGCGACATCATCACCTACCTCGCGCACAGCCGGGTCACCGAACAGCGCGCCTCCGAGCAGATGACGCTGTTGCGCAAGTACTTCGCCGACCACCCCGACGTCGGGCGGGCGGTGAAGATGATCTCGAACGACGAGGACAACCACCTGGCGTACTGCCACGAGGAGTTGCTCCGCTTCGCCCGCTTCGGGCACGGTCGTACGATCCAGCGCATCCTCCGCGAGTGCGCGCTCGCGGAGATCCGGGTGTACCGCGACGTCAGCCTCGCCGTGATGGATCACATGGGCCGCATCCTGCACTGGCCACGGGCCAGGGCGGCCGTACTGGCTGCGGGGATCCACGGGGTCTACGCGTACGAACGGCTCGTGGGGTGGCGGCGCATGGTGAGTCTGGAGCCGCCCGAGCGGCGCGACGCGCTGGGCGGTCCCGCGGCACAGGCCCACGAGTTCGCCTGAGAGGCTGTCGGGTGACCTCCGATCCCTTTCCGGGCCGCCCCGAGCCGAGTCGTACGGCGGGGCGTGGGCCGGGCGCCGCGCCCGGCCTCCGTCAGAGCCAGCCGCGGCGTTTGAACTGGCGGTACAGGCCGAAGACCACGGCGACCATCAGCAGGATCACCGCCGGATAGGCCCACACCCAGCGGAGTTCCGGCATGTGGTCGAAGTTCATGCCGTAGATGCCCGCCACCATCGTCGGCACGGCGGCCATCGCCGCCCACGCCGAGATCTTGCGCATGTCGTCGTTCTGCCGCACGCCCACCTGGGCCAGGTGCGCCGAGAGGATGTCCGAGAGCAGCCGGTCCAGCCCCTCCACGTACTCGTTGGCGCGCGTCAGATGGTCGCTCACGTCACGGAAGAACGGTTGCGAGTGCTCGTGGACGAACGGCACCTCGGCGCTCGCCAGCCGGGCCATCGGGGCACTCAGCGGCCCGGCGGCCCGGCGGAACTCCATGATCTGCCGCTTGAACGTGTAGATGCGGGACGCGGTGTTCTTGGTGTCCACGGTGCCGGTGGGCGCGAACACCTCGGTCTCCAGCTCCTCCAGGTCGACCTGGAGCTCGCCGGCCACTTCGATGTAGTGGTCGACGACGGCGTCACTGATCGCGTACAGCACCGCGGTCGGCCCGTGCTTGAGTACCTCCGGCTCCGCCTCCAGACGGCGGCGCACCGCGGCGAGCGGCGCGCCCTCCCCGTGGCGGACCGTCACGACGAACGAATCGCCGATGAAGGCCACCAGTTCGTCGGTGGTGACCGTGTCGCTCAGGTGCTCGTACACCACCGGCTTGATGACCGCGAAGAGCGAGTCGTCGTACACCTCCAGCTTGGGCCGTTGGTGCGCGCTCAGGGCGTCCTCCACGGCCAGCGGATGGAGCCCGAACTCGCTGCTGACGCGTTCGACCTCCTTCTCCGTCGGCTCGTACAGCCCGATCCACAAGAACGCGTCACCGGTCGCCCGTGCCTCCGCGAGAGCGTCGGAGAGGTCGGCGGGGCCTTCGGTACGACGCCCGTCCCGGTAGATCGCACAGTCCACAATCACGGCGCGCATTCTTCCCTGCTGCGGTCCCCGGCGCACCCCTCCGGCGACAGCGGCCTACGCTGGCCCGTATGCCCACCCTGATCCTCGTACGTCATGGACGCTCCACCGCCAACACGGCCGGGGTGCTCGCGGGCCGCACACCGGGTGTCGCGCTCGACGAGCGCGGAGCCGCACAGGCCGCGGCGCTCCCTGGGCGGCTGGCCGAGCTGCCCCTCGCCGCCGCCGTCAGCAGTCCCCTGCAGCGCTGCCGGGAGACCCTGCGGCCGCTCCTCGACGCCCGGCCGGAGCTGGTGCTGCACACCGAGGAGCGGATCAGCGAGTGCGACTACGGCGCATGGTCGGGACGCAAGCTGGCGGAGCTGACCGACGAACCGCTGATGAGCGTCGTGCAGCAGCATCCGTCGGCCGCGGCGTTCCCCGGCGGCGAGTCCATGCGCGCCATGCAGGCGCGTGCCGTGGACGCCGTACGGGACTGGAACGCGCGGATCGAGTCCGAGTACGGTGACGACGCCGTCTATGTGATGTGCTCGCACGGCGACATCATCAAGGCCCTCGTCGCCGACGCGCTCGGCATGCACCTCGACCTCTTCCAGCGGATCCACGCCGACCCCTGTTCGGTCACCGCGATCCGCTACACCAGGCTGCGGCCCTTCCTGCTGCGGCTGGGCGACACGGGGGATCTCGCCCCGCTGGCGCCGCGTGAGAGCACCGCCGGGACGGAGCCGGGACGGCGTCCGGCGGCGGAGAGCGATGCGGACGCGGCGGTCGGGGGCGGCGCTGGGGCGCCGTGATCGCTTCGCGCAGTAGGGTGGACGCGCCGTAGGCGCCTTTCCCGGGGGAATCCCCCGGACCCCGGCCGCCCCTCATCTGCCGTCAATTTTCAAGGGAGACAGGACGTGTCCCGTCAGGTGTTCCTCTACGACCCCCCGGACCGCTTCGTGGCCGGTACGGTCGGGTTGCCTGGACGTCGTACGTTCTTCCTGCAGGCCTCCTCAGGCGGACGCGTCACCAGCGTGGCCCTGGAGAAGACTCAGGTCGCCGCGCTCGCCGAGCGCATCGACGAACTGCTCGACGAGGTGGTGCGGCGGACCGGCGGAAACTCTCCGGTGCCCGCCGTGGCACCCCTGGACGTCACCGACACCGCGCCTCTCGACGTGCCCGTCGAGGAGGAGTTCCGGGTCGGCACGATGGCCCTCGCCTGGGATGGCGAGGAACAGCGCATGATCGTCGAGGCACAGGCGCTGGTCGAGCTGGACGTGGACTCCGCCGAGGATCTCGCGGAGGCCGAGGAGCGGCTGCTGCAGGACGAGGAGAACGGTCCGCCGATGCTCCGGGTCCGCCTCAGCGGTGCGCAGGCCCGTGCCTTCGCCAAGCGCGCCCTGGACGTCGTGAACGCCGGGCGTCCGCCGTGCCCGCTGTGCAGCCTGCCGCTCGACCCGGAAGGACACGTATGCCCGCGCCAGAACGGGTACCGTCGCGGAGCCTGACCGACACCGAACTGGTGACCGTGCTCGCCGAGGGACGGCTCACCGTGCGCGGTCAGGTCCGCGGGGCGTCCAACGCGGTGCTCTACTGCACGGTCGCCCACGAGGACGAGGAAGTGACCTGCGTCTACAAGCCCGTGGCGGGCGAACAGCCCCTGTGGGACTTCCCGGACGGCACGCTCGCCCAGCGCGAGGTGGCCGCGTACGAGATCTCCGAGGCGACCGGCTGGGGGCTCATACCGCCCACCGTGCTGCGGGACGGGCCGTACGGCGAGGGCATGTGCCAGCTGTGGATCGAAGCGGCCCCGCGGGACGACGGGCCGGACGAGGCGGGGGAGCCCCCGCTCCTCGCGCTCGTCGAGGACGAGGAGCCGGGGGAGGGCTGGAAGGCCGTCGCCCTCGCCGAGACCGGGGAGGGGAGGACGGCCCTGCTGGTGCACGCGGACGATCCGCGGCTGCGGCGGCTGGCGGTTCTCGACGCCGTCATCAACAACGGTGACCGCAAGGGCGGCCATCTGCTGCCCGCGCCCGGTGGCCGGCTCTACGGCATCGACCACGGCGTGACCTTCAACACCGATGACAAGCTGCGCACGCTGCTCTGGGGGTGGGCGGGGGAGCCGTTGACGGCCGAGGCCGTCGGCGTCGTGGACCGGCTGGGCGCGGAGCTGGAGCCCGGGACCTCGCTCGTCACCCGGCTGGGCGAGCTGATCACCGCCGTCGAGATCGAGGCGTTGCGGGGGCGCGTGGAGGCGCTGAAGGCGTCGGGAAGACATCCGGAGCCGAGCGGTGAATGGCCGTCGATCCCCTGGCCGCCGGTGTAGAGGACAGCAGGCCGGTCCGGGGCCGGGGAAGCGGGCGTACGGGGCGGAGCCGCCGTACCCGAGGCAGATGGATCCACGAAGCGCAAGACGGCCTCTTCGGCCAGGATCCGGTATCCGGTTCGTATCCGGAACATGCATCCGGTTACGCTCGTGGCATGCATGCCTGGCCCGCTTCTGAGGTCCCCGCCCTGCCTGGCAAGGGCCGCGACCTTCGGATCCACGACACCGCGACCGGCGGACGGATCACCCTTGACCCCGGTCCCGTCGCCCGCATCTACGTCTGCGGCATCACGCCGTACGACGCGACCCACATGGGTCACGCGGCGACCTACAACGCGTTCGACCTCGTTCAGCGCGTGTGGCTCGACACCAAGCGGCAGGTTCACTACGTCCAGAACGTGACGGACGTGGACGACCCCCTGCTGGAGCGGGCCGTGCGCGACGGTCAGGACTGGACCGAGCTCGCCGAGCGCGAGACGGCCCTGTTCCGCGAGGACATGACCGCCCTGCGGATGCTCCCGCCGAAGCACTACATCGGTGCCGTGGAGGCGATACCGGGCATCGTCCCGCTCGTCGAACGGCTCCGGGACGCCGGCGCCGCCTACGAACTCGACGGGGACGTGTACTTCTCCATCGAGACCGACCCGCACTTCGGCGGGGTCTCCAACCTCGACGCCGAGGCGATGCGGCTGCTCTCCGCCGAGCGCGGTGGCGATCCGGAGCGCCCCGGCAAGAAGAACCCGCTCGACCCGATGCTCTGGATGGCCGCCCGTGAGGGCGAGCCGAGCTGGGACGGGGCCTCGCTCGGCCCCGGCCGGCCCGGCTGGCACATCGAGTGCGTCGCCATCGCCCTGGACCACCTCGGCATGGGCTTCGACGTCCAGGGAGGCGGGTCCGACCTGGCCTTCCCGCACCACGAGATGGGTGCCTCGCACGCCCAGGTGCTGACCGGCGAATACCCGTTCGCCCAGGCGTACGTGCACGCCGGAATGGTCGCCCTGGACGGCGAGAAGATGTCCAAGTCCAGGGGCAACCTGGTCTTCGTCTCGAAGCTGCGCCGCGCGGGCGTGGACCCGGCGGCGATCCGCCTCGCCCTGCTGTCGCACCACTACCGGTCCGACTGGGAGTGGACCGACCAGGTGCTCGCCGATGCCGTCGAGCGGCTCGGACGGTGGCGCTCCGCCGTCTCCCGGCCCGACGGACTGCCCGCCGAGGCCCTCGTCGAGGAGGTCCGCGAGGCCCTCGCCGACGACCTGGACGCACCGGCCGCCCTGGCCGCCGTGGACCGCTGGGCCGAGCGTCAGAACGCCCGGGGCGGTACGGACGAGGGTGCACCCGGCCTCGTCTCCCGCACCGTCGACGCGTTGCTGGGCGTCGCACTGTAGTGCCGCGCGCGGTGACATTCCGCTGATCGTCATCCGATGAGCCGGCCTTGGACTTCTCGACGAAGTTCAGGGCCGGTTCCGTTTTGTCCATGGTCAAGTGCTCGATGCTGCGCTAAAAGCGCTCTATGCAATCATCAACGAGCATCAGAACGGCGGCAGTTGCAGCCTTGCTGGGGCTGCTCGCCGTCTTCGCGGGGCCCGGTGCCGCCCAGGCCGGCGCCGCCGAACCGGTCACCACCACCACGGTCGGCGACCTCACCGGATTCTCCGCCGACGGTCCCGTCTACCGCTTGAGGGCCGGCACCGCCGAGGCCCGGGTCAGCTTCGTCTCCGCCGAGACCTTCCGGATCGAACTCGCCCCGGACGGCACGTTCTCCGACCCGGCCGGCGACGACATCGTCCTGCCGCAGGGCACCCCGCCGCACACCCGGTGGAAGGAGCGGGACGACCGCTACGAACTCTCCACCGGCAGCGTCACCCTGCGCGCCTACAAGTCACCCCTGCGCTTCGCGCTGTACCGCGCGGACGGCACCCGGGTCTGGTCCGAGGCCAAGGGGCTGAGCTGGGACGGGAAGCAGACCACCCAGACCCTGGACCGCGGCGCCGACGAGCAGTTCTACGGCGCCGGGATGCAGAACGGACGCGGCAACACCTCGCATCGCGACAAGACCGTCGAGGTCGGCGTCGACTACAACTGGGACGACGGCGGCCACCCCAACTCGGTGCCGTTCTACCTCTCCTCGGCGGGATACGGCGTCTTCCGCAACACCTACGCGCCGAACACGTACGCCTTCACCGACCCGGTGACCACCACAGCGAAGGAGAAGCGTTTCGACGCCTACTACTTCGCGGGCGACGGTGCCAAGGACGTCATCGGCCAGTACACGAAGCTCACCGGCAAGCCCTTCCTGCCGCCCGTGTACGGCATGGAGATCGGCGACGCCGACTGCTACCTCCACAACGCCAACCGCGGTGAGCGCCACACCCTGGACTCCCTGAAGGTCGCCGACGGCTACGTCGAGCACGACATGCCGAACGGCTGGATGCTCGTCAACGACGGCTACGGCTGCGGCTACGAGAACCTCGGCGAGACCGCCAAGGGCCTCCAGGACCGCGGCATGCAGCTCGGTCTGTGGACGCAGGACGGCATCGCGAAGATCGCCGACCAGGTCAAGGCGGGGCAGCGGGTCGCGAAGCTCGATGTCGCGTGGATCGGCGAGGGCTACAAGTTCGCGCTCGACGGCTGCAAGGACGCGTACAAGGGCATCGAGGACAACAGCGACGCCCGCGGCTTCACCTACGCTCCCGAGAGCTGGTCGGGCGCGCAGCGCTGCGGCGTCCAGTGGTCCGGCGACCAGTACGGCACCTGGGACTACATCCGCTGGCAGATCCCGACCTACGCGGGCGCCACGATGTCCGGTCTCGCGTACACCACCGGCGACGTCGACGGCATCTTCGGCGGCAGCGCCAAGACGTACACCCGTGACCTCCAGTGGAAGATGTTCCTCGGCACCACGATGACCATGGACGGCTGGGCGGCCAGCGACAAGCAGCCCTTCCGGTACGGCGAGCCGTACACCTCCATCAACCGCGACTACCTCAAGCTCAAGGAGTCGCTGCTGCCCTACCAGTACTCCTACGCGCACGAGGCGACGAAGACCGGCGTCGGCATGGTCCGGCCCCTGGTCCTCGAATACCCGGACGACCCGAAGGCGGCGACGGACGCGGCGAAGTACGAGTTCATGTCCGGCGAGGACTTCCTCGTCGCGCCCGTCTACCAGGACAGCGCCGAGCGCGACGGCATCTATCTGCCGAAGGGCACCTGGACCGACTACTGGAGCGGTCGCACGTACGAGGGGCCGACCACCCTCGACCACTACAGCGCTCCGCTCGACACCCTGCCGCTGTTCGTCAAGGGCGGTGCCAGTGTGCCGATGTGGCCGGGCATCCGCTCGTACCAGGACCGCACCGCCGACTCGCCGCTCGCCTGGGACATCTACCCGCGGGGCACGTCGTCCTTCACGCTCTACGAGGACGACGGTGTCACCCGGCAGCACCGCGACGGCAAGTACGCCACGCAGACCGCCGAGGTGAAGGCGCCGCTCCGGGGCGCGGGCGACGTCACCGTGCGGATCGGCGCGAGCGAGGGGCAGTTCACCGGCAAGCAGCGCACCCGCCCGTACGAGTTCAGCGTGCACACCGGCTCCGCGCCGAGCGCGGTCCAGCTCGACGGCAAGCTGCCGCGGCTGACTTCGGCGGCCGCGTACAAGGCGGCGAAGCAGGGCTGGTGGTACGACCAGGACGACCGCGGCGGTGTCGTGAAGATCAAGACCCTGCCGCTCTCCACCGACAAGAAGTTCTCCGTGAAGCTGCGGAAGACGAGCGCGGTCGGCGGGCGGAACACCGCGACCACGGCCGTCGTCTCCGCGCCGGCCGGGCAGGAGATCGGCGCCGGTAGCGAGGGCACCGTCGCCGTCGATGTCACGGCGGGCAGCGCCGATGTCACGGACGCCGCGGTCACCCTGGACGTCCCCGAGGGCTGGCAGGTCGCGCGGCCCGCGACCGTGGACCGGATCCCGGCGGGCACCACCCGGCAGGTCGAGGTGTCGGTGACCCCGGCGAAGGACGCCACGGTGGGGGAGGCGCGGCTCACCGCACTCGCCCGATACCGGGCGGCCGGCGAATCCCGCACCACCGTCCAGCGGTTCGCGGCCGGAGTGATGCCACCGCCGCCCACCGGTGAGGCCTGGGCGAGCGATCTGGTGTGGCTGAAGTCGGTCAACGGCTACGGCCCCGCCGAGCGGGACCGCAGCAACGGCGAGTCCGGCGCGGCCGACGGACACCCGCTGACCCTCGCGGGCAAGACGTACGAGAAGGGCATCGGCACCCATGCCGACTCCGACATCGAGGTCTATCTCGGAGGGCGCTGCACCGCCTTCACCGCGGACGTGGGGATCGACGACGAGATCAACGGCTACGGCGAAGTGGCGTTCTCCGTCGAGGCGGACGGCAAGGTCCTGTGGACCTCGCCGAAGGTGACCGGGGCATCGGCGACCGTACCGGTCGAGGTGAGGCTCGACGGTGCGCGCCATGTGCACCTGAAGGTCACGGACACCAATGGGTCCAAGACCGGTGACCACGGGGACTGGGCCGCGGCGCGGTTCACCTGTTCCTGAACGACCGGTGTCGCCGAACGACCCGCACAGCACAGGAGCGCCGGGCGTGCGTCCGCCCGGCGCTCCACCGGTCCCGTCAGTCCTCCGAGGAGTCCTCCGACGAATCCTGCGGGTCCTCGCCGTCGCTGTCCTCCTTGTCGGCCGCCTGCCGTCGGCCGGGCCCGCCCGTGGGCGGCGATCCGGGGCCGGTGACGCCGTCGGCATCCGGCCGGGCCGGCTTCGGCGGGCGGCTGCGGCCGCTGGAGGAGTCGCGCAGATACGAGGCGTCACCGCTCTCCGTCGCGTGCCCGCCGGGCGGCTGTCCCGGACCGACGTCCCTGCGGCGCAGATAGCGCTCGAACTCCCGGGCGATGGCCTCACCGCTCGCCTCGGGAAGCTCCGCGGTGTCCCGGGCCTCCTCCAGCGTCTGCACGTATTCCGCCACTTCGCCGTCCTCGGCGGCCAGCTGGTCGACACCGAGCTGCCAGGCGCGGGCGTCCTCCGGCAGTTCGCCCAGCGGGATACGCAGACCGATGAGGTCCTCCAGGCGGTTCAGCAGCGCGAGCGTCGCCTTCGGGTTGGGCGGCTGCGACACGTAGTGCGGCACCGCCGCCCACAGGCTCACCGCGGGCACGCCCGCGTGCGTGCAGGCCTCCTGAAGGACGCCGACGATGCCCGTCGGACCCTCGTACCTGGTCTCCTCCAGGTCCATGGTCCGCGCCAGATCCGGGTCGGAGGTCACCCCGCTGACCGGCACCGGGCGGGTGTGCGGGGTGTCGCCCAGCAGTGCGCCCAGGATCACCACCATCTCCACGCCCAGTTCATGGGCGAAGCCCAGGAGCTCGTTGCAGAACGAGCGCCAGCGCATGGACGGCTCGATACCGCGGACCAGGACGAGGTCGCGGGGCTTCTCCCCACCGATACGGACCACGGAGAGGCGGGTGGTCGGCCAGGTGATCTTGCGTACCCCGCCGTCCAGCCAGACCGTCGGCCGGTTGACCTGGAAGTCGTAGTAGTCCTCGGCGTCCAGCGCCGCGAAGACCTCGCCCTTCCACTCCCGGTCCAGGTGCGCGACCGCCGTGGAGGCGGCGTCACCCGCGTCGTTCCATCCCTCGAACGCGGCCACCATGACCGGGTCGATCAGCTCGGGAACCCCCTCGAGCTCGATCACCCAGGCCTCCTTCCGAAGTTCCCTTGCGTACGCACCAACCTTACGGCTTCCGGCCACTCTCGCCGCAGCCCCTGCGCACAGCAGGGTGAACCTGTGCCACGAGGGTGCATCACCGATCGAATCAGGGCATCAATTGTGAATACATCCGAGCTGTGTCCAGTCAATTTCGTACCAGCCCTGGACGTTGGGGCCTTCATGACGCTATACATCGGATGACCAGAACAGAGGTCCGATGTTATTCCCCTGGGGGCGCACATGAGTCAGACCGTCACGGATTTCGAGGTCCACGACATCCGTTTTCCGACCTCGGAACAACTGGACGGCTCGGACGCCATGAACCCCGATCCCGACTATTCGGCCGCCTACGTCGTACTGCGTACCGAACCCCTGCACGACGGCGCGGTCTTCGAGGGACATGGCTTCTGCTTCACCATCGGGCGCGGCAACGAGGTGATGGCCGCCGCCATCGAGGCGCTGCGGCCGTACGTGGTCGGGCGTCCGGCGCCGCGCACCGCGGCCGATCTCGCGGCACTGCACCGCGAGCTCACCCACGACTCCCAACTGCGCTGGCTCGGCCCCGAGAAGGGCGTGATGCACATGGCGGCCGGCGCGGTCGTCAACGCGGCCTGGGATCTGGCGGCGAAGCGGGCGGGCCGGCCCGTCTGGCAGTTCCTGGCCGAGATGACGCCCGAGGAGCTCGTCTCCCTCGTCGACTTCCGCTACCTCACCGACGCGCTCACCCCCGATGAGGCCCTCGCGATCCTGCGCGCCGCCGAACCGGGCCGGGCCGAGCGCGCCGAGCGGCTGCGCGCCGAGGGCTACCCGGCGTACACCACCTCGCCCGGCTGGCTGGGATACACCGACGAGAAGCTGGTCAGGCTGGCGAAGGAGGCCGTCGCCGACGGCTTCACCCAGATCAAGCTGAAGGTCGGCGGCGATCTCGGCGACGACGTCCGCAGACTCGCCCTGGCCCGCGAGGCCGTCGGGCCCGACGTCCGGATCGCGGTCGACGCCAACCAGCGCTGGGACGTCGCCGACGCGGTGGAGTGGATGACCGCGCTCGCGCCCTACGAGCCGCACTGGATCGAGGAGCCGACCAGCCCCGACGACGTCCTCGGCCATGCCGCCGTCCGCGCGGGGCAGCCGGTCAAGGTCGCCACCGGCGAACACGTGGCCAACCGCGTCGTGTTCAAGCAGCTGCTGCAGGCCGGGGCCGTCGACTTCGTCCAGATCGACGCGGCCCGTGTCGCCGGAGTCAACGAGAACCTCGCGATCCTGCTGCTCGCCGCCAAGTACGGCGTGCCGGTCTGCCCGCACGCGGGCGGTGTCGGGCTGTGCGAGCTGGTCCAGCACCTTTCGATGTTCGACTATGTGGCGGTCTCGGGCAGTTGGGAGAACCGTGTGATCGAGTACGTCGACCATCTCCACGAACACTTCGCCGACCCCACCGTGATCGAGTCCGGCCGTTACGCCGCCCCGAGCTCCCCGGGCTTCTCCGCCCGGATGCTCCCCGAGTCGATCGCCGCACACCGTTATCCGGAGGGCCCCGTATGGCAGGCCCGCCGCACCACCGAGGAGGCTGCCCGATGACCGGCACAAGCGACTTCGAGGGAATGAACGCCCTGGTGACGGGCGGTGCCTCCGGCATCGGCGCCGCCGTCGCGACCATGCTGCTGGCGCGTGGCGCGCGGGTGGCCGTGCTCGACCGGGAGACCGCGGGCGCCCCCGAAGGCGTGCTGGCCGTCAAGGCGGACGTCACCGACGACGACGCCGTGCGCGAGGCGGTCGACCGGGCCGCCGCCGAACTGGGCGGCCTGCACACGCTCGTGTCCAACGCCGGCATCGGTTCCATCGGCACGGTCGAGGACAACGCCGACGAGGAGTGGACCCGGGTCCTGGACATCAACGTCCTCGGCATGGTCCGCGCCGCCCGGCACGCCCTGCCCCATCTGCGGCGTGCGGCGGCCGAACGCCCCGGCGCGGTCTCGATCACCCAGACCTGCTCGATCGCCGCGACCGCCGGTCTGCCGCAGCGCGCCCTGTACAGCGCGAGCAAGGGCGCGGTCCTCTCGCTCACCCTCGCGATGGCCGCCGACCACGTCCGTGAGGGCGTCCGGGTCAACTGCGTCAACCCGGGCACGGCGGACACCCCGTGGATCGGCCGGCTGCTCGGCCAGGCCGACGACCCGGCCGCCGAGCGCGCGGCGCTCAACGCCCGCCAGCCGCTGGGACGGCTGGTCTCCGCCGACGAGGTGGCCGCCGCGATCGTCTATCTCGCCAGTCCCGCCGCCGCCTCGGTCACCGGCACGGCACTGGCCGTCGACGGCGGCATGCAGGGACTGCGCCTGCGCCCCGCCCAGAGCTGATCGGGGCCGCGCGGTCCCGGGCCTGTCCGGCCCTGATCCGCCGGACGGGCCCGAGCCGCACCATCGGGCCGCGCCCCCGCGCACCGCCGCTTTGCCCACAGAGCTCCGAGCCGGTACTCCACAAAGGACGGGACACCAATGAGAGTGCGTACGACGAGTGCGGCAGCCTGCGCCGTACTGCTGGCCGTCACTGCCCTCGCGGGCTGCAACCGCGAATCCACCGCTGACGGCGCGGGCGGCGGAAAGGTCGGGATCGACCTGCCGCGCAGCGACAGCGACTTCTGGAACTCGTACCAGAACTACGTGAAGAAGGGGGTCAAGGAGGGCGAGGTCAAGGCGCTGCCGCTGACCAACTCGCAGAACGACATCGGCAAGCTGGTCGCCAACGTCCAGACCTTCACCGACCAGGGTGCCAAGGCCGTCGTGATGGCGCCCCAGGACACCGGCGCGATAGCCGAGTCGCTCAACACGCTGAACGAGAAGAAGATCCCGGTCGTCAGCGTCGACACCCGCCCCGACAAGGGCAACATCTACATGGTGGTGCGGGCCGACAACAAGGCGTACGGGGCGAACGCCTGCAAGTACCTCGGCGAGCAGCTGAAGGGCAAGGGCAAGGTCGTCGAGTTCCAGGGCGACCTCTCCTCCATCAACGGCCGGGACCGGTCCGAGGCGTTCAAGGCCTGCATGGACAAGGACTTCCCCGGCATCAAGGTCTTCGAGCTGGCCACCGACTGGAAGGGCGACGTCGCCTCCGCCAAGCTCCAGGCCACCCTGGCCGCCAACCCCGACATCAACGGCATCTACATGCAGGCCGGCGGTGTCTTCCTGCAGCCCACCCTCGCGCTCCTGGAGCAGAAGAAGCTGCTGAAGCCGGCCGGTACGCCGGGCCACATCACGATCATCTCCAACGACGGCATCCCGGAGGAGTTCGACGCCATCAAGGCCGGGAAGATCGACGCCACGATCTCCCAGCCCGCCGACCTGTACGCGAAGTACGCGCTGTACTACGCCAAGGCGGCGCTGGACGGGAAGACCTTCAAGGTGGGCCCGACCGACCACGACTCGAACATCATCAAGATCCCGAACGGCCTGGAGGACCAGCTTCCGGCGCCGCTGGTGACCAAGGACAACGTCGACGACCCGAAGCTGTGGGCCAACCAGCTGGAGAAGAAGAGCTAGCCATGGACCAGGCACCACCACCTGCCGTACAGGCGGAAGGCATCGTCAAACGCTTCGGGCCCACCGTGGCGCTCGACGGGGTCCGGCTCACCGTGCGGCCCGGTGAGTCCCACGCCCTCGTCGGCCGCAACGGTGCGGGCAAGTCGACGCTGGTCAGCGTCCTGACCGGGCTCCACAAGGCGGACGCGGGCGCGGTCACGTTCGGCGGGGAGCCCGCGCCCGCCTTCGGGGACACCACGGCCTGGCAGTCGAAGGTCGCCTGCGTCTACCAGAAGTCCATGGTCGTCCCCGATCTGACCGTCGCCGAGAACCTCTTCCTCAACCGATTCGACGACAACTCCCGCTGGATCAGCTGGGGGAGGCTGCGCAGGCGCGCGGAGCGGCTCCTCGCCGACTACGGGGTCCAGGTCGACCCCAGTACCCGGGCGCGCGATCTCGCCGTGGAGCAGCGGCAGTTCGTCGAGATCGCGCGGGCGCTGTCCTTCGGCGCCCGGCTGATCATCCTGGACGAGCCGACCGCCCAGCTCGATGCCCGCGGCATCGGGCGGCTCTTCGACAAGCTCAGGGAACTGCAGAGCCAGGGAGTGGCGTTCCTCTTCATCTCCCACCATCTGCAGGAGGTGTACGAACTGTGCACGGCGGTCACCGTCTACCGCGACGCCCGCCATGTACTGAGCGCCCCGGTCGCCGACATCGCCAAAGCGGAACTGGTGGCGGCGATGACCGGCGAGCAGTCCGCCGGCGCCACCGCCTGGCACGCCGGCGCCGCCGGCGCGGCGGCACGGGACGAGTCGGCCGCTCCCGTCCTGCGTACCGAAGGGCTCGCCCTGGAGGGGCAGTTCGAGCCACTGGACCTGGAGGTTCGTCCCGGTGAGGTGCTGGGCCTCGCCGGCTCCGCAGCCAGCGGCAACACCGCCCTGGGCGAGGCGCTGGCCGGCATGCGCAAGGCGGGCGGCGGCACGGTCACCGTGCACGGCAGGACCGTGCGCTCGGGCAGCGTGCCGCACGCGCTGGACGCCGGGATCGGCTACATCCCCGAGGACCGGCACGACCAGGGCCTCGTGCTGGACCGCAGCGTCGCCGAGAACGCCACCCTCACGGTCACCGACCAGCTCGGCCCCTGGGGGACCGTACTGCCCTCCCGCACCAGGGAGTTCGCACGGTCGATGATCGCCTCGCTGGACATCAAGACACAGGGGCCCGAGCAGCCCGTCTCCGGGCTCTCCGGCGGCAACCAGCAGAAGGTGGTGGTCGCCCGCGCGCTGGCCCGCAAGCCCAGCGTGCTGGTGGCGGTCCGCCCCACCGCGGGTGTGGACATCAAGTCCAAGGACTCGCTGCTCGGAGTCGTACGGCGGGTTGCCGACGAGGGCAACGCCGCAGTGATCATCTCGGACGAACTGGACGATCTGCGGGTCTGTGACCGGGTACTCGCCCTGTTCCACGGGCGCGTGGTCGCCACGTTCGCAAGCGGGTGGACCGACGGGGAACTCGTCGCCGCCATGGAAGGTGTGGGGGAAAGGGAATGACCGGCACGGTACGGCCCCCGGCGGCCGACGACATCGACGGAGGGCTGAAGGGCTCCCTGACGGGCGAGAGCCCGCTGGACCGGCTGAAGCTGATCCGGTGGAGCGACTTCTCCCTGGTACCGGTGATCCTGGTGCTGATGGTGATCGGGTTCATCGTCTCGCCGGTGTTCCTGACCTCCGAGAACCTGATCAGCGTCGTCCAGCAGTCCTCGGAGCTCAGCCTGCTGGTCCTGGGCCAGGCGCTGATCCTGATCTGCGGACGGATGGACCTGTCGCTGGAGTCGACGATCGGCATCGCACCGGTCGTCGCGATGTGGCTGGTCCTGCCCGCCGAGGGCGGCCGCTTCGCGGGCCTGGGCCTGCTGCCCACCTGGTCGGCGATCCCGCTCTGCCTCCTGGTGGGCCTCGCCATCGGGGCGGTCAACGGCTTCCTGATGCTGAAGCTGCGGGTCAACGGCTTCATCGCCACGCTCGGCATGCTCACCATGCTGCGCGGCCTCCACATCGGCATCACCGAGGGCAAGTCCATCACCGACGTCCCGGAGTCCTTCCGCTACCTCGGCAAGAGCGAGTGGCTCGGCGCACCGGCCGCCGTCTGGATCTGCCTGGCCCTGTTCGCCGTGGGCGGCGCCGCGCTGGCCTGGCTGCGTCACGGCCGCTCGCTGTACGCCATCGGCGGCAACCCGGAGGCCGCGCGCGCGGCGGGCATCCGGGTGGACCGGGTCACCTGGATCGTGCTCGCCATCGGCGGTCTGCTGGCGGCCTTCGCGGGCATTCTCTACACCGGCCACTACGGATCGGTCGCCGCGACCCAGGGCAACGGCTGGATCTTCCAGGTGTTCGCCGCGGCGGTGATCGGCGGCATCAGCCTCAAGGGCGGTCGCGGCACCCTGTTCGGCGCGCTGACCGGCGTACTGACACTCCAGCTGGTGGTCAATGTGATGACCCTCGGCGGTGTCCCGGCGCTCTGGAACCAGTTCCTCAACGGTGCGATCATCATTGTCGCCCTGGTCATCTCCCGCTTCGCGAGCGGCGAGAAGCAGGACTGAACGAGTCGGGTCCCTCGCCGGCGCGCGAGGCGCGCGGTCCGGGACGGAGCCCCGGCGACGGTGAAGGGGCGGGTGGGGAACATCCCCCTCCGCCCCTTCCCCATGACCGCGCTACAGCGTCGACCGCAGCCACTGCTCCACGCTCGCCACATGCACCGTCGCCCAGGCCCGCGCCGCCTCCGCGTCCCGGTCCCGCAGGGCCGAGACGATCGCCCGGTGCTCGTGGAGCGTGCGGCTGACCGCGTCCTCCTGCGTCAGACCTCGCCAGACCCGCGCCCGCGTCGTCGGCCCCGAGAGCCCGTCGAGCAGCGAGCAGAGCACCGAATTCCCGGACGACTGCACGATGCCGCGGTGGAACTCCAGATCGCAGGCGACCAGCTCCTCCACCGAGGGCTGCGCGCCGAGGGCGTCCAACTGGGAGCTGAGCACGTCCAGTTGGGCCTCGCTGATCCGGGTGGCAGCCATCGCCGTCGCGGCCGGTTCCAGGATCCGGCGGACCGCGAGGAATTCGAGCACCGTGTCATCGCGGTGGAAGTCCACCACGAAGCTCAGCGCCTCCAGCAGCAGCTGCGGATCGAGGCTGGTCACATACGTGCCGTCGCCCTGCCGCACATCGAGGATGCGGATCAGCGACAGGGCGCGCACCGCCTCCCGCAGGGAGTTGCGCGAGAGCCCCAGCTCCGCCGCGAGTTCGCTCTCCTTGGGGAGCCGGTCGCCGGGCCGTAGCGCGCCCGAGACGATCATTCCCTTGATCTTCTCGATCGCCTCGTCGGTGACAGCCATGACGGTCCTCCTGGATCCGGACTGGAATCAGACATCCGATGTCTCTCCTCATTATGCGGGTCGGGAGAGCCGGATGAGCCAGATCTGCCGCAGGTCGTCCCGGGCACGCGCCGCCCGGGCGGTCGTCGGGGCCGGCCGGTCAGTCCCAGAGCGCCGACGGCGCCTCACGCCGCACCACCGGAGCGATGTCCTCGGCGAACCGCTGCAGCGTCTCGATCTGCTCGGGGTGGCTCAGCCCGAAGCCGTCCACGGTGATCGACTGGAGGTCGTGCCCGTACACCTCGTGCCAGCCGAGGATCTTGTCGATGATCTGCTGCGGGCTGCCGATCAGCTGGGGCCCGTACGCGACGGCCTCCTCGATGGTCCGGAACGGGGTGTTGTAGCCGGCCCGGCCCTCCAGATGCGGCCGGAAGGACTGCGCCACCTTCGCCTCGTACAGCTCCTTGTAGCGCTCCACCGCCTGCTGCGAACCGTCGGCGATCAGCAGCCCGCCGGATCCCGCCGCCACATGCGCGCGGGCCGGATCGTGCCCGTACGCCTCGAAACGCTCCCGGTAGTGGTCGATCAGCCGCGCATACGCCGCACGGGGCTGGACGGCATTGGCGGTGAACAGCGGATCGCCGTGGAGCGCGGCCAGTTCGGGGGAGTCGAGGCTGGTCGCCGAGCCGTGCCAGATCCGCGGCGCCCCGGCGTACGGGCGGGGCAGGGTCGTCGTGTTCTTCAGCGCGGGCCGGAACTCGCCCTCCCAGTCGACTCCCTCCTCGGTCCAGAGCCTGCGCAGCAGCTCGTACTTCTCCTTCTGGAGGTCCCACTGCCGTTCCTCGTCGAGCCCGAAGAGGTCGAAGTGACCCGCCTCCGCGCCCTTTCCGACGACCAGTTCGATCCGGCCCCTGGACATCTGGTCGAGCGTCGCGAAGTCCTCGGCCACCCGCACCGGATCGAGGATCGCGACGACCGTGACACCGGTCAGGAGACGGATGACGGACGTACGGGCCGCCAGCGCGCCGAGCACCACGCTCGGGCTGGACGAGAGATACGGACCGGCGTGCCGCTCGCCGATCGAGTACGCGTCGAAGCCCAGCCGCTCCGCGACGACCCCGGTTTCGATCACCTCCGCGAACCGGTCGGCGGGGGAGGGGAGCCGATGGTCGAGCGGGTGCGGGGCGTGGCCGATGAGGGAGAGCACGGAAAACTTCATGGCTCAACTGTCCCCGTGCGGTATTGCACCCGTATGGCAGCCGTGTGGCGCGTGCACCGGACTGCGGGCCGCCGGACGTGCGGAGGGGGCGGCTCCAGCGTCGGAACCGCCCCGCCCGTATGTCCGGCCCCGTCAGTCCCGGTCGTCGAGCATGGAGTCGACACCGGCCCGGATCTCGTCCGTCGCCAGGCCCCGGATCGTCAGCGTCGTCCGGCGGCGCAGCACGTCGTCAGCCGTCTCGGCCCACTCGTGATCACGCGCGTAGGCGACCTGTGCCCAGATCTCCGGCGCGTCCGGGTGGATGCGCTCGGCCAGCGCCGGGTTCTCGTTCGCCAGCCGTGCGATGTCGAAGGAGAGCGAGCCGTAGTGCGTGGCGAGGTGCCGCGCCGTGTCGGCCGCCATCCGCGGGCCCGGCGCACCGCCGTCGATCAGCAGCCGGTGCGCCACCGCGTTCGGGTTGGCGATGCCGGGCAGCGGGAGTTTCTTCGGCAACTGGGAGATCGGCTCCATGTCGTCCGCCAGGGGGTGCCCGGGGAGCGCGGCCAGCTTGTTCATCACCGTACGGCCGATGTGGCGGAAGGTCGTCCACTTGCCGCCCGCGACCGACAGCATGCCGCCGCGTCCCTCCGTCACGACCGTCTCGCGCTTGGCCTTGGACGTGTCGCCGGGACCGCCCGGCAGCACCCGCAGGCCCGCGAAGGAGTAGGTGATCAGATCGCGCGACAGCTGCTGGTCCCTGACGGAGAAGGCGGCCTCGTCCAGGATCTGCGCGGTGTCCTTCTCGGTGACCGCGACGTCCGCCGGATCGCCCTCGTACTCCTCGTCCGTCGTGCCGAGCAGCAGCATGTCCTCCCAGGGCAGGGCGAACGTGATCCGGTACTTGTCGATCGGGGTGGCCAGCGCGGCCTTCCACGGGCTGGTGCGCTTCAGCACCAGGTGCGCGCCCTTGGACAGACGGATCGAGGGCGCCGCGTTCGGGTCCTCCATCCTGCGCAGGTGATCGACCCACGGACCGGTGGCGTTCAGCACGAGCCGGGCGTCGACGCCGAACTCCGTGCCGTCCGTGCGGTCCTCCAGATCGGCGCCCGTCACCCGGCCCTTGGTGAACCGCAGCCCGGTCACCGCCGCGTGGTTGAGGACGACCGCGCCCGCGTCGACCGCCGCGCGGACCGTCATCAGCGCCATCCGGGCATCGTTCATCTGATCGTCGCCGTAGACCGCGACGGCCTTCAGATTGTCCGTACGCAGCTCCGGCACGTCGCGCTGCGCCTTCGCCGGGCTGATCACGTGCCCGACCCCGTCACCGAACGCGGAGAGCGCCGAGTAGGCGAAGACACCCGCACCGAGCTTGGCCGCGCCGTGCGGTCCGCCCTTGTAGACCGGCAGGTAGAAGGTGAGCGGATTGGCCAGGTGGGGAGCCACCTGACGGGACACCGCACGGCGCTCGAAGTGGTTCTCCGCGACCAGCTTCACCGCACCGGTCTGCAGGTAGCGCAGACCGCCGTGGAGCAGCTTGGAGGAGGCGGAGGAGGTGGCGCCGGCGAAGTCGCCGGCGTCCACCAGGGCCACCCGCAGCCCGGACTGCGCGGCGTGCCAGGCGGTGGAGATGCCCAGGATGCCGCCACCGATCACCAGGAGGTCGTACGCCGCCTTGGACAGCTGCTCCCGAGTCTCGGCGCGGCTCGGAAGGGAGCCGGAGGCCGGGTGTGTCCCGAGTGCCGGGACGCTCTGCGGGGTGGTCATGGTGATTACTCCTCGTCTTCGAGCCAGCCCATGGTCCGTTCCACGGCCTTGAGCCAGCTCTTGTACTCGCGGTCGCGGGTGTCCGCGGCCATGCGGGGTGTCCACTCGGCGGCCCGGCGCCAGTTGGCGCGCAGCGCGTCGGTGTCCGGCCAGAAGCCGACGGCCAGACCGGCGGCGTAGGCGGCGCCGAGGCAGGTCGTCTCGGCGACCATGGGCCGCACCACGGGTGCGTCCAGGAAGTCGGCGAGCGTCTGCATCAGCAAGTTGTTGGAGGTCATGCCGCCGTCGACCTTGAGGGCGGCGAGCTCGACACCGGAGTCCTTCGTCATGGCGTCGGTGATCTCACGGGTCTGCCAGGCGGTGGCCTCCAGGACGGCGCGGGCGATGTGCGCCTTGGTGACGTACCTGGTCAGACCGGCGATGACGCCGCGGGCGTCGGAACGCCAGTAGGGGGCGAACAGACCGGAGAACGCGGGCACGAAGTACGCGCCGCCGTTGTCCTCGACCGAGGAGGCCAGCGTCTCGATCTCGGCCGCGGACTTGATCAGACCCATCTGGTCGCGCATCCACTGCACCAGCGAGCCGGTGACGGCGATGGAGCCCTCCAGGGCGTAGACCGGCGTCTGGTCGCCGATCCGGTACCCGACGGTCGTCAGCAGTCCGTTGTACGAGTTGACGGGCGTCTCACCGGTGTTCATGAGCATGAAGGTGCCGGTGCCGTACGTGGACTTGGCCTCGCCCTCGGAGAAGCAGGTCTGGCCGAAGAGAGCCGCCTGCTGGTCGCCGAGCGCGGAGGCGACCGGGACACCGGCCAGCACGCCGTCCTTGGCGGTGCCGTACACCTCGGCGGAGGAGCGGATCTCGGGCAGCACGGCCGCCGGGATCTCCATGGAGGCGAGGATCTTGTCGTCCCAGGCCAGGGAGTGCAGGTTCATCAGGAGGGTGCGGGAGGCGTTGGTGACATCGGTGACATGGACGCCGCCGTCGGTGCCGCCGGTCAGGTTCCAGATGACCCAGGAGTCCATGGTGCCGAAGAGGATGTCGCCGCGCTCGGCGCGCTCGCGCAGGCCCTCGACGTTGTCGAGCAGCCAGCGGACCTTGGGGCCCGCGAAGTACGAGGCGAGCGGCAGACCGGTCTCGCGGCGGAAGCGGTCCTGGCCCACGTTGCGGCCGAGCTCCTTGCAGAGCGCGTCGGTGCGGGTGTCCTGCCAGACCAGGGCGTTGTGGACGGGCTCACCGGTGTTCTTGTCCCACAGCAGCGTGGTCTCGCGCTGGTTGGTGATGCCGATCGCCTTCACGTCGGCGGCGGTGATGCCTGCCTTGACGATGGCGCCGGCGACGACCTCCTGGACGTTCTCCCAGATCTCGGTCGCGTTGTGTTCGACCCAGCCCGGCTTGGGGAAGATCTGTTCGTGCTCCTTCTGGTCGACGGAGACGATCCGGCCGTCCTTGTCGAAGACGATGCATCGGCTGGAGGTGGTGCCCTGGTCGATGGCCGCGATGAACGGGCCGGTGGTGTGTGCGTCGGTCACGGTGTGCTCCCGGAAGTCTGTGTGGTCTGGAGGGTCACGGCTCGGTGCGTCACGGCTCAGGCGAAGGCGACGTTGTAGAGCCCGCCCGCGATCGCGCCGCCGATGAGCGGTCCGACGACCGGGATCCAGGCGTAGCCCCAGTCGGAACCGCCCTTGTTCGGCAACGGCAGCAGCGCGTGCACGATACGCGGACCGAGGTCGCGAACCGGGTTGATCGCATAACCGGTCGGGCCGCCGAGCGAGAGACCGATACCGACGACGACGAGAGCGGTGACCATGGCGCCGAGCGTGCCGAGGCCGTTTCCGTCGTTGTTCAGGCCCTGGGTGAGGATCGCCAGGACCAGCACGACGGTGGCGATGACCTCGGTGGCGAGGTTCTGCACGGCGTTGCGGATCTCGGGGCCGGTGGAGAAGACGCCCAGGACCGGGCCCGCCTTCGGGGCGGAGGCCTGGTCGACCATGGCCTCTTCACCCGACTGGGCGCCCGTGATCTCCGGATCGGTGAGATGCGCCCGGAACTGCCCGTAGTACGTCAGCCAGACCAGCACCGCGCCGATCATCGCGCCGAGCAGCTGGGAGCCGAGGTACAGCGGTACGTCGCTCCACTTGGTGCCGCCCTCGATCGCGAGACCGATCGTGACCGCCGGGTTGAGATGCGCGCCGGAAACGCCACCGGCCAGATACGCGCCGGTCAGCACGGCGAAACCCCACCCGAAGGTGATGGCGAGCCAGCCGGCGTTCTGCGCCTTGGAGCGCTTGAGAGTGACGGCGGCACAGACACCACCGCCGAGCAGGATGAGTACGGCGGTACCTATGGTCTCGCCGATGAAGATGTCGGAGCTGGACACCCGCGACTCCTTTGTCCTTCGTCCAGGGAAGCCGAACCCCGGGTCCCTCCGGTGGTCCGCGCCCTCACGTGAGGGCGTTTTCCGGCCCTTGGCGCTGTCACACCCTAACGCGAATTTCCGTTAGCTGTTCGACAATGCCGACCGCTGAACGGCAGTGTTTCTCCCAGGTGAATCAGCCGTCAAGGGTTGTGTGGCCTATAACTCGATTAACTCGATCGTCACCGCCGACCGCGACGGTCAGAAGCGCCGGGCGCCCAGGTCCCTGGAGACGGCGCGGGCGCAGTCGCGCACCGCGGCGATCAGCTCCGGGCGCAGCTCCCCGTCCGCGCAGACCCGCTCCACCGCCCCGGTCACGGCAACCGCGCCGACCGGCATCCGCCGCCGGTCGTGGATCGGGGCGGCCACCGCGGCCACACCCTCCCAGGTCTCCTCCACGTCGGCCGCCCAGCCGCGCGCCCGGATCAGGTCGAGCATCGCCTCGAACTCCTCCGCGTCGGTGACGGTGTGCGGGGTGAAGGACTGCCGCTCGGCCTCCAGGGCCTCGGTGTGCGCCACCGGGTCGTACGCCGCGAGCACCTTGCCGAGGGCCGTGGAGTGCAGTGGCTGCATGGCCCCGACCTCCAGGACCTGCCGGCTGTCGTCGGGCCGGAAGACGTGGTGGACGATGAGCACGCCCTGCTGGTGCAGGACCCCGAGGTGGGCGCTCTCGCCGCTGGAGCGGGCCAGGTCGTCCGTCCAGACGAGCGCGCGGGCCCGCAGCTCGTGGACGTCCAGGTAGCTGTTGCCCAGCCGCAGCAGCTCGGCGCCCAGCTGGTAGCGGCCGGACGCCGCGTCCTGCTCGACGAAGCCCTCGTGCTGGAGCGTGCGCAGGATGCCGTGTGCGGTGCCCTTGGCCAGGCCCAGTGAGGAGGCGATGTCGGACAGTCCCAGCCGACGCTCGCCGCCTGCCAGCAGGCGCAGCATCGCCGCCGCCCGTTCCAGCGACTGGATGTTCTTGGCCATCGCGCCGTACTCCTCCACCTCGGTTCGACAATGCTGAACACTATCGGTCGATGCCGACCAATGCTCGATCGCAGAGGAAAACCGCGGGCACCACTCGATTCGGACATCCCCCCGCACAGCATGCCGTCCGTTCCGTGGGACGGAGTGACGGCCCCGGGCGCCGCCCGGCTAGGCTGGCCTGGTGCGCCTTCCACCGAAGCCGCAAAGCCGACAGCCGTCGCATCCCAGGGAGTACATCCATGGCCTCGTTGCCGACCTCTTCCGCCGACAGCCGGAACCGAGCCGAAGCCCTCCGCGAGGCCCTTGCCACCCGGGTGGTGGTGGCCGACGGTGCCATGGGCACCATGCTCCAGGCACAGGACCCCACCCTTGAGGACTTCCAGAACCTC
Organism: Streptomyces sp. NPDC104309; assembly: GCF_055584025.1. Classification (NCBI taxonomy): domain Bacteria; kingdom Bacillati; phylum Actinomycetota; class Actinomycetes; order Kitasatosporales; family Streptomycetaceae; genus Streptomyces; species Streptomyces sp. NPDC104309. The sequence continues at coordinate 299,933 of NZ_JBVJMV010000003.1, read as the reverse complement.
GAAGGCTGCAACGAGATCCTGAACGTCACGCGCCCCGACATCGTGCGCTCCGTGCACGAGGAGTACTTCGCCGTCGGCGTGGACTGCGTCGAGACGAACACCTTCGGGGCCAACGCCTCCGCCCTGGGCGAGTACGACGTCGCCGAGCGGATCCACGAGCTCTCCGAGTCGGGCGCGCGCATCGCCCGCGAGGTCGCCGACGCGTTCACCGCGTCCACCGGACAGCAGCGCTGGGTGCTCGGCTCCATGGGCCCGGGTACGAAGCTGCCCACGCTGGGGCACGCTCCCTACACGATGCTGCGGGACGGCTTCCAGCAGAACGCCGAGGGTCTGATCGCCGGCGGCGCGGACGCGCTCATCATCGAGACGACGCAGGACCTGCTGCAGACCAAGGCCGCCGTGCTGGGCGCGCGGCGCGCCCTGGAGGCGATGGGCAGCGACCTCCTGGTGCTGTGCTCGCTGGCGTTCGAGACCACCGGAACCATGCTGCTCGGCTCCGAGATCGGGGCCGCGCTGACCGCGCTGGAACCGCTCGGCGTCGACATGATCGGTCTGAACTGCTCGACCGGCCCCGCCGAGATGAGCGAGCACCTGCGCTACCTCACGCGCCACTCCCGTATCCCGCTGCTCTGCATGCCCAATGCCGGACTGCCGGTGCTCACCAAGGACGGGGCGCACTTCCCGCTCGGTCCCGAGGGGCTCGCCGATGCCCAGGAGACGTTCGTCCAGGAGTACGGCCTCTCGCTGGTCGGCGGCTGCTGCGGTACGACCCCCGAGCATCTGCGGCAGCTCGTCGAGCGCGTCCGCGGCGCCGCGCTCACCCCTCGTGCGCCCCGTCCCGAGCCGGGCGCCGCCTCCCTGTACCAGACCGTCCCGTTCCGTCAGGACACCTCCTACCTGGCGATCGGCGAGCGCACGAACGCCAACGGATCGAAGAAGTTCCGCGAGGCGATGCTGGAGGCCCGCTGGGACGACTGCGTGGAGATGGCGCGCGACCAGATCCGCGAGGGCGCGCACATGCTCGACCTGTGCGTGGACTACGTCGGCCGCGACGGCGTCGCCGACATGGAGGAGCTGGCCGGACGTTTCGCCACCGCCTCCACCCTCCCGATCGTGCTGGACTCCACCGAGCTGCCGGTCCTGCGCGCCGGGCTGGAGAAGCTCGGTGGCCGGGCCGTCCTCAACTCCGTCAACTACGAGGACGGCGACGGACCCGAGTCGCGCTTCGCCAAGGTCACCGCGCTGGCCGTCGAGCACGGCGCCGCGCTGATCGCCCTGACCATCGACGAGGAGGGCCAGGCCCGTACCGTCGAGCACAAGGTCGCCGTCGCCGAGCGGCTGATCGAGGACCTGACCGGCAACTGGGGCATCCACGAGTCGGACATCCTCATCGACACCCTGACCTTCACGATCTGCACCGGCCAGGAGGAGTCCCGGGGCGACGGCATGGCCACCATCGGGGCCATCCGCGAGCTGAAGAAGCGCCACCCCGACGTCCAGACCACGCTCGGCCTGTCCAACATCTCCTTCGGCCTCAACCCGGCCGCCCGGGTCGTCCTGAACTCCGTCTTCCTCGACGAGTGCGTCAAGGCGGGCCTCGACTCCGCGATCGTGCACGCCTCCAAGATCCTGCCGATCGCGCGCCTCGACGAGGAGCAGGTGAAGGTCGCGCTCGACCTCATCCACGACCGCCGCGCCGAGGGCTACGACCCGCTCCAGAGGCTCATGGAGCTGTTCGAGGGCGTCAGTACGAAGTCGATGAAGGCCGGCAAGGCCGAGGAACTCCTCGCCCTGCCGCTCGACGAGCGCCTCCAGCGCCGCATCATCGACGGCGAGAAGAACGGCCTGGAGACCGACCTCGACGAGGCCCTGCAGACCCGCCCCGCCCTCGACATCGTCAACGACACCCTCCTGGAGGGCATGAAGGTCGTCGGCGAACTCTTCGGGTCCGGCCAGATGCAGCTGCCGTTCGTGCTCCAGTCCGCCGAGGTCATGAAGACCGCGGTGGCCCATCTGGAGCCGCACATGGAGAAGTCCGACGCCGAGGGCAAGGGCACCATCGTGCTGGCCACCGTCCGTGGCGACGTCCACGACATCGGCAAGAACCTCGTCGACATCATCCTGTCCAACAACGGCTTCAACGTGGTCAACCTCGGCATCAAGCAGCCCGTCTCCGCGATCCTGGACGCCGCCGAGGAGCACCGCGCCGATGTCATCGGCATGTCGGGTCTCCTGGTGAAATCCACCGTGATCATGAAGGAGAACCTGGAGGAGCTGAACCAGCGCAAGCTGGCCGCCGAATACCCGGTGATCCTCGGCGGCGCCGCGCTCACCCGCGCCTACGTCGAGCAGGACCTCCACGAGATCTACGAGGGCGAGGTCCGCTACGCCCGCGACGCGTTCGAGGGGCTGCGGCTGATGGACGCGCTGGTCGCGGTCAAGCGCGGGGTCCCGGGCGCGACCCTGCCCGAACTCAAGCAGCGCCGCGTGCCCAAGCGCGACACGGCGCTGCTGGAGGTCGACGAGCCCGAGGAGGGCGTCCGCTCCGACGTCGCCGTCGACAACCCGGTCCCCGAGCCCCCGTTCTGGGGCACCCGGGTCGTCAAGGGCATCCAGCTCAAGGAGTACGCGTCCTGGCTGGACGAGGGCGCGCTCTTCAAGGGCCAGTGGGGCCTCAAGCAGGCCCGCGCCGGTGACGGACCGACGTACGAGGAACTGGTCGAGACCGAGGGCCGCCCGCATCTGCGCGGCTGGCTCGACAAGCTCCACACCGAGAACCTGCTGGAAGCCGCCGTCGTCTACGGCTACTTCCCCTGCGTCTCCAAGGGCGACGATCTGATCCTGCTCCACGAGGACGGCTCCGAGCGCACCCGCTTCACCTTCCCGCGCCAGCGCCGCGGCCGACGCCTCTGCCTGGCGGACTTCTTCCGTCCCGAGGAGTCCGGGGAGACGGATGTGATCGGCCTCCAGGTCGTCACCGTCGGCTCGAAGATCGGCGGCGAGACCGCGAAGCTCTTCGAGGCCAACGCCTATCGCGACTACCTGGAGCTGCACGGTCTGTCCGTACAGCTGGCCGAGGCGCTGGCCGAGTACTGGCACGCCCGGGTCCGCTCCGAGCTGGGCTTCGGCGGCGAGGACCCGGCCGATGTCGAGGACATGTTCGCGCTGAAGTACCGCGGCGCGCGCTTCTCCCTCGGCTACGGCGCCTGCCCCGAGCTGGAGGACCGGGCGAAGATCGCCGAGCTGCTCGGGCCCGAGCGGATCGGGGTCCATCTCTCGGAGGAGTTCCAGCTCCACCCGGAGCAGTCCACCGACGCGATCGTCATCCACCACCCGGAGGCGAAGTACTTCAACGCGCGGTAAGGCCACGTTCAACGCGTGGTGGCATGCCAAGTCGTACACTTGTCGGTCCAGTGCAGGCCGGTCGTCCTTCCCACGGGAAAAGACGGCCGGCCTTCTCGTCCCTTACGGAAGGTGTGCCGGATGACCAGCACGGTTCCCGCATCCATGACCCGCACGGCCGAAGGCGCCGCGCTGCAGGCCGTCCTGCTCGACATGGACGGCACCCTCGTCGATACCGAGGGCTTCTGGTGGGACGCCGAGGTGGAGGTCTTCGCCGAACTCGGGCACCAGCTCGACGATGCCTGGCGGGATGTGGTGGTCGGCGGGCCGATGACCCGCAGTGCCGGCTACCTCATGGACGTCACCGGAGCGGACATCACCCTCGCCGAACTCACCGTGCTGCTCAACGACCGCTTCGAGGAGCGTATCGGCCGCGGTGTGCCGCTGATGCCCGGCGCGGCGCGACTGCTGGCCGAACTGGCCAGACACGAGATCCCCACCGCGCTGGTCTCCGCCTCGCACCGGCGGATCATCGACCGCGTGCTGGACTCGGTGGGCCACCACCACTTCTCGCTCACCGTCGCGGGCGACGAGGTCTCCCGTACCAAGCCGCACCCGGAGCCCTATCTCACCGCCGCGTCCGGCTTCGGGGCGGAACCCGAGCGCTGCGCGGTCATCGAGGACACGGCCACCGGCGTCGCGGCCGCGGAGGCCGCGGGCTGCCGGGTGGTCGCCGTCCCGTCCGTCGCGCCGATCGCCCCCGCGACCGGCCGGGTCATCGTACGGTCGTTGGAAGAAGTCGATCTCGCATTTCTCCGGGGCCTGGTCACGGGAATGCAGTGACCTGCGCACCGAGAGTGTTTCTGTGAATGAACCGAAAAGCTCTCGGCGTCGAATGGTGCGCTTTCTGTCGTACGTCAGTGCGTAGGCCGGACGCAGGGCAAGGGCGAAAAAGAGATTCGAGCGTGAGCTTTGTCACCCGAATCGCATCCGAGAGCTTTTCAAGATCCACCCGGGTGTCCGTTTCGTGGTGTCGAAGTGTCCCGATTGATGGGGACCTGTGCGAAACGGTCCCGGCGGAGGAAAACGGCTCGCCGCTATTTCTCATCACCGTCCGATTACACATCCGGACATCTCCGTCCGGCATTGCCGACGGCGCCCACTAATGTCGCTGTCTCAATGCCGGGATGAGGGAGAGCGTCCAAGATGAACCGCAAGACTCTGGTGCTGCCGGCCGTCGTCGGCCTGCTCGCGCCCGTACTCGCCGCCTGTGGCGCGTCGGGCGACGGGGGCGATGGCAGGGCCGCCATCGTTGTCGGCACCACGGACCAGTTCGTCGCCTCCAAGGACAGCCCCGCGCCGCTCGACCCCGCCATCGGCTACGAAGCGGGGGTGTGGAATGTGCTCCGGCAGACCGTGCAGACCCTGACGCATGTGCCGCGCGGTGGCGGCGAGCCGGTTCCCGAGGCGGCGGAGAGCTGCACCTTCACGGACACGCAGAACGAGAGCTACCGCTGCAAACTGCGCAGCGGACTGAGGTTCGCCGACGGCAGGGCCGTCACCGCCGATGACGTGAAGTACTCCATCGACCGCGTCATCCGTATCAACGCGGCAAACGGGCCCGTCGCCCTGCTCGCCAACATCGACACGGTCGAGACGCGGGGCGAGCGCGAGGTCATCTTCCATCTCCGCACTCCGGACGCGACGTTCCCGTACAAGCTCGCCACCCCGGTCGCCGGGATCGTGCCGCGGGGCAAGTACGCGGCGAAGTCCGCGCGCACCGGATTCCAGGTGGACGGATCCGGTCCGTACACCATGAAGCCGGAAATCGAGCACAACCAGGTCGTCAAGATCCTCTTCACCAGGAACCCCCACTACAAGGGGGATCTGAAGGTGCGGAACGAGAAGGTCGAGCTGGACGTCTTCCCCGACTCGACGGCCATGGGCAAGGCTCTTGACGACAAGAAGATCGACATGATGACCCGCACCATGTCGCCGGAGCAGTCCCAGCAGATGCTCGAAAAGCCCAGGGACGGCATCAAGCTCACGGAGATGCCCGGTTTCGCCATCCATTTCCTGGGCTTCAACACCAACGACCCGGCCGTGAAGAACAAGGCCGTCCGCCAGGCCATGGCCCAGGTCGTCGACCGCGGTGAGATCGCGAGCAAGGTGTACGGCACCACGGCCGAGCCGCTGTACTCGCTGATCCCGTCCGGCATCACCGCGCACGCCAACTCGTTCTACAACAAGTACAGCGAACCCAGCACCACGAAGGCTGCGGCGATCCTGAACGCCGCGGGCATCGACGTCCCCGTGAAGCTCACCCTCCACTACCCGACCGACCGTGCCGGCGCGGGCACCGCCGCCGAGTTCGAAACCCTGAAGAAGCAGTTCGACGACACCGGCCTGTTCGACGTCACCGTCCAGGGCACCGCCTGGGCGAAGTACCGCCCCGCGCAGGTGCGCGGCGACTACGCCGTGTACGGCATGGGCTGGTTCCCCGACTTCCCGGACCCCGACAACTACATGGCGCCGTTCCTCGACAAGAACAACTTCCTCAACTCGCCCTACCGGTCGGCGTCGGCCCAGAAGACGCTCATTCCGCAGTCCCGCCGCGAGACCGACCGCAGCGCCTCGACCAAGACCTTCGAGCGGCTCCAGGACATCGTCGCCGACGACGTCCCCGTACTGCCGATCTGGCAGGGCAAGCAGTACGTCGCGTCCCGCGAAGGCCTCACCGGTGTCGAATGGGCGGTCAACTCCTCCGCCGATCTCCAGCTCTGGGAGCTGGGCGACGGCACCGTCCGTACCCCGGATCACTTCCGGGGCCGCAGCTCGGGGCCGCTCACTGGGCGCCGGGGCGCACCAGGCCGCTCTCGTAGGCGTACACCGCCGCCTGCACCCGGTCGCGCAGACCGAGCTTGGTCAGCACATGGCCGACATGCGTCTTGACCGTCGTCTCACTGACGAACAGATCCGCGGCGATCTCCGCGTTCGACAGGCCGCGCGCCACCAGCTTCAGCACCTCGACCTCACGGTCCGTCAGCGTGTGCAGGGTGTCGGGCACCGACTCCTCGCCGGACGGCAGATGGTCCGCGTACTTGTCGAGCAGTCTGCGGGTGATGCTCGGCGCCAGCATCGCCTCACCCGCCGCGACCACACGGATCGCCTGCACCAGCTCATTGGCGGGAGCGTCCTTCAACAGGAAGCCGCTGGCGCCCGCGCGCAGCGCCTCCACCACGTACTCGTCGAGATCGAACGTGGTCAGCACCAGGACCTTCGCCGGACCGTCCCGGCCGGGACCGGTGATCTGACGCGTCGCCTCGACGCCGTCCATCCGCGGCATGCGGATGTCCATCAGCACCACATCGGGCTGCAGCGCCCGCACCTGGTCGAGAGCCTGGAGACCGTCACCGGCCTCGCCCACCACCGCGAGATCACCTTCCGCCTCCAGGATCATCCGGAAGCCGGTGCGCAGCAGTGGTTGGTCATCGACCAGTAGGACGCGGATAGCCACAAGGTCTCCTTCAAGGTCCTTCGGGGGCCACAGGCCGGCCGGCCTCAGCGCGGACCGGATCCATTCTGCCCTGCACGTCCTGCTCCGACTCCGCCGGGCGTACCGACAACGGATAGACCGGGGGAGTACCGCCGAATTCGGGACAGACCGCCTGGTGGTCGCACCAGCCGCAGAGCTTCGTCGGCCGGGGCCGCCACTCACCCGTCTCGGTCGCCAGCCGGATCGCGTCCCAGAGCGCCAGCAGCTTCCGCTCCACCCGCTCCAGGTCCGCCACGACCGGGTCGTACGTCAGGATGTCGCCGCTGCCGAGATAGACGAGCTGGAGACGGCGCGGCACCACGCCCTTCAGCCGCCAGATCACCAGGGCGTAGAACTTCATCTGGAAGAGCGCGCCCTCCGCGTACTCCGGGCGCGGTGCCTTCCCCGTCTTGTAGTCGACGATCCGGACCTCGCCCGTGGGCGCCACATCGATCCGGTCGATCACCCCGCGCAGCCGCAGCCCCGACTCCAGCTCTGTCTCGACGAACAGCTCGCGCTCGGCGGGCTCCAGCCGCGTCGGGTCCTCCAGCGAGAACCACCGCTCCACCAGGCTCTCCGCCTCCGAGAGCCAGCGCGCAAGACGCTCGCCCCCGGCATCCTCCGAGAACAGCTCGGACAGCTCCGGCTTCGACTCCAGCAGCCGGTCCCACTGGGCGGGGATCAGCGCCGTCGCCCGGCCGGTCGTGCGTTCCACCGCCGGATTGTCGAAGAGCCGCTCCAGCACCGCATGCACCAGCGTGCCCCGGGTAGCCGCTTCGCTGGGCTTCTCGCGCAGTTTGTCGATGACCCGGAAGCGGTACAGCAAAGGACACTGCATGAAATCACTGGCCCGCGACGGCGACAGGGACGTGGGCGGCTGAGCGGGCCGCGGCAGGGAGGTCATGTCGAAGACCCTACGGCCCGTCACTGACACTTGGCGGCATACCATCGACCACACACCCCTGAACACTGAACGACCGTGCCGCAGGGCACCGACCGAAGGGACCTCGTGGACGAGAGCGGCGACAGCGGGCGGCCGCAGCCCGGCGCAGGGGGAACGGCCCCCGGCGCCGGCCCGGACAAGGACGAACCGCGGCGCCCCGAAGAGCCCGGTGGCGGCCTCCTCATGGGCCGTCCCTTCGGTGTGCCCGTGTACGTCGCGCCCAGCTGGTTCATCGTCGCCGCACTGATCACCTGGGTCTTCGGCGGCCAGCTCGAACGGGTGCTGCCCGAGCTCGGCGCGGCGCGCTACCTGGTCTCCCTCTTCTTCGCGATCGCCTTCTACGCCTCCGTACTCGTCCACGAACTCGCCCACACGGTTGTCGCCCTGCACTACAAGCTGCCGGTGCGCCGCATCCAGCTCCAGTTCTTCGGCGGCGTCTCCGAGATCGAGAAGGAGTCCGAGACCCCCGGCCGCGAATTCCTGCTCGCCTTCGTCGGCCCCCTGCTCTCCCTGGTGCTCGCCGGCCTCTTCTACGTCGGGATGACGTTCGTCGAACCCGGCACCGTGCCCGGCGTCCTTCTCGCCGGACTGATGATCTCCAACCTCCTGGTGGCCGCGTTCAACCTCCTCCCCGGCCTGCCCCTGGACGGCGGACGCATGCTCCGCGCCGTCGTCTGGAAGATCACCGGCCGCCCGATGAGCGGCACCGTCGCGGCCGCGTGGGTCGGCCGCGCCCTCGCCGTCGTCACCCTCATCGGCCTCCCGCTGCTCACCCGCACCGGTTCCTTCGGGAACAACCCCCGCGACCTCAGCGGCATGGACACCGTCACCGACGCGCTGCTCGCCGCCATCCTCGCCGCCATCATCTGGACCGGAGCGGGCAACAGCCTGCGCATGGCACGCCTGCGCGAGCACCTTCCCGAGCTGCGCGCCCGCACTCTCACCCGGCGCGCCGTTCCGGTGGAGGCCGACACCCCGCTCTCCGAGGCCCTGCGCCGCGCCAACGAAGCGGGCGCCCGCGCCCTCGTCGTCGTCGACGGGCACGGCGAACCCAAGGGCGTCGTCCGGGAAACGGCCATCGTCTCCATCCCCGAACACCGCCGCCCCTGGGTCGCCGTCAGCGGCCTCGCCCAGGACCTCACCGAGGGCATGAAGATCTCCGCGGAGCTGGCCGGCGAAGCTCTGCTGGACCGGCTCAAGGCCAGCCCCGCCACCGAATACCTCGTCCTTGAGGAGACCGGCGAGATCTACGGCGTGCTGTCCACCGCCGACGTCGAGCGGGCGTTCGTCGCGGCCCTGGCCAGGCCCGCCGCCTGACCGCCCGGCATCGTCCGGGCTCGCGGTCGGAGCGCGCGGAATCACCGGTAGGCTGGTCACATGTCTGAACCGACCGGTGCCGCCCGCCGACGCGGGCCCTTCAAGGTCGGGGACCAGGTCCAGCTCACCGATCCCAAGGGACGCCACTCCACCTTCACGCTCGAAGCCGGGAAGAACTTCCACACCCACAAGGGTTCCTTCCCGCACGACGAGCTGATCGGTGCCCCCGAGGGCAGTGTTGTCCGAACCACGGGAAACGTCGCCTACCTCGCGCTGCGCCCCCTGCTCCCCGACTACGTCCTGTCCATGCCCCGCGGCGCCGCCGTGGTCTACCCCAAGGACGCGGGGCAGATCCTGGCCTTCGCCGACATCTTCCCCGGCGCCCGCGTCGTGGAGGCCGGCGTCGGTTCCGGCTCGCTCTCCACCTTCCTGCTGCGCGCCATCGGCGACCAGGGCATGCTGCACTCCTACGAGCGCCGCGAGGACTTCGCCGAGATCGCCCAGCAGAACGTGGAACGCTACTTCGGCGAACCCCACCCCGCCTGGCAGCTCACCGTCGGCGACCTCCAGGACAACCTCTCCGACACCGACGTCGACCGGGTCATCCTCGACATGCTCGCCCCCTGGGAGTGTCTGGAGGCCGTCTCCAAGGCGCTCGTGCCCGGTGGCATCCTGTGCGCGTACGTCGCGACCACCACCCAGCTCGCGCGGACCGTCGAGTCCCTCCGCGAGATCGGCTGCTTCGCCGAACCGCAGCCCTGGGAATCGATGATCCGCAACTGGCACGTCGAGGGCCTGGCCGTCCGCCCGGACCACCGCATGATCGGGCACACCGGCTTCCTCGTCACCGCCCGCCGCCTGGCCGACGGGGTCGAGCCCCCGCTGCGCCGGCGCCGTCCCGCCAAGGGTGCCTACGGCGAGGACTACGACGGTCCCGGCAGCCAGAGCGGCTCCTCCCGCGGCTGAGCCGCACAACGTACCGGCGCCGCCGCCGAGTTCCCGGACCGACCCGGGAACTCGGCGGCGGCGCCCTTCCGTTGCCCGTACGGGACGCATGTCCGGGCCGACCCCACCGTTCCCCTGTTCCACGCGGTGTGGCACGATGCTGGCCACCCCGCGCCACCGCGGACGTCCCACCGGCGGCATCGCCCAGCCAGATCGTCGAACCACAGGAACCACAGGAGACATCCCGCGTGCAGACCTCCGAGCTCCCGGACCTCGCGCACACCGACACCAAGCCGCTGCACTGGCTCGCCACCGCGACCGCCATGGCCGCCGTCGTCGCAGCCGCCGGCCTGCTCCAGCCGGATCCCGCAGCCTCCGCCTCGACCCCGCGTCGCACCACCGCGCAGCACGGCACCGCGCCCGTCGCCGCGCCCGATCCGGAGCGGGCGACCTACCCCCTGGAGTGCGGGGGCCTGGGGAACACCGTGGCCAAACAGCAGCCCGGCGACCTGGACGGCGACGGCCGGCCCGAGACGGTCGCCGTGGTCCGCTGCGCGGCCGGATCCGGCACCCCGCCCAGCGGCGTCTACGTCCTCACACGGGGAAGTGGGGCCACACCCCGGGTCGTGGCGACCCTGGTGGACCCCGCCGAGGAGCTGAGCGTCGGCGACTTCGCGGTGCGTGACGGGATCATCTCCGCCACCCTGCTCGGCTACTCCTCGGCCGATGTGCCGCGGTGCTGTCCCGACCAGGAGGAGAAGGTCACCTGGCAGTGGCGGGGCGGCGCCTTCGTCCGCGCCACCCGGCCCGCCGCGAGCAGTGCCTGAGCGGCCACAGGGCGTGCTCCGCCGCCCGGAGCCGGATCACGCGGCCTCGGGACCGTACACCTCGACCCTGTCCGAAACGCGACGTACATGGATGCAGTCGCCCGGGCACTCCTTGGCCGAGTCGACCACATCCTGGAGGAGCGGCAGCGGCACCGGTGTCGTCGCGCCCTTGTCCTGCAACAGCTCGTCGTCAGCGCTCTTCACATACGCCAGACCGTCGATGTCCAGCTCGAACACCTCGGGCGCGTACTGCACGCAGATACCGTCTCCCGTACAGAGGTCCTGATCGATCCAGACCTCCAGGTCCTGCGTGTCGCTGCCGGTGGGAGCGTCCTGCTGCACGGTCATTTGTCCTGCCGTTCCCTGCGTATCCGAACCAAAAGAAGCCAGCCCTGACGGGTGTTGACCGGTTCGACGATACAACCGGCCGCTTTCCGATGTTGAAGGGTGGGTATTCCCCTGACACGAGGGGGAACGCAAGGGTGAAGATCGGACACGCCCCGCAGTCTTTGTGATCTAGGGGTTTCAATCATCACCCACCCAGGTAGGGTCAGGAAGCGTCCAGCTCCCCTTGGAGGAGGTGAGGACCGTGGCAGCCCACGACGACGACATCAACCGCGGCATCCGGCCCGGGCGGGGGTCCGAAGACCCAGCCGGCCAGGTCGCCTATCTTGAGCAGGAAATCGCCGTCCTGCGACGTAAGCTCGCCGACTCTCCGCGCCATACGAGGATTCTCGAAGAGCGGATCGTCGAGTTGCAGACCAACCTGGCGGGCGTGTCCGCGCAGAATGAGCGGCTCGCCAACACACTCCGCGAGGCCCGCGACCAGATCGTGGCCCTCAAGGAAGAAGTCGACCGGCTCGCACAGCCACCCGCCGGATTCGGTGTGTTCTTGCAGGGCAATGAGGACGGCACCTGCGACATCTTCACCGGGGGCCGCAAGCTCCGGGTGAATGTCAGCCCCAGTGTCGAGCTCGACGACCTCCGGCGCGGCCAGGAAGTCATGCTCAATGAAGCGCTCAATGTGGTCGACGCCATGGAATTCGAGCGGGCCGGGGACATCGTCACCCTCAAGGAAATCCTCGAGGACGGCGAGCGGGCCCTGGTCATCGGGCACACCGACGAGGAACGGGTGGTGCGGCTCGCCGAGCCGCTGCTGGACATCACCATCCGCCCCGGCGACGCCCTGCTGCTCGAACCCAGGTCCGGCTACGTCTACGAAGTGGTCCCCAAGAGCGAGGTCGAAGAGCTCGTCCTCGAAGAGGTACCGGACATCGACTACGACAAGATCGGTGGTCTGGGCGACCAGATCGAGCTGATCCGGGACGCGGTCGAGCTCCCCTACCTCCACCCCGACCTCTTCAAGGAACACGAACTGCGGCCGCCGAAGGGCATCCTGCTCTACGGCCCGCCCGGCTGCGGCAAGACGCTCATCGCCAAGGCGGTGGCCAACTCCCTTGCCAAGAAGGTCGCCGAGGTCACCGGCCAGCCGACGGGCAAGAGCTACTTCCTCAACATCAAGGGCCCGGAGCTCCTCAACAAGTACGTCGGCGAGACCGAGCGGCACATCCGCCTGGTCTTCCAGCGTGCGCGTGAGAAGGCGAGCGAGGGCACCCCCGTCATCGTCTTCTTCGACGAGATGGAGTCCCTCTTCCGCACCCGCGGATCCGGCGTCAGCTCGGACGTGGAGAACACCATCGTCCCCCAGCTGCTCGCCGAGATCGACGGTGTCGAGGGCCTGGAGAATGTGATCGTCATCGGCGCCTCCAACCGCGAGGACATGATCGACCCCGCGATCCTGCGGCCCGGCCGCCTCGATGTGAAGATCAAGATCGAGCGTCCCGACGCGGAGGCCGCGAAGGACATCTTCGGGAAGTACCTCACGCCTTCGCTGCCCCTGCACGCCGACGACCTCGCGGAGCACACCGGCTCCAAGGAAGCCGCCGCGCACGCCATGATCCAGTCCGTCGTCGAGCGGATGTACACCGAGTCCGAGGAGAACCGCTTCCTCGAGGTCACGTACGCCAACGGTGACAAGGAAGTCCTCTACTTCAAGGACTTCAACTCCGGCGCGATGATCCAGAACATCGTCGACCGGGCCAAGAAGATGGCCATCAAGGCCTTCCTCGACCAGGGCCAGAAGGGCCTTCGCGTCTCCCATCTCCTCCAGGCGTGCGTGGACGAGTTCAAGGAGAACGAGGACCTGCCGAACACCACGAACCCGGACGACTGGGCCCGGATCTCCGGCAAGAAGGGCGAGCGGATCGTCTTCATCCGTACGCTCGTCACCGGAAAGCAGGGCGCGGACACCGGTCGCTCCATCGACACGGTGGCGAATACCGGGCAGTACCTGTAGCACGCCGACCGGCTGCGGATGCCCGGCCGGGCATCCGCAGCCGGTCGCTTTCCGGACAGCTCACGCGACACCGCAGCAATGACGTAATTGATCTCCCCACCACCGCAGAGTCGCTCTAGGCTCTTGCGTACCGCCCGGTCGCGCAGTGCGGGGACGGGCACCGCACACGCACCGGACAAGCAGCGGTACTTGAGCGCCGTTCCCTCAAGGGAGCGCCGCCGGGCAAGGAGGGCCGCATGACCGTACGGCGAGTAATGGGCATCGAGACGGAGTACGGGATCTCCGTCCCCGGCCACCCCAACGCCAATGCCATGCTCACCTCGTCCCAGATCGTCAACGCCTACGCAGCGGCGATGCACCGGGCGCGCCGCGCCCGCTGGGACTTCGAGGAGGAGAACCCGCTGCGGGACGCGCGAGGTTTCGACCTCGCCCGCGAGACCGCGGACTCCAGCCAGCTCACCGACGAGGACATCGGCCTCGCCAATGTCATCCTCACCAACGGGGCCCGTCTCTACGTCGACCACGCGCATCCCGAGTACAGCTCCCCGGAAGTCACCAATCCGTTGGACGCGGTCCTCTGGGACAAGGCCGGAGAGCGGATCATGGCCGAAGCGGCCGACCGCGCCGCCCAGCTTCCCGGCGCCCAGCCGATCCACCTCTACAAGAACAACACCGACAACAAGGGCGCCTCGTACGGCACGCACGAGAACTACCTGATGAAGCGGGAAACCCCCTTCTCCGACATCGTGCGCCATCTGACCCCGTTCTTCGTCTCCCGCCAGGTGGTCACCGGAGCCGGACGCGTGGGAATCGGACAGGACGGCCATGAGCACGGCTTTCAGATCAGTCAGCGCGCCGACTACTTCGAGGTCGAGGTGGGCCTGGAGACCACCCTCAAGCGCCCCATCATCAACACCCGTGACGAACCGCACTCCGACGCCGAGAAGTACCGCCGGCTCCATGTGATCATCGGCGACGCGAATCTCTCGGAGATCTCCACCTATCTCAAGCTCGGCACCACGGCCCTGGTCCTGTCCATGATCGAGGACGGTTTCATCAACGTCGATCTCGCGGTCGACCAGCCGGTGCGCACCCTGCACCACGTCTCCCACGACCCGACGCTGAAGCACCTGATCACGCTGCGCAGCGGCCGTACCCTCACCGCGGTGCAGCTCCAGATGGAGTACTTCGAGCTGGGCCGCAAATACGTCGAGGAACGGTACGGGGCGGACGCCGACGAGCAGACCAAGGACGTCCTGATCCGCTGGGAGGACACCCTCAACCGGCTGGAGAACGATCCGATGAGCCTGTCCGGCGAGCTCGACTGGATCGCCAAGCGGGAACTCATGGAGGGCTACCGCCGCCGGGACAGCCTGGACTGGGACGCCGCCCGTCTGCACCTGGTGGACCTCCAGTACGCCGACGTGAGGGCCGAGAAGGGCCTGTACAACCGTCTGGCGGCCCGCGGGAAGATGAAGCGCCTGCTGGACGCGGGTGACGTCGAGAAGGCCCGTACGGCCCCTCCGGAGGACACCAGGGCCTATTTCCGTGGCCGCTGCCTGGAGCAGTACGCCGACGACGTGGCCGCGGCCTCCTGGGACTCGGTCATCTTCGATCTGCCGGGCCATGACTCGCTGCAACGGGTGCCCACCCTGGAACCGCTCCGGGGCACCCGCGATCACGTCAAGGAGCTCCTGGACCGCTGCCGCACGGCGGAAGAGCTGGTCCAGGTGCTGTCGGGCGGCTGAAACGGCCGCGATCGGGGAATCATCGGGATGACCCCCGGACGTCTGGACAAGTACCGGGCCAATGTCGGACCCCGTGGGTAGGGTCTGATCAAGTGCTTCGAACCGAGCGGGGTGAGCTAGATGGCGACCAAGGACACCGGCGGCGGACAGCAGAAGGCGACGCGCTCCACCGAGGAGGTCGAGGAGCAGGCGCAGGACGCGCAGGCGTCCGACGACCTCAAGGAGCGCCAGGAGAAGCTGAGCGACGATGTCGACTCGGTTCTGGACGAGATCGACGACGTACTCGAAGAGAACGCGGAGGACTTCGTGCGTTCCTTCGTTCAAAAGGGTGGACAGTAGTTCACGAATGTGAACACGGGGGAGTGGAACGTGCGCGCGGTACGGGCGAGGTCGGCCCGTACCGCGCGGGCACAAGCGGGGCCGCAGGCCGTGCGGAGCCGCCCCCGCCGTTCATGTGGATCGCCGCCACGGGACGGGTAGGGTCCGTGGCGTAACCGCATCGACTGCAATTCGGCCATCGGCACGTTGGGAGAGGCTCCTGACACCTTGCTCAGGGCCGTCGCTTACCTGGAGGGAAACGCGTGGAAGCCAACACTCGTAGCACCGGGCGTCTACCAGCTGCCTTCCTGACGCCGGGATCCTCTTCGTTCATGGATTTCCTGTCCGGCCATTCTCCCGAGATGCTCCCGGGCAACCGCACCCTGCCGCCCCTGCAGGGGACCATCGAGGCGCCGCACGGGACGACCATCGTCGCGGTGACGTTCCCCGGCGGAGTGGTCCTCGCCGGTGACCGGCGAGCGACCATGGGCAATGTGATCGCGCAGCGTGCCATCGAGAAGGTCTTCCCGGCCGACGAGTATTCGGCGGTGGGCATCGCCGGCACGGCCGGGCTGGCCGTGGAGATGGTCAAGCTCTTCCAGCTGGAGCTGGAGCACTTCGAGAAGGTCGAGGGTGCCCAGCTCTCCCTGGAGGGCAAGGCGAACCGGCTCTCCACGATGATCCGCAGCAATCTGGCGATGGCCATGCAGGGCCTCGCCGTCGTGCCGCTCTTCGCAGGTTTCGACGTCGACCGCGAGAAGGGCCGGATCTTCTCGTACGACGTCACCGGCGGCCGTTCCGAGGAGCTCGGGTACGCGGCCACCGGCTCCGGGTCGGTCTTCGCCCGCGGATCGATGAAGAAGCTCTACCGCGAGGACCTGACGGAGCAGCAGGCGCTCACCCTGGTCGTGCAGGCGCTGTACGACGCCGCGGACGACGACTCGGCGACCGGCGGCCCCGATGTGGCCCGGCGGATCTACCCGATCGTCACCGTCATCACCGACGAAGGCTTCCGGAAGCTGGAGGAGGCGGAATCCTCCCAGATCGCCCGCTCGATCCTGGAACACCGGATGGAACAGCCCGACGGCCCGCGCGCCGCGCTGCTCTGACCGCCGTTCCGCTGCTTCTTGGATGCTCCAGTCACTGACAGAAAGGGACGGATAACCGGTGTCGACGCCGTTCTATGTCTCACCCCAGCAGGCCATGGCCGACCGGGCGGAATACGCCCGGAAGGGCATCGCCCGTGGTCGCAGCCTGGTTGTGCTGCAGTACGCCGACGGCATTGTGTTCGTCGGCGAGAACCCGTCCCGCGCGCTGCACAAGTTCAGCGAGATCTATGACCGGATCGGTTTCGCCGCCGCCGGCAAGTACAACGAGTACGAGAATCTCCGCATCGGCGGTGTGCGCTACGCCGATCTGCGTGGATACACCTACGACCGTGACGATGTGACGGCCCGTGGGCTGGCCAACGTCTACGCGCAGACGCTGGGCACCATCTTCTCCAGTGCGGCCGAGAAGCCGTACGAGGTGGAGCTGGTGGTCGCCGAGGTGGGGGTCGAACCCGAGGGCGACCAGATCTACCGGCTGCCGCACGACGGCTCCATCGTCGACGAGCACGGCTCGGTCGCGGTCGGTGGGAACGCCGAGCAGATCAGCACCTTCCTCGACCAGCGGCACCGGGACGGGATGACGCTCGCCGAGGCGCTCAAGCTGGCGGTGCAGGCCCTGTCCCGCGATCCCAACGGCAGCGAGCGGGAGATCCCTGCGGACCGGCTGGAGGTCGCGGTCCTGGACCGTACGAGGCCGCAGCAGCGCAAGTTCAAGCGGATCGTCGGACGCCAGCTGGCGCGGCTGCTGGAGGCGGACGGCGGCTCCGCACCGACGGACGCGCCCTCCGACGTCGAGGACGGCGAGGGGACCGATTCCTCCGGTACGGAGTCTCCTGCGGGCACGACGGATGTCCCCAAGTCCGCCGATTCCGGTGGGGACGTGGAGTCGTCCGAGGAGTAGTCGAGCACTGCGCCGGTGCCCCGGTCCGCCCTTCCCGGCGGGCCGGGGCACCGTCATGAGCGCGGGCCGTCCGACGGCGGGGGCGCGGAGGAGCCGCGGGCCACCAGGCGCACCGGCAGGCTGCCGGGCTCGGCGGGGCGGCCGTCCAGGACCGCGAGCAGGGCCGCCATGCCGCGTTCGCCGACCTGCTCGGCGGGCAGCCGCACGGTGGTGAGCTCCGGTTCGACGGCCGTGGCCAGGGCCAGATCGTCGAAGCCGGTGACGGAGAGGTCGCCGGGGACGCGGAGTCCGAGTCTGCGGGCGGCCTTGCAGGCGCCCGCGGCGAGGATGTCGTCGTCACAGACGATGGCCGTGGGCCGGGGACCGGGGGCGGCGAGTGCCCGCTCCGTCGCCTCCCGGCCCGCGTGCACGTCGAGTGTCGACGCGACGGTCCGCACAGAGGCGCCGGGGGCTGCCGCCAGGCTGTCGTGGAGCGCTCGGCCCCGGACGGCGAAGGTCCAGGAATCGACCGCCGACGCGAGGTGGACGAAGCGGCGGTGGCCGAGCGCGAGCAGATGGTCCGCCATCTGCCGCATACCGCCGGCGATGTCGAGGTTGACCCGGGCCGCGACCCCGGTGTCGGCCGGGTCGCTGTCGAGCATGACCAGCGGCAGACCGGCGCCGCGCAACGCGTCGAGCGCGCCCGCGGCCATGGACGAGGCGATCACCCCGTCGAGGGAGGCACGCGCCGAGGCGAAGGGGTCCCTGGCCGGCCCGGTGCCCTCGGGGGACGGATAGAGGACGACCCCGAAGCCGTGCTCGGCGGCGACCGCGGCGGCGCCGGTGTAGACGCGCGCGAAGAATTCGTTGGTGAGCGCGGGGACGACCAGCAGCGCGGTCCTGGTGCGGCCGAGCCGGAGACTGCGGGCGGCGAGGTTGGGCTGGTAGCCGAGGCCGCGGGCGGCGTCCCGCACGCGTCCGGCGGTGGCCTCGGAGACTCTTCCACGCCATTTGTCGCCGAGCACGAGGGAGACGGTGGCCTGCGAGACGCCTGCGGCCCGCGCGACATCGCGGCTGGTGGGCCGGGCCGGGCCGGGCTGTGGTGCGCTGGTCACTCGGGCCTCCCGGCCGGTCGGGGGCAGGCGCCGTGCGGTGGACCTGCGGACTGGGCACATGGTACGTATGGACCTCGACGTTATACGTAAAACCCCAGGGTGCCGGAGAGCATCCGAAGGAGAGGGCAGGACATGGCCGCGGGATATCTGGACATCCTCCGGGCGCGGCATGCCGCCCGGCTGCTGGCGGGGACCCTGGTGGGGCGGCTGCCGAACGCCACCGCGCCGGTCGCGATCGTGCTGTTCACCCGCGCCGAGGGCGGCACCTACACCCTCGCCGGCGCGCTCGCGGCCGTGTACGGGCTCGCCACCGCGGTCGGGCAGCCACTGCTGGGCCGCGCGGTGGACCTGTACGGTCAGCCGCGCGTCCAGCTCCCGGCCTCCCTGGCGTCGGCGCTGGGCATGGCCCTGCTGGCCCTGGTGGGCCTGGGATCGCTGCCGCTGGCCTACGGGGCGGTGATGGTGGCCGGCGTGTTCACCCCGCCACTGGAGGGCGGTCTGCGGGCCCTGTGGCCGTCCGTCCTCGGCGGCGAGGACCGGGTGCACCGGGCGTACGCGATGGACGCCGTCGCCCAGGAGGTCATGTTCACCGTGGGCCCGCTGCTGGTGACGCTGCTGGTCTCCAACTGGTCTCCCGCCGCCGCGCTGCTCGTCATCAACGTGATCGGCGTCCTGGGGGCGCTCTCGGTCGTCCTCTGCGAACCCTCACGCGCCTGGCGTTCCGCACCCCGCGAGGCACACTGGCTGGGCGCGCTGCGTTCACCGGGGCTGCTGGCGCTGCTCGGCTCGTTCTTCTTCGTCGGGCTCGCGCTCGGTTCGATCACGGTGGCCGGGGTGGCGTACGCCGACGACCACGGCCGGGAGTCGGTGTACGGCTGGCTGATGGCCGCGCTCGGGCTGGGTGCGCTGATCGGCGGCGCGGTGTACGGGGCGCGCCGGTGGGCCGGGGCACCGGAACGTCGGCTGCGGGTCATCGTCGCGCTGCTGGCACTGGGCTATCTGCCGCTGATGCTGACCCCCGGAGTGGTCGCCATGACCGCTTTGGCGGCAGTGTCCGGAGTCTTTCTGGCGCCCGCGATCGCCTGCTCGTTCATCGTGGTCGACCGGCATGCTCCGCGGGGCACGGTGACCGAGGCCTTCTCCTGGCTGGTGACGACGTTCGGGGTGGGCGCGGCGGCGGGAACGGCCGTGGCGGGCCCGGCCGTCGAACTGGGCGGCACGACGTGGAGTTTCGCCGTCGCGGGGGCCGGTGGGGTGGCGGCACTGCTGGTTCTCCTGGCCACGGGAAGGGTCCTCGCAGTTCCCGGACATACGGCTGTTGCCGCACAGGGTTCGGAAAATGATCGAGACGGTGCTGTCGAACCCGGTTTCAGCTCAGGCCATCAGGCGTAATGTTCAGTCATGGACCGCCGCATTTTCGGGCTGGAGAACGAGTACGGCGTCACGTGCACGTTCAGGGGACAGCGCCGACTGTCCCCTGATGAAGTGGCGCGCTACCTCTTCCGCCGTGTTGTGTCATGGGGCCGCAGCAGCAACGTCTTTCTGCGGAACGGCGCCCGCCTCTACCTCGACGTGGGATCGCATCCGGAATATGCAACCCCCGAATGCGACAACCTGACCGAACTGGTCACCCACGACAAGGCCGGCGAGCGCATTCTCGAAGGTCTGCTCGTCGACGCCGAACGCCGCCTGCACGAGGAGGGAATCGCGGGCGACGTCTACCTCTTCAAGAACAACACCGACTCGGCGGGAAACTCCTACGGCTGCCATGAGAACTATCTCGTGGCACGGCACGGGGAATTCTCCCGGCTCGCGGACATTCTCATTCCCTTCCTCGTCACGAGGCAGCTGATCTGCGGCGCGGGCAAGGTGCTGCAGACACCTCGGGGCGCCGTCTACTGCGTCAGCCAGCGTGCCGAGCACATCTGGGAGGGCGTCAGCTCCGCCACGACGCGTTCCCGCCCGATCATCAACACACGTGACGAACCGCACGCGGACGCGGAGCGGTACCGCCGCCTTCATGTCATCGTCGGTGACTCCAACATGTCCGAGACGACCATGCTGCTCAAGGTCGGCGCGACGGACCTGGTGCTCCGGATGATCGAGGCGGGCACCGTCATGCGGGATCTGACGCTGGAGAACCCGATCCGGGCGATCCGGGAGGTCAGCCACGACACCACGGGGCAGCGCAAGGTGCGTCTGGCCAGTGGCCGTGAGGCGTCCGCCATCGAGGTGCAGCGCGAGTACTACGAGAAGGCCGTCGACTTCGTCGACCGGCGCGGCATCCGCACCGGCACCGTCGCGCAGGTCCTGGAGCTGTGGGGCCGTACCCTCGACGCGATCGAGGCCGAGGACCTCGACCGGATCGAGACCGAGATCGACTGGGTCATGAAGTACAAGCTCATCGAGCGGTACCGGGCCAAGCACAACATGACCATGTCGCATCCGCGGGTCGCCCAGATAGACCTCGCGTACCACGACATCCACCGCCGTCGCGGGCTGTACTACCTGCTGGAGCGCAAGGGACAGGCCGCCCGTGTCTGCAACGACCTGAAGATCTTCGAGGGGAAGTCCGTGCCCCCGCAGACGACCAGGGCGCGGCTGCGCGGGGACTTCATCCGCCGGGCCCAGGAGCAGCGGCGGGACTTCACCGTCGACTGGGTCCATCTCAAGCTCAACGACCAGGCGCAGCGCACGGTGTTGTGCAAGGACCCGTTCCGTTCGGTGGACGACCGGGTGGAGAAGCTGATCGCCGGTATGTGAGCCGGCGACAGGACGACCTCGGCCTCCGACGCGACGCGGGCCCCGTACGTTCCTCGTACGGGGCCCTGCGTACGCCCTAGAGTGTCGGGGACTCAACCAACTGTGCCGTCTGAGATCTGAGGAACAAGTGCGCCGACTTGCCGGCCTTCTCGTCGTCCCCCTGTTGCTGCTGTCAGCGGCTTGTGGGAATGAGAAGGGCTCCGCTTCAGCTTCCGCTTCGGCTTCCGCCGAGTCCGAGAACGGGTTCCCCGCCATTACCGCGGGTGCCAAGTTCGGCGAGAAGCCCACGCTGTCCAAGGGGACCGGAAACCCGCCCAAGGAGCTGAAGACCAGAGTCGTCAGCCAGGGTGACGGGGCCACACTCAAGAACGGCGACGCGATCCAGGTCAACTACCTCGGGCAGGCCTGGGACTCCGACAAGCCCTTCGACAACAGTTTCGACCGCAAGCAGCCGTTCGATCTGACCCTCGGCGCCGGCATGGTCATCCAGGGCTGGGACAAGGGCCTCGTCGGCCAGAAGGTCGGCAGCCGGGTAGAGCTGGTCATTCCGCCGGACCTCGGTTACGGGGCGCAGGGCCAGGGCGACATCAAGCCGAACGCCACGCTCGTCTTCGTCGTCGACGTTCTGAAGGCGACGCAGATCCCGGCGTCCGCCAAGGGCACCGAGGTCGCCCAGGACAATGTCGATCTGCCGAAGGTCGGCACCAACACGGACGGCAAGGCCCCGAAGGTCACCATCCCCACCAAGACCGCCCCGCCGACGAAGCTCGTCTCCCAGTACATCCTGGAGTCCAAGGGCGACGTCGTGAAGGACACCGACAGCGTCGTCGTGAACTACGTGGGTCTGCTGTGGAAGGACGGCAAGACGTTCGACAGCACCTACTCCGCCGGCAAGACACAGACCTTCCCGCTCGCCCAGGTCACCCTCAAGGGGCTCAAGAACGGTCTCGTCGGCAAGAAGATCGGCAGCCGGGTGCTCCTCGTCATTCCGCCGGACCAGGGTTTCGGCGACAAGGCGCAGCAGACCATTCCGGCGAAGTCCACGCTGGTCTTCGCCGTGGACATCCTGGCGAAGATGTAAGACTGTCCCGGTTGCCCAGTTCATCATTAAGAGGAGCAAGTCAGTGAGCATCGAGAAGCCCGAGATCGACTTCCCGGGTGGCGAGCCGCCGGCCGACCTGGAGATCAAGGACATCTGGGAAGGCGACGGCGCGGTGGCCGAGGCGGGCGCCACCGTCTCCGTCCACTACGTGGGCGTGGCCTTCTCCACCGGCGAGGAGTTCGACGCCTCCTGGAACCGCGGCGCCCCGCTGCAGTTCCAGCTCGGTGCCGGCCAGGTCATCTCCGGCTGGGACAAGGGCGTGCAGGGCATGAAGGTCGGCGGCCGTCGCCAGCTGACCATCCCCGCGCACCTCGCGTACGGCGACCGCGGCGCCGGTGGCGGCCGTATCGCCCCCGGCGAGACGCTGATCTTCGTCTGCGACCTGGTCGCCGTCTGATCCGCGTCCATACGCCGCCAGGGCCCGTGCCGCAAGGCACGGGCCCTCGCTTTTGTCCGGACACCGCGTAGCGGTACGGTCGACGGTCGTAGAGCAAAACAGAAAGGGCGTCGATGGCGATTGCCAAGGCCGAGCGGCTGATGAACCTGGCCCTGTGTCTGCTGGGGACCCGGCGCCCGCTGAGCAAGCGCGAGCTGCGCGGCTCCATCGAGGCCTATCTGGAAGCGGGCTCCGACGACGCCTTCAACCGGATGTTCGAGCGTGACAAGGACGATCTGCGCGAGCTCGGTCTGGTCATCGAGACCGTGGAGAGCCTGGACGGCGACACGGGCTATCTCGCCCGCCGCGACAGCAACCGGCTGCCCCCGATCACGCTGGACGCGGAGGAGGCCGCCGCGCTGGGGCTGGCCGCCAAGGTCTGGCAGCAGGCGCGGCTGGCCGGTGCCGCCAGCGGTGCGCTGCAGAAGCTGCGGGCCGCGGGCATGCCGGAGGCCGAGGACGCCTACGAGGTGCACAGCGCCCTCGAACCCCGTATCCCCGTCCACGAGGCCGCGTTCGAGCCTTTGATGCTGGCCTGCCGGGACCGCCGCCCGGTGACCTTCGACTACCGCAAGGCCAACGCCGCCCGGCCCGAGCAGCGCCAGGTCGAGCCGTGGACGCTGGAGTGCTGGCGCGGCCACTGGTATCTGGCCGGCTGGGACCGGGACCGCGGCGCCGAACGGGTCTTCCGCCTCTCCCGGATCACCGGCCGGGTCCGCTCCCGGGCCGGCACCTTCACCGCCGAGGTGCCCGACGTCGTGACCGTCCGCGAGACCGTGGAGAGCTGGGCGGGGGAGACGGCGACCCGGACCGCGCTGATCAGGCTGCGGACCGGTGCCGGATACCCGCTGCGCTCGCGCGCCATATCGGTCCGGGAACTCGGAGACGGGTGGGACGAGTTGGAGATTCCGTACGGACACGGCCTGGACGCCTGGCTCGTCGAGTTCGGTCCGGACGTCGTCGTACGGGAACCCGCCGATCTGCGGGCCGATGTGGTGGACCGGCTGCGCGCCGTGGCCAAGGACTGAGGGGACTTATTCATGGCCACGAACGCGATCGACCAGACCCGCCGGATGCTCTCCCTGGTGACGTATCTGCGCGAGCGCCCCGGTGCCCACGTCCAGGACGTGGCCCGCGCCTTCGGGATCAGCGAGGACGAACTGATCTCGGACCTCGACGTGCTGCCCATGTGCGGTACGAGCTTCCGCGGCGGGGACCTGCTGGACATCGACACCGACGGCGACCGGATCTGGTGGCACAACCCGGACGATGTCGCGGAGCCGCTGCGGCTCGCCGCCGACGAGGCGACGGCGCTCCTGGTCGCCGCACGCGCCGTGGCCACGCTGCCGGGGCTGCGCGAGAGCGACCGGCAGGCGCTGCTGCGGGCCACCGCGAAGCTGGAGACCGCGGCCGGCGAGGTGGGGGCGGCGAGTTCGCGGCTCTCGGTCACCTTCGAGTCCGAGGGCGGTGTCTTCGCCGACGTCGATCGGGCGATCTCGGAGCGGCGCCGGCTGTGGCTGCGCTACTACTCGCCCGCGCGCGACGAACTCACCGAGCGCGAGGTGGACCCGATCCGGCTGTTCGCCGTGGGGCACACGTACATGGAGGCCTGGTGCAGGTCCTCCGAGGACCGGCGTACGTTCCGGCTCGACCGGGTGGCCGAGATCCGGCTGCTGGACGAGCCGGCCGCACCACCCGAGCTCGAACTGCGTGATCTGTCCGAGGGGCTCGTCCAGCCGGCGGCCGAGGACCCGGAGGTCGTGGTGGAGGTGGGCCCCGGCGGACGGTGGGTCGCCGAGTACTATCCGCACGACAGCGCCCAGGAACTGCCAGACGGCGGGCTGCGGATCACCCTGCGCACCCCCGACCCGGCCTCGCTGCGCAGACTCGCGCTGCGGCTCGGCGGAGAAGGACGCATCGTCTCTCCGCCCGAACTGGCACAGAGCGCGCGGAGAGCGGCCCGTGCGGCGCTCGCCGCCTACGACGACCCGGCCTGAGCGGATACCCGAGGGAGATATGAGCAACATGCCTGTGGTGTCGGGCGTTCCGACCGTGGTGGTGCCCGAATCCGTACGGTTCAAGGCCGCATGCCCGGACTGTCGCGAACGGTTCGAACTGGCCGCCGGTGCCATCCGTCTCGCCGTGGGCGCCAGCCGCCGGACGACGTTCTACTCGTTCACCTGCCCGGCGTGCGGCGCGGCCGTGCGCAAGCCCGCGGGGGAACGGATAGTCGAGCTCCTCACTGTCGGCGGGGTGCGGACGCTGCGTCTCCACACCAGCCTTTAGGCCGGCCGGCGTGCCGGTCGACCTCGGAACTTCGGACACCTAGACACATTGAGGCTCTGCGCATGTTCTGGCCCATGCTCGCCATCGCCCTGGGGTTCCTCGGGATCGCCGTCCTCGGGGTGCTGGCCGTCAAGGTCTTCGTCGAGGCCCAGCGTCTGGGCCGTCAGGTGACCCGGACCACCCAGCGCATCAACCGGGCCGCCGAGGACCTCGAACGGGCCGCGACGGATCTTGCCGCCACGGGTGAAGCGCTGCGCTAGGGCCCAACGAGCCCACCTTCGTGTGAGGCTGTGAGCTGGGCCGATGGATCGGAGCGGGCGTGGCCTCCAGTTTCCCGGGTTCGGGGGGTACGCTGCTGAACGCGGCCCTGAGAGCGAGGCATGGGCCGTAATCGCAAGGATGCATGGGTATTGCCCTGCGTTTACTCCTGCGGGATACGATCGCTGACAGTACGACGATCGGACGTCCGTCCGACGTTTGGTCCGCCCCACCCCTGCTGCCTCGGTGAGAAGGTACACGCATATGTTCGGAAGGCTCGGCGCTCCCGAGATCATCCTGATCCTCGTCGTCGTTGTTCTGCTGTTCGGCGCGAAGAAGCTTCCTGACATGGCTCGCTCCCTCGGCAAGTCGGCCCGCATCCTCAAGAGCGAGGCCAAGGCCATGAAGTCCGAGGGCGGCCCGTCGGCCACCCCGGCCGAGCCGGCGAACGACACCGCCCAGGACCAGGCGGCCCCGCGCACCATCAAGGCGGCGCCGGGTGACGTGACCAGTTCGCGTCCGGTCGCAGAGCCGACCGACTCCACCAAGCGCTGACCAACGGGCCGACGCAGGCATCTCCTGATCGGTGACGGCCTGCTGCACGAGATGAGGACGTGGGTTGCTCAAGTCTGCCCGCAAGCAGGAGACGGACCCAGAGGGCCGCATGCCCCTGGTGGAGCACCTGCGTGAACTGCGTAACCGGCTGGCGAAGGGCCTGCTGGGGATCGTCGTAGTCACCATCGTGGCCGCGTTCTTCTACAGGGGGATCATCGAGTTCTTCACCGACCCGGTACTGAAGTCGGTCGGTTGCGAGTCGAGCTTCGCCGAACTCGCCAAGAAGGTGGACGGTACGTGCGCGCGTATCGTCCTGAACGGCCTGCTCACCCCGTTCACCCTCGCACTCAAGGTCTCCCTGATGGCAGGCATCGTCTTTGCCTCGCCGATCTGGCTCTACCAGCTGTGGGCCTTCGTCGCGCCGGGGCTGCACAAGCACGAGAAGAAGTATTCGCTCGCCTTCGTCGGCGCGGGCTTCCCGCTCTTCCTCGCCGGCGGATTCTTCGCGTACAAGACCCTGCCCACGATGGCGCGGGTGCTCCTGGACTTCTCGCCGGGCGGCGTCGACAACCAGCTGCCGCTGGACGAGCTGCTCGATCTGATCACACGCATGGTGGTGGTCTTCGGGCTCTCCTTCGAGCTGCCCCTGCTGCTCGTCATGCTGAACTTCGGCGGGGTCATCACCGGCAAGCGGATGCTCGGCTGGTGGCGGGGCATGATCATGGGCATCACGGTCTTCGCCGCGGTGGCCACCCCCAGCACCGACCCGATGACCATGCTGATGCTCGCCGGACCGATCTGGGCGCTCTACTTCGTGGCCACGGCGATCTCGCTGCTCAACGACCGACGCAAGGCACAGCTCGCGGCGGCGGGTCCCGCCGACGACGAGGCGTCGGAGCTGGACCTCACCCCCGAGGACGTCGGTGAGATCGAACCGGTCTCGTCCGGCCGTTCGCTGCCCACCCAGACGAAGTCGGACCACGACCGGGTCAACGGTTACGACGACATCACCTGACCTTGTAGGGTCCCCGGGTGACCAGCGAGATCACCCTCTTCGTCAATCCCACCGCAGGAAGCGGCCGGGGCGCGCGTGCCGCGCAGCCGGCCGCTTCCGCGTTGCGGGACGCCGGATTCTCCGTGCGCACGGTTCTCGGCGAGGACGCCGACGACGCGCTGCGACGGGCCCGTGAGGCCGTCGCCGGTGGGACCGGCGCGCTGATAGCGGTGGGCGGGGACGGCATGATGTCCCTCGCCCTGCAGGCCGTTGCCGGGACGACCACGCCGCTCGGGGTGGTCGCCGTGGGCACGGGGAACGACTTCGCCCGCGCGCTCGGGATGCCGATACGGGATCCGGGCGCGGCCGGACGGCTGGCCGCGGAGGCGCTCAAGGGCGGCGCCGTCCGCGAGGTCGACCTCGGCAGGGTCGGTGAGCGCTGGTTCGGCTCCGTGCTCGCCTCCGGCTTCGACTCCCGGGTCAACGACCGCGGCAACCGGATGCGCTGGGTCGGCGGACGGTTCAAGTACGACCTCGCGATCCTCGCCGAACTCGCTGCGTTCAAGCCCATCCCGTACCGCATCAGGCTGGACGGCGGACCGGTCCGGGAGATCGAGGCCACGCTCATCGCCGTCGGCAACGGGTCGACCTACGGCGGGGGCATGCGGATCTGCGCGGACGCCGCCATGGACGACGGCCTCTTCGACGTGACCGTCCTCGGAGACTGCAGCCGCACCACACTCCTCAAGGTCTTCCCCCGCGTCTACAAGGGGACGCACCTCAGCCACCCCCGGGTCACCGTGCACCGGGTCACCTCGATCGAGCTCGCCGCAGCCGGTGTCACCGCGTACGCGGACGGTGAGCAACTCGGGGCGCTGCCGCTGACCGCGACCTGTGTACCGGGTGCGGTGAGAGTGCTGGCCCCGGGTTCTCCCGGCGTGATTTAAAGATCGCGTCACTGTCGGAGGCGGCGGGTAGGCTCGTAAGCAAGATGACAGAGGACCTCTCACCAGCTGAGCGATACCAGGCTTCTCGGATCCGCGCCGCCGAGCTGGCCACCGCACTCGCGCCCTTCCGCGAGCTGTACGAGTTCGATCTGGATCCCTACCAGATCGAGGCATGTGAGGCGCTGGAAGCCGGCAAGGGGGTGCTCGTCGCCGCCCCTACCGGTTCGGGCAAGACGATCGTCGGCGAGTTCGCGGTGCACCTCGCCCTCGAACAGGGCCGCAAGTGTTTCTACACCACCCCCATCAAGGCTCTGTCCAACCAGAAGTTCACCGATCTGGTCAAGCGCTACGGACCCGACAAGGTCGGTCTGCTGACCGGGGACAACAGCGTCAACGGCGATGCCCCCGTGGTCGTGATGACCACCGAGGTGCTGCGGAACATGCTGTACGCGGGCTCGCAGGCGCTGCGCGGCCTCGGCTATGTGGTGATGGACGAGGTGCACTACCTCTCCGACCGTTTCCGGGGCGCCGTCTGGGAGGAAGTGATCATTCACCTCCCGGACTCCGTGACCCTGGTGTCGCTGTCGGCGACCGTGTCCAATGCCGAGGAGTTCGGCGACTGGCTCGACACGGTCCGCGGTGACACCGAGGTCATCGTCTCCGAGCACCGCTCCGTGCCGCTCTGGCAGCACGTGCTCGCGGGCCGCCGGATGTACGACCTCTTCGAGGAGGAGACCGACCACGGCGGCCGGGGCACGGGGCGCCGTGAGGTCAACCCCGACCTCGTGCGGCTCGCCCGGATGGAGAACCAGCGGGGATACAACCCGCGTGAACGCCGCCGCGGCAAGATGGTCCGTGAGGCGGACCGTGAGCGCGAGCGGCGCCAGCGCAGTCGGATCTGGACCCCGGCCAGGCCCGAGGTCATCGACCGGCTGGACGCCGAGGGGCTGCTCCCCGCCATCACCTTCATCTTCAGCCGGGCCGGCTGCGAGGCCGCCGTGCAGCAGTGTCTGCACGCCGGACTGCGGCTCAACGACGAGGACAAGCGCCGCCTGGTCCGCGAGATAGTCGAGGAGCGGACGGCGTCCATCCCCGGCGAGGATCTCCACGTCCTGGGCTACTACGAATGGCTCGAAGGGCTGGAGCGGGGCATCGCCGCGCACCACGCGGGCATGCTGCCCACCTTCAAGGAAGTCGTCGAGGAACTGTTCGTACGAGGCCTCGTCAAGGCCGTCTTCGCGACGGAGACCCTCGCCCTCGGCATCAACATGCCCGCGCGCTCGGTCGTCCTGGAGAAGCTCGTCAAGTGGAACGGCGAGCAGCACGCCGACATCACTCCCGGCGAGTACACGCAGCTGACCGGCCGGGCCGGGCGGCGCGGCATCGATGTCGAAGGTCATGCGGTGGTGCTGTGGCAGCGCGGCATGGACCCCGGGGCGCTGGCCGGACTCGCGGGCACGCGCACGTATCCGCTGCGCTCCAGCTTCCGCCCCTCGTACAACATGGCCGTCAATCTGGTGCATCAGTTCGGGCGGCACCGTTCGCGCGAGCTGCTGGAGACCTCCTTCGCGCAGTTCCAGGCCGACCGGTCCGTGGTCGGGATCTCCCGGCAGGTCCAGCGGAACGAAGAGGGACTGGAGGGGTACCGGGAGGGCATGACCTGCCACCTCGGTGACTTCGAGGAGTACGCGCGACTGCGCCGCGACCTCAAGGAGCGGGAGAACGAGCTCGCCAAGCAGGGCGCGTCGCAGCGGCGGGCCGCCGCCTCGGCGTCCCTGGAGAAGCTCAAGCCCGGCGATGTCATTCATGTGCCCACCGGAAAGTTCGCCGGACTGGCACTGGTCCTCGACCCGGGGCTGTCCGCGGGACGCACCAACGGGCACGGGCACCGCGGGCTCGAATACCACGACGGGCCGCGGCCGTTGGTGCTGACCGCGGAACGTCAGGTCAAGCGGCTCGCCTCCATCGACTTCCCCGTTCCGGTGGCGGCCCTGGAACGGATGCGGGTGCCGAAGTCGTTCAACCCGCGCTCACCGCAGTCACGGCGCGATCTGGCCTCCGCGCTGCGGACCAAGGCCGGGCACCTGGTGCCCGAGCGGCACCGCAAGGAGCGCTCCGCCGCGGCCGACGACCGTGAGATCGCCCGCTACCGGGCAGAGTTGCGCGCACATCCCTGTCACGGCTGCGACGAGCGTGAGGACCACGCGCGATGGGCCGAGCGCTACCACCGGCTGCAGCGCGACACCAGGCAGCTGGAGCGGCGGATCGAAGGGCGGACGAACACCATCGCCCGCACCTTCGACCGGATCGTCGCGTTGCTCACCGAGCTCGACTACCTGCGCGGCAATGAGGTTACCGAGCACGGGCGGCGGCTCGCACGGCTCTACGGCGAGCTGGATCTGCTGGCGAGCGAGTGCCTGCGGGCCGGGGTGTGGGAGGACCTGAATCCCGCCGAACTCGCGGCGTGCGTCTCGGCGTTGGTGTACGAGGCGCGGCAGGCCGATGACGCGGTGGCGCCCAAGCTGCCGTCCGGGCCCGCGAAGACGGCGTTGGGCGAGATGGTCCGGATCTGGGGCCGGCTCGATGCCCTGGAGGAGGAATTCAAGATCAACCAGGCGGAGGGGGTCGGGCAGCGCGAACCCGATCTGGGGTTCGCCTGGGCCGTCTACATGTGGGCGTCGGGACGGACGCTGGACGAGGTGCTGGGCGAGGCGGACATGCCGGCCGGGGACTTCGTGCGGTGGTGCAAGCAGGTGATCGACGTGCTGGGACAGATCGCGGCCGCGGCCCCGCGCGAGGGGAGTTCCGTGGCGCGGAGCGCGCGCAAAGCGGTGGACGCGGTGTTGCGGGGGGTCGTGGCCTACAGCTCTGTGGGGTGAGGCCCCACAGAGCGCGGCGTGGCGGGGCGGGGCCGGACGCGTGGGTGAGCCGGCGGGCGACCTGTCTCGCCGGGCGAGCGGGAGGGCCGGGAGGTGCCGGCCGGGGGCGGGCTTCGCCGGGCCGTCCGGCACCTGCGGTACTACGCGGCTGTGCGGGCCGTCCGGCACCTGCGGTACTACGCGGCTGTGCGGGCCGCGTCCCGCTTCGCCACCTCCTCGCGCACGATCGGGATGACATGCCGCCCGAAGTCGATGGCGTCGTCCAGCAGGTCGTAGCCGCGGGCGGACAGGATCTCCACGCCCAGGTCGTAGTAGTCGAGCAGCGCCTGCGCGACCGTCTCCGGGGTGCCCACCAAGGCCGTCGAATTGCCGGCCCCGCCCGTTTCCGCCGCGGTCGGCGTCCACAGGGCCCGGTCGTGGCGCTCCCCCTCGGCGGCCACCGCCAGGAGCCGTCGGGAGCCGGCGTTCTCCGGGATGTTCAGCGGGTGGCGGCGGCTCAGCGGCGTACCGGCCTTGCGGGCCTTGATCCGTGCCAGCGTTCGGTGGGCCTTCTCCCAGGCCAGTTCCTCGGTCGGGGCGATGATCGGCCGGAAGGCGACCTGGATCTTCGGTACGTCCGTACGGCCCGCCGCCTCCGCCGCCGCCTTCACCGACGCGATCTGCTCCGCCGTCCGGGCCAGCGGCTCGCCCCACAGGCAGTAGATGTCGGCCTCGGCGCCCCCGGCCGCGTACGCCGCCGGTGAGGAACCCCCGAACGAGACACGCGGATGCGGCTGCTGCACGGGGAAGGTGTCGCTCACGAAGTCGTCGAAGCGGTAATGCGTGCCCTCATGGTCGAAGGGTTCGTGCGAGGTCCATGCCTTCTTGATGATCTGGATGGCCTCACGGGTGCGCGCGTACCGCTCGTCCTTGGTGAGGAAATCGCCCTCGCGCTGCTGCTCGTGGTCGTTGCCGCCGGTGATGAAGTGCACGGCGAGACGGCCGTCGCTGATCCGGTCCAGGGTCGCGAAGGTCTTGGCCGCGAACGTCGGGTACGAGACGTTGGGGCGGTGCGCGACCAGGATCTGGAGCGTCTCGGTTCGCGCCGCGACGTAGGCCGCGGCCGGGGACGGATCGGGGGAGCCGGACCCGTAGGCGAACAACACCCGGTCCCAGCCGTGGTCCTCGTGCGCGCGGGCCAGTTCGAGCGTGTACTCCTTGTCGAAGGACGCCCCGGAGCGGGGTGTCACCTCGGAACCTTCGTTGGTTGCTGCGATGCCGAGAAACTCGACGGGCATGGCAAAGCCTCATCTCGTGCTGCGGGAACCCGGTCGTGTGAAGTGCTGACGTCGGAGCTGTCAGGAACAACACGAGGCGGACCACACTCGACCGAAGTCGATGTGGTCACGGGTGACCAGCCGCAGCTGAGGGCGCATCTGCCCAGTGGAACAGGCGTGTTGGTGCCACGTCAACCGCTTCCGGTGTGAACGGCCCGGGTACGCCCGTCGGAGCTCGGGTTTCGTTTGGATCGGGCCGGATCAGGGAGCGGGGTCCGGTGCCGTGGACCGCGAGGCGGAGAAGGGAGGCATGGCGACCGACGACAACGCGGCGAGGCGCGGCGCCGGGGCACGCGAGCCCGGCCTGATCCAAACGAGCGGCCCCAGGGGGATCGCGGGTGTCAGGGGCCGGCGGCCGGCGGTGCGGACGGCTAGACGGGGCGCGTGGACAGGCCCGCGCGACAGGCCAGTTGGAGTGCGAGCCGGACATCCGGCTCGTTCAGATCGGCACCCGTGAGCTGGACGATCTTGCGGATGCGGGCGCCCACCGCGTTCCGGTGCAGATGCAGGGCCTCCGCCGCACGGGCGGGCGAGTTGTTGTGGTCCAGGTACCCCTGGAGCGTGCGCAGTAGTGGTTCTGCCCGCTCCGGACCCAACGCCAGTACCGGGGCGAGGAGTTCGGCCACCGCCTCGCGCGCCGTGTCCGAGGCGTACCACTCCAGCAGCATCCGGTCGAGGCCCACCGCGTCATGCGCGGCCACCGCGGGCCCCGCGCCGCGCGGTACGACCGCGCGGGCCTCACGGGCGGAGGTGCGGATGCCCAGCGGTCCCCGGTGCGGCGAGCCCACACCGCATCTCAGCCCGGCCTCCGGACGCAGTCCGGCCAGCCGGTCCACCACACGCCGGGCGCGGGCCGAAGTGGCGTGCCGCCCGTCCGCCCCCGGATCGGCGGGCCAGGTGCTCAGCAGGACGAGGGCGTCGTCGACCAGGGCGGCGTTCCACTGAACGGTGTCCGTGGGCGGGGACGCGGGCGCGCCGGGAAGCGTCGCCGGCCGGTCCCAGGTCCGCAGGAGGGTCAGCGCCTGGGACATCACCGCGTCCAGGGTCTTCGGCCGGTCCGTCGCGTCGAGACCGCCCGCCTCCACCCGCAGCGCGATGTGCCAGCCGTCCACGGGCAGCGCGAGCGCCCGCCCCCGCGCGGCCAAACGGGCGGCCTGGTCCTGCGGCGCCACGAGCAGCTCGGCCAGCAGCCGACCGCGGGAGCGCACAGGGACGTCGCCGTGGCCGCCGCCCGCCGCCGCGAGGGCCGCCAGCGCGAGGACGGAGCGCACCGCCGCTCCCGCGTGACCGGGGCGGGCCGGGGCCGCGAGCCGGATCTCGCCGTCCGGGCCCGCGGCGGCGGCACCCTCTTCGCCCGGACCCGCTGCCCGCAGCTCCACCGGTACGCCGAGGGCGCGGGCCGCCGCCGCGGCCACCCGGTCCGGGTCACCCGCGACGGTCGTCACCTCCCGCGCCGCTGCGGCGACCCGGGCCAGCGCGTCGGCCGCGGACCCGGCCACCGCCCGCTCCACGGCCACCACGAGCGCGGCGAGATCCCCGTCCGTGTACAGCACCGCGACGCGGCCCCGCTCGGCGAGCGCCCGCGCCGTGGCCGTCACCTCGGCGGGCAGCCCGTGGGGTGCCTGCGTCACGCCGGTCAGGACCAGCGCGGCGGCCCCGGCCGCCGCCGCGTCCCGCACCGCCACATCCAGCAGATGCCCCGGCACCGGCGTCAGCAGCACGGCGATCGTCCCGGCGGGCATGGCGGCGAGCCGGTCCGGGCGCGGCTCCAGGCGCACTCCCGTGACCTCCACCGCGTCGAGCGGGCCCACCAGCGGGCGGACCTCGTCGAGTCCGGGGGAGGAGAGGAGTTCCAGGATGCTCGGCATGCATCCAGTGTGCCGGACGCACATCGACCCGCTCAATCATGGGCCGCTGGCCCATTCGGGGCGCGATCCGTCTCCCTAGGCTGGATTCATGAACGTGGACGCCGGAGCACTCGCCGACTTCGCGCGGGGCTGTGCCGTCCTGGGATCAGGGGGCGGCGGACCCGCCGATGTGACCCTTCCCGTCGCCGGACAGGCGATCGAGGAGTGCGGTCCGGTGTCCGTCGTCGATCCGGCCACGCTGCCCCCGGACGCGCTCGTCATGCCCGTCGGGCTCGTGGGTTCGCCCGCGGTCGCCGCCGAGCGGATCGGCGGCCGGGACGAGCCCGCACGCCTGCGCGCCCGCTTCGAGGCGCTGCACGGTGCGCCGGTGACCGCGGTGATGAGCAGCGAGATCGGCGGCCTCAACGGCTGCGTGGCCGTCGCCTGGGCGGCCCGGCTGGGTCTGCCGCTGCTCGACGCCGACTCGATGGGTCGCGCCTTTCCCCGCATGGACCAGAACGTTCTGGAACTCGCCGGGCTGCGCCCGGGACCGGCCGTCCTCGCCGACGAACACGGCCACACCGTCGTCGTCGACGAGGTGGACGGCGCGCACCTCGAACAGTTCGCCCGCGCCGCCGTCGACGCCTTCGGCGGGCGTGCCGCCTCCACCGACTATCCCCTCACCGCAGGGCAGGCGGCCCGGTACGCCGTCGCCGGATCGGTCACGCGCGCACTCGCCCTCGGCCGCGGTGAGGGGCCCGCACCGCTGCTCACCGGCAAGGTCTCCTCGGTCCGCAGATACGCCACCGAGGACGCCGACGGCGACGACGCGACGGGCGTCCTGCTGGAGGGCGCGGGCCCCGACGCGGGACGGCTGGTGCTCGTCGAGGCCCGCAGCGAATTCGTCGCGGCCCTGGAGGACGGCACACCGCTCGCCGTCGTGCCGGACGTGATCGCCCTGGTCGACGTGACGACGGGCTGGGCCGTCCCGGTCGAGGAGGTCCGCTACGGTCTGCGCGTCCATCTCGTCACGATGTCCTCCGCCCCGGCCTGGTACACACCGAACGGCCTGCGCCTGGCGGGTCCGTCCGCCTTCGGCCTCGAAGGCCTCGAAGGACTCGGGGCCGACGGCGGGTCCGGTGGTTCCGCAGGGCCCCGTGGACGGCTACGGGACGGCTCTTCGCGCACCGACGACGGCCCCTCGCGGGGAGGCACCCCGTGATCCTCGGAGTGGATGTCGGACCCACCAACACCGATGCCGTCCTCCTCGACGGCGACCGGGCGGTACGGGCCGTCAAGGTGCCCTCGATCCCCGGTGACGCCGTCGGGTCGCTCGCCGCCGCCGTCGGTGCGCTGCCCGCCGAACCGCGCCGCCGGGCCACCCAGCTCGCGGTGGGTCTGCGGGTCGCCGCCCGCGCGGTGCGGGAGCGGGACGGACTGGCCCGGGTCGGAGTGCTGCGCGTCGGGGGCTCCGCGGCCGATGCCGTGCGGCCGTTGTTCGGCTGGCCCGAGGCGCTGCGCGACGCCGTGTGCGCGGGCACCGCGAACGTCGCGGGGGGCGGGGGCCTCGCACCGCGTGACACCACACCGCTCGACCGGGACGCCGTCGCCCGGTTCGGCGGGGCGCTCGCGGGCCGTGCCGACGCCTTCGCCGTCACCGCCGTGTTCTCGCCCGTCGACGGCAGCCAGGAGCGGGAGGCCGCGGAGATCCTGCGTGCCGAGACGGGCCCGGACACGGCTGTTCTGCTCTCCAGCGACGTCGGCACCCTCGACCTGCTGGCCCGCGAGAACGCCACGGTCCTCGACGCGGCGCTGTCCGTGCTCGTGGCGCGGGTCGCCGACGAACTGACCGCCACCCTGCCGGGCCTCGGCCTCGCCCCCGGTGCCGCTGTCCTCGTCACCCGCAGCGACGGCACGCTGATGAGCCTGGAGTATCTGCGCCGCCAGCCCGGACTCAGCCTGGGCAGCGGCCCGGCCTGCACCATCCGCGGCGCCGGACTCCTGGCCGGACTCCGTGACGCCGTGGTCGCCGACATCGGTGAACTCCGCGCCCGGGTCGGCGCCCTGACCGGCGGCTACCCGCAGGAAGCCGGTCCCGGCGAGCGCATCGGCGGCGTCCCGGTCACCCTGCGCTTCCCCGATCTGATCACCGTGGGCGCCGACGCACACCGCGAACTGGCCGAGGCGGCCGACCGGATGCGCCCCGCGGCCGGCCTCCTCCCGCTGATCCTGGTCGGCGGCGGCGCGGGCGGCGTGCCCGGCCGCGTCCTCACCGGATTCGACGTCGTACGGCCCGAACACGGCGGCGTCGCCGGCGCGTTCGGCGCGGCGGCCAGCCCGGTCGGCGGGCAGTACGACCGCATCGTCCGCCGGGGGCCCGGCCGCCGCCTCGACGCCGTGCGCGACGAGGTGCGGGACCTGGCCCGCGCCGGTGCCGTACGGGCCGGGGCCGATCCCCGGCGCGTGCACACCCATGCGGAACCGGACCTGCCGGTGCCCTATCTGCCGGGCGCGGTGCTCCTTCGCGCACGAGCCGCAGGACCGCCGCTCCCGCTCTGAACCCCGCTCCCCACCCTCGTTCTCTCCTCTTCGGAGCAGCCCGGTGCCGTGCTGCTGCGCCCTCCTGCCCGCCCCGCCCACCCGAGGACCGTCCCCATGACCCAGCAGTTCGATGTGCATCCACAGCCATCCGCGCACCAGCAGCCGGAGCGACAGGAGTCGCAGGCGGACGACGACTACCCGCTGGAGCGGGTGCCGCGCGCGGCCCGCTACTCCTGGTTCAACGTCGCCGTGCAGCGTTTCGGTCAGCTCTCCGACCTGACGCAGTTCCTGCTGGGCGCCGCGCTCGGCGCCGGGCTCTCCTTCTGGGGCGCGTTCTGGGCGTTCACGCTCGGCTCGGTGATCCTGGAGATCGTCTGCATCTTCGTCGGCATCGCCGGTATGCGGGAGGGCCTGTCCACCTCGATGCTGGTCCGCTGGACCGGCTTCGGACGCTATGGCTCCACCCTCATCGGACTCGTCATCGCGGTCAGCCTGTTCGGCTGGTTCGGTGTGCAGACGGCCGTGTTCGCGGCCGGGCTGCACTCCATCGTCCCCGCGCTGCCCGTCTGGGCGTGGTGCCTGATCTGCGGACTCGGGGTCACCGCGCTCGTGCTGCGCGGCTTCCGCGCCATGGGCTGGACCGCGTTCGTCACCGTCCCCGCCTTCCTGGGCCTGGCGGGCTGGGCGATGATGGTCGAGTTCTCCCGGCACAACATCGGCGATCTGGTGGCGTCCGCGCCGTTCGGCGCCCACATGTCCATCGCCACCGGCGCGACCATAGTCGCCGGCTCGTACATCGTCGGCGCCGTCACCACGCCCGACATGACCCGCTTCAACCGCAACACCGGCGATGTCGTCAAGCAGACCGTCGTCGGCATCAGCCTCGGCGAGTACGTCCTGGGCCTCGGCGGCGTGCTGCTCGCCTACGCGGTGAAGTCCTCCGACCTGATCGCCATCATCACGTCCTCCTCCGGCGTCATCGGCGTCATCGTCCTGGTCTCCGCCACCGTGAAGATCAACAACTGGAATCTGTACTCGTCCTCCCTCGGCCTGATCGGCGCTGTCGAGGCGCTCTTCAAGGTCCGGCTGAACCGGGTCGGTACGACCGTCACGATCGGCGTGCTCGGCAGCTTCGCCGCCGCGGCCGGAATCCTGGACCGTTTCACCGACTTCCTGACGGTGCTCGGCGTCCTCACCCCGCCGGTCGCCGGGATCATGGTCGCCGAGTACTTCGTGGTGAAGAAGTGGCGTCCGCAGCTCGACGCGTCCCGCTCCCTGGGACGGCTGCCCGAGACGGAACCCAGCTGGGTTCCGGCCACGATCGTCCTGTGGGCCGCCTCCTCCCTGTTCGGCTGGCTCGGGGACCACTACCAGTGGTGGGGGATCCCGGCACTCAACTCCCTGCTGCTGGCCGGGCTCGGCTATGTCGTCCTCGGCAAGCTCGGCCTGGTGCGCGGCGCCCGGGAACTGCCGTTCGACCAGCCCGCACGCCCTGCCGCGGCGATCGAGGCGGAAGCGGGCACGGCCTGGTCGTCGAAGGCCACCGCCTGACCCGTACGCCCCACTCGAAACCCCACCCCCTACGAAAGACGGACACACCATGCGCATCGGAATCGACGTCGGAGGCACCAACACCGACGCCGCCCTCCTGGGGGACGACGACCGGATCATCGCGACCGCGAAGACCCCCACCACCTCCGACATCACCTCCGGCGTCACCGCGGCGATCCGGGCGCTCGACCCGCCGATGGACTCCGTCGACGCCGTCATGATCGGCACCACCCACTTCCTCAACGCCCTGATCGAGGGCGCCCGCCTCGCACCCGTCGCCGCCGTACGCCTCGGCCTGCCCGCGACGGCCGCTCTGCCGCCGATGACCGACTGGCCCGAGCGCCAGCGGGCGGCCGTCGGCGGACACGGCTATCTCTGCCACGGCGGACGGGAGTTCGACGGACGGCCGCTGTCGCCGCTCGACCCGGAGGAACTGAAGCGCACCGCCGCCGACATCGCCGCGCGCGGACTGACCTCGGTGGCCGTCTCGTCCGTGTTCTCCCCGGTCGCCGAGGACGACGAACGCCGGGCCGCCGAGATCCTGGGCGCGGAGCTGGGACCCGGCGTCCACTTCTCGCTCTCGCACGAACTGGGCAGGGTCGGGCTGCTGGCCCGCGAGAACGCCACGATCATCAACGCGGCCCTGCGGGACCTGGCGACCGCGATCGTGGAGTCCTTCGCCAAGTCGCTCGCCGAGGTCTCGCTGACCGCCCCGTTCTTCCTGTCGCAGAACGACGGCACCCTGATGGACGTGGACTTCGCCCGCGCCTACCCGGTGGCGACCTTCGCCTCCGGACCCACCAACTCGATGCGCGGCGCCGCGTTCCTCTCCGGTCTCGGCGACTGCGCGGTCGTGGACGTCGGTGGTACGACGGCGGACGTCGGCATACTGGCCGGCGGCTTCCCGCGCGAGGCGGCGGGCGAGAGCGAGGCCGCGGGCATCCGCACCAACTTCCGTATCCCCGACGTCCTCTCACTCGGCATCGGCGGCGGATCCCTGGTGGCGCCCGACGGTGAGACGGGCCCCCGCTCGGTCGGCTTCCGGCTCACCGAGGAGGCGCTCGTCTTCGGCGGCAGCACCCTGACGGCGACCGACCTCGCGGTCGCGGCGGGCCGCGCCGACATCGGCGACCGCTCGCGTGTCGCCCACCTGGACCGTGAGTTCACCGCCCGCGCCCTCGACCGGATCGCCGAGCGGCTGGCCGAGACCGTCGACCGGATGCGTACCTCGGCGGGCCCGCTGCCGGTCGTCGCGGTGGGCGGCGGCAGCGTGCTGGTGCCCTCGGCCCTGCCCGGCTTCGACGATGTGCGCCGCCCCGGCCACTTCGACGTCGCCAACGCCGTGGGCGCCGCCATCGCCCAGGTCGGCGGAGAGGTGGACCGGGTCTTCCAGGTCCCCGAGGGGCGTCGGGACTCCGTACTCGCCGAGGCCCGCGAGGAGGCCGTGGCGCGGGCCGAGAGCGCGGGCGCCAGGCCCGGCACGGTCCGCATCGTCGACGTGGAGGAGGTGCCGCTCGCCTATCTGCCGGGCGGCGCGACCCGCATCCGGGTCAAGGCGGTCGGGGACCTCGACCTGAACGGCATCGGCAACACCCACGCCCCGGCCGGGGCGCGCGAGACCCATGGAGCAGCGTCACATGCGTGAGATCAACCTCGACAACCTGGACGACATCGCGCGCGGCGCGGGCATCCTCGGCACCGGCGGGGGCGGCGACCCGTACATCGGCAAGCTGCTGGCCCGGGAGGCCATCCGGGCATACGGCCCGGTCCGGCTCGTCGCCTTCGACGAGGTACCGGCCGACGCGACCGTCGTACCCGTCTCGGGCATGGGCGCGCCGACGGTGCTGCTGGAACGCGTCCCGGCCGGCGGCGAGGAAGTCGCGGCGCTGCGCGCCCTGGAGAAGCACATCGGCCGCTCCGCCACCCACATCGCACCGATCGAGGTCGGCGGTGTCAACTCCATGCTGCCCATCGCCTGCGCCGCCGAGGCGGGGCTGCCGCTGGTCGACGGCGATGCCATGGGCCGCGCGTTTCCCGAGGCGCAGATGGTGCTGCCCGGCCTGATCGGGGTGGCCAACACGCCGATGGCGCTCGCCGACGACAAGGGGAACAGCATCATCGTCGACGCCGTCTCCAACCACGCCGCCGAACGCATCGCCCGAGCCGTCTGCGTGGAGCTCGGCTGTCAGATCTCCAGCGCCGACACCGTGATGCGGGGGGACCAGCTCGCCGACGGTCTCGTCCCCGCCACGATGACGCTCGCCGAACGTCTCGGCGCGGCCGTCCGCGAGGCGCGCGCGGCGCACACCGACCCGGTGGGCGCGGCCCGTGCCATGCTGTCCGGCACCCATCTGCTGACCGGCAAGGTCGTCGACGTCAGCCGCCGCACCCAGGGCGGTTTCGCCCGCGGCGGCGCTCGCATCGAGGGCATCGGCGACGACGTGGGCCGGGTACTGGAACTCGGTTTCCAGAACGAGCACCTGCTCGCCACCCGCGACGGCGAGACGGTCGCCACCACGCCCGACCTCATTTGCGTGCTGGACACCGACACCGGTGACCCGGTGACGACGGAGGGCCTGCGCTACGGCCTGCGTGTCAGTGTCCTCGCGGCCCCCTGCGACCCGCGCTGGACCACCCCGGGCGGTCTGGCCCTCGCCGGGCCGCGGTACTTCGGGTACGACGTGGACTACCTCCCGTTCCGGCGGGCATGAGCACCCACGGACCCGGGCATCGGACCGGCGCCGCCGTTCCCGTCCGCCGACGGCCGGTCCGCTTCACGCGGACCGGCCGGGGCGCCTTGTCTCAGACCGTCTTCTTGCCGCTCTTCATCGAAACGGCCACGCAGACCAGACCCAGCAGCAGGGTCAGCCCGCCGATGATGACGTTGTTGAGGATGACGCCGAGGCCCGGACTGCTGCCGACGACCCACGTCGAGATGATCATCCAGGCACCGATGGCGCAGATGGCCCAGCTCAGGCCGTACATCCGCTCCGGCATGACGGTGAACCCGAGGCCCAGCGCCGCGATCGCGATACCCATGATCAGGTTGTGCGCCACGAGTGTGGGCTGAGTCGCCGTGAAGTGGAGCACCCAGGGCGAGATGGCGCAGTACAGACCGACGAGGAACACCGGTGCGTCCACGAGGGCCACGTCACGGCCACCGAGCATTCGGGCGTAGCGGTCGCGCATTTCGGAAACATCGGGGTGACCGGCCATGTCACGTTCACGGCCGGCGTGCGAGAGGTTCGACATGGGGTTCGTCTCCTTCGCTCGTGCAGACCTGACGTCCGTTCTGTGCGCTGAGCGGCCTGCATATCCATTCTGCGCTTATCTCACCCTTATGTGTAGATTCACGGCGCACGGATGTCCGTCGGATCCGCGAGGGGTGGTCCCGCGTCCAGCCGTCGGGCGAGGCTCGCCAGACCGGCAGTCCGCAGCACCCGGTCTCCATGTCCCGGCATCGGCACGTGCAGGGGCTCGGTCCAGCGCACCGGAATCGCGGCGAAGCCGTACACCGCCCCCGCCAGACCACCGGTCACCGCCGCGACCGTGTCCGTGTCACCACCGACGTCGACCGCCGCGGCCAGGGCGTTCTCGTACGTCCGGGTCGTGCGCAGCGCCCACAGCGCGGTGCCCAGGCACGGCCACACCGCACCGTTGAACTCCGTCGCCGCGTCCGGGTGCCAGCCGGGCGCGAGGACGGCGGCCCAGCGCTCACGGTGATCCTCGTGCACGCGGTCCAGGGCGCCCGGTACGGCGGCGAGCGGATCGCCGCCGTCCAGCGCCACCCGGATCAGCTCGTGCAGCACGGCGGTGCCCTCCCAGGCGGCCCGGTCGCCATGCGTCAGCGCGGCGATCCGCCGGGCGGCGTCCATCGTCGCCGGCTGCCCCGCCCGTGCGAAGTACACCGCCGGTGTCGCGGCCCGCATCAGCGAACCGTTGCCCGCCGCACGCCCGCCGGCCTGGAAGTGCAACGCCGCCGCGATGTCCCACGGATCACCGCTCGTCAGGACGGACTCGGTCTGCAGGCCGATGTCCTTCGGCTCACCCGCCGCCCATCGGCGAAACCGGCCGAACATGTCGGGGAGGTCGAGACCGCCCCGTTCCAGCAGGGAATCGGCGACCAGGACGGCCATCTGGGTGTCGTCCGTGGCCTCGCCCGGATCCCAGCCGCCGCCTCCGCACATGACGCCGACGCCGTCCGGGAAGCGGGTCGTGTACACGCCCGCGGGGCCGAATTCGAACGGCGCTCCCAGCGCGTCGCCCACCGCCGACCCGACGACGGCGCCCACCGCCCGATCCTGCCGGTCGACCGTACGGGGACGCTTCATCCGGCCAGCGTACGGAGCGCGGTCCACCGGCGTACCAGCCGGGGTGGCGCCTCGCTCCGCACCGGCGGTCCGCCGTGCGCACGGACCGAGGGGCGTCGGCGGGGACGGGCCGGTGTCCGCGCGGGGCCGAGGTGCTCGCGTCGGCCCCGCGCGGCGGCGCTCACCGCTTCGGGGGCATCAGGACCGTGTCGACGATGTAGACCGTGGCGTTCGCCGTCGGAACATTGCCGCAGACGACCTTCGAGGAGTCGTTCACGGTGTACGTCATGCCCGAACCGGACGTGGTCACCTTGCTCTTCTCCAGAGTGTCGAACGCCCCGTTCCCCAGCTGCTTCGGCGTCAGTTTCTGGCCCACCACGTGGTAGGTGAGCACCTTGGTGAGCGCGTTCTTGTCGGCGAGCAGCTTGTCCAGATCGGCCTTCGGGATCTTGGCGAAGGCGTCGTCGGTCGGTGCGAACACGGTGATGTTCCGCGCGTTGTTGAGCGTGTCGACCAGGCCGGCCTGCTTGACCGCGGCGACCAGGGTGGAGAGTGCCGGGTTGTGCGAGGCGGCCGTCGCGACCGGGTCCTTGGCCATGCCGGCGAAAGAGCCCGCGCCGTCCTTCGGCACGGACGAACAGGCCGGTCCGAAGGGCTCGTTCATGTTCATCGACTTGTCCGGCTCGGCCGACGGCGAGGACTTGGCCGGGCCGGCGGCGGAGCCGGCCGCGTCGTCCTTGGAGTCGCCGGAGCAGGCTGTCAGGGCCAGCGGCAGTGCGATCGCCGCGACCAGGGCTCCCGCGGCGCGACGGGCGTGAAGAGTCTTCATCTTGATCTCCTGTGAATAATGAATAATGAGCGATGAGTTGATTACCTGGAGTGACTGTTCTGGGATGTGGTGAGCCGCGATCCGCGGAGCGGATGACGCGGTGGGCGTGTGCCCCGGCTCAGGGCACGTCGACCACCACCGAGTGCCAGCCGGTCGCACCATTGGGTACGGTGCCGACGCGGTCGCCGGTCTGAGTGGCGCCGGTCCCGTCGGTGGCGCGGACCTCCAGGGTGTGCCGGCCGGAGGCGGCGGGCCACTCCCAGACCCACTGACGCCAGGTGTCATGGTTGTCCGCGGCGGCCAGCCGGGCCGTGTGCCAGTCCCCGCCGTCCACCCGGACCTCGACCCGGGAGATGCCCCGGTGCTGGGCCCAGGCGACCCCGGCCACCGGCACGACACCGGCCTTCGGGGAGGCGAACGGGCGGGGGGTGTCGATCCGTGACTCGGTCTTGATCGGCGCCTGCTGCGACCAGGACCGTTGGACCCAGTAGGCGTCGTAGGCATCGAACGTGGTGAGTTCGATGTCCTTGATCCACTTGCAGGCCGACACGTATCCGTACAGGCCGGGAACGACCATCCGGACCGGAAAGCCGTGCTCGAAGGGCAGCGGCTCGCCGTTCATGCCGAGAGCGAGCATCGCGTCGCGCCCGTCCATGACCGTTTCGACCGGTGTACCGATCGTCATGCCGTCGACGGAACGCGCCACGATCTGGTCGGCCGGACCGCCCTTCGACGGGGGGCGCACGCCCGCCTCGCGCAGCAGATCGGCCAGCCGAACACCGATCCACCGGGCGTTGCCGACCAAGGGTCCGCCGACTTCGTTGGACACACACGCGAGCGTGATGTCCCGCTCGATGATCTCGCGGCGCAGCACATCCTGGAAGCCGATCTCCAACGGCCGCGCGACACCCTTTCCGTGGATCCTCAGACGCCATGCGCCGGCGTCGACCTGGGGTACGACCAGCGCCGTGTCCACCCGGTAGAAGTCCTTGTTCGGGGTGATGAAGGAGCTCAGCCCCCGGATCCTGAGATCGGCGCCCGGCGGGATGGCCGGTGCGGCGGAATCGGGTACCGGGAGGACCAGGTTGTGACGTGAGGCCGCGGCCCCGGCCTGGACGGACGACGTGAGCCGCCGTCCCAGGAGTCCCGCGCCCGCCGAGGCCGCCGCCGCCGCGGTCGCCGCGACCACGAAGCCGCGCCGGTCGAAGGCGCCCTGCGGTTCCGCGTCCCTCTCCCCAGCCGCGGGAGAGGGACGCGGAACCGGTGCGAGCCGTCCGACCAGGAGATACAGCACTCCCGCGGCCACCACGGCACCCACCGACGAGGGCAGTGCGTCGGCGGGCGCGCCTTCCGGACGCCCCGCCGCCGACACCG
The DNA here is from genome assembly GCF_055584025.1 of Streptomyces sp. NPDC104309. NCBI lineage: Bacteria > Bacillati > Actinomycetota > Actinomycetes > Kitasatosporales > Streptomycetaceae > Streptomyces > Streptomyces sp. NPDC104309. The sequence goes on along the minus strand of NZ_JBVJMV010000003.1, from coordinate 255,510 downwards.
CCCCGACCAGACCGAAGACCAGGACGGCAGCGGAACCGAGCCGCCGGTGCCGCAGCGCCAGCATCCCGATCCCCAGGGCGAAGAGCGCCAGCAGAACCAGAATGCCGAGCTGGAGCACCAGCTTGTCGGCGGTGCCGAAGTTCCTCACGGCGAAGTCCCTCACGGCCGGGGGAGTGCGGTCGATCACCGCACCGCCCACTGCCGTGACCGGTCCCGCCTCGGGACGTACGACGGCCGCGACCAGTTCGGCGACGGCCAGGGCGCAGAACCCGGCGATCAGACCGCTGAGCGCGGCGAGAGCGGCACGCGCCCGGCGGGACCGCCCGGACCGTGAGGCCCCGGCCTGCTGCGAATCGTCTCGATCTTCACTCACAACCGGCATTCGTCGCCGGCCGCCGGGCGGATTGGTCCGTCACTCGAATGGGTGTCAGTTTCTTCCGGCCAATCCGGCGGGCGAGCTGTGACGAACCACCACTGACCGGCATCCGGAAGGTGCCGGGGACGCGAGACCGTCCGATCGACGCGGACCGGAGCGGGGGAGCGGCACGGCAGTGCAGCGGAGACGGACAGCCGTGGTGGGCGGCGGGGTGGCCGGGCTGACCGCCGCGTACATCCTGCGCACCGCCCACGACATGACGCTGTTCGAGGCGGACGACCGGGGCGGCGAGCCGCCGTCAGTCCAGGCCCCGCGCCCGTTCGAACCGGGTCCGTGCCTCCGCCAGGTCGATGAGCGGATCCGGGTAGTCGATCGCGGCCCGGCGTGGGCCGGTCAGTTTCCACGGCTCATGGATCTCGCCGTCCGCGAGCCGGGCGAGTTCCGGCACCCAGCGGCGCACGTAGGCGCCGCTCGGATCGAACCGCTTGCCCTGGACCACCGGGTTCAGGATCCGGTTGGGACGGGTGTCGGTGCCGGTACCGGCGATCCACTGCCAGTTGAGCTGGTTGTTCGCCACGTCCCCGTCCACCAGCAGGTCCAGGAAGTGCCCGGCACCCACCCGCCAGTCCACGTACAGCGTCTTGGTGAGGAAGCTCGCCACCAGCATGCGTCCCCGGTTGTGCATCCAGCCCTCGTGCGCCAGCTGTCGCATCGCCGCGTCGACCACCGGATAGCCGGTGCGTCCCGTGCGCCAGGCCTCGACCTCGTCCTCGTCGGACCGCCAACGGTCGTGCCGTGGACGGTAGTCGTCCCGGGCGGCGTCCGGCCGGGCGGCGAGCACCTGGTGATGGAAGTCCCGCCATGCCAGCTGCCGCACGAACGCGTCGGAGCCCGGTCCGCCCCGCTGTCGCGCCCGGTCGATCACTTCCGCCGCCGAGAGACAGCCGAAGTGGAGATGGGGGGAGAGCCTGGAGGTCGCGTCGCCGGCCAGATCGTCGTGGCCGCTCTCGTAGTCGGCCAGGGGCCCGTTCAGCCAGGACGAGAGCAGCCGACGTCCGGCCCTCTCGCCGCCCCTGGCGAGCCCGGGGGAGACCCCGGCCACCTCGCCCCGGTCCGGCAACGGCTCGGACTTCATGCCTTCCGGCAGCCGCACCGCGCGCGGTGCGGCCAGTGTGCCCCGTACCCCGGCCGCCTGCCAACGGCGGAAGTACGGGGTGAACACCGCGTAGTGATCACGGCCCGCCGGGACGACCCGGCCGGGTGCGAGCGCGGTGACCACCGCGTCATGGACGTGCAGGGTGCAGCCGACGCCGGTCAGAGCCGCGCGCAGACGCTCCTCGCGCCGTATCGCGTACCCGCTCACCCCGCCCGCGATGTGCAGGCTGTGCGCGCCGGTCTCCGTGACCACGCCGAGGACGCCGGCCACGGCCTCCGCGTCGCGGACGATCAGCCGGCCACCGCGCCGGCGCAGCTCCGCGTCGAGATCGGCCAGGCAGTCGGCGAGGAACGCCCGCCGGTTCGGCGCGTCGAAGCCGGTGCGGCGAATGCCCGCGTCCCGTACGAAGAGGGGGACGACGCGGTCCGCGTCGCGCAGTGCGGCGTGCAGTACGGGGTTGTCGTGCAGCCGTAGATCCGAGGTGAACAGTGCCACCGAGACGGTCATGGTCGAGCACCTCTCAGCGAGTGGTGGGTCAGGCGGTCGGGAAGGTCAGCAGGGCCACCGGCGCGGATGTCGGTCGGGCGGACCCACCGGCCGGTTCCACGGTGATGCCTATGCCGGAGGCCCGGTCGACAGGGCCGTCCAGCAGCGTCGCGTACTGCGTCGTCGAGGTGTTCGCCGCCTTCATGAGGCCCGCGGAACGCATGGTGCCCGCGTCGTCGAACCACAGCTGGTACACCTTGCCGACGGGTGGTTCCCGCATGCCCGAGGCCAGGAGGACGGCGCGGTTCTCCTTCTCGGAGACGACCACGGTGCCCCTCGCCCCGCCCGCGAGCGTGCGGGACCCGGCACGGGCGTCCGGTGCTGCCAGGACTTGGGTCAGCTGCTCGTTCTGCCGCTGAGCGGCGCGGGCGTCCTGCCGGGCGCTGCGGGCCTCCTGGTGCTGCCACACGGCGATCCCGCCGAATCCGGCGGCGGCCGCCAGACACGCGGCGAGGGCGAACCTCGGCCACCGGCCCGTCCGGCTCGCGCTGCCCCCGGTGCGCGACCGCCGGGCGTCCGACGGCGACTCCTGCCGTACAGTGGCGATCTCCCGCAGCACCCGTTCGCGCAGGTCGCGAGGCGGGATTCCGGCCACCGCGAGCCCGAGCCGGGTAGCCGTCCCGGACAGTTCCCGTACCTCGACGGCGCAGGCCTGGCAGTCGCCGAGATGCCGTTCGAACTCGTCGCGCTCGGCGTCCGGCAGCGCGTGCAGCGCGTACGCCCCCGTCAGCGTGTGCAGTTCGGCGTTGCTCATGTGCTCACCCCGAGGCAGTCGCGCAGCCGGATCAGTCCGTCGCGCAGGCGTGTCTTGATCGTCCCGAGCGGTACGGAGAGCAACTCCGACACCTCGCGATACGTCAGCCCCCGGTAGTACGCGAGGGTCACGGACTGTCGTTGCAGTTCGGTCAGGGTCCGCATGCAGCGGCGGACCTGCTCGCGCTCCAGTCGGCTCTCGACCTGCTCGGTGACCTCGTCGAAGGCGGGCGTACGGTCCAGCAGCGCGGCCCTGTGCTCGCGGGCTGCCGACGCCTCGGCCGAGCGCACCCGGTCCACGGCCCGGCGATGGGCCAGCGTCAGCACCCAGTTCATCGCGCTGCCGCGGGCGGCCCGGAACCGAGGGGCCGTGCGCCACACCTCGACCAGCACCTCCTGCGCGACCTCCTCCGACTGGGCGGGATCGCGCAGCACGCTCCGCACCAGTCCGAGGACCGGCCCGCTGACCGCGTCGTACACCTTGGCGAAGGCGTCCTGGTCACCTCGGGCGACCATCCCCAGAAGCTCCTGGAGATCGGGCCCCGCCGAGGGCGCGGCGCCGATGTACACGGCTTCTTTCACGCGGGCTTCCTCCCTGATTGCGCGTCTGCTCCCCGGGTGATCCGGAGCCGACGGCGGCGCGGATTGGTCAGTGCGCGAAATCCTTCCACGCCGGCTTCATTTCGCGATACATCGTGGTTATCGCGTCCGGGTGAACGCGATATATTCGCTCACGAGTATTCGCTCACGGGTATTCGGTGACGAGGTGAAGGGCGGTGAGGGGGCGGGTGGCCAGACGGCGCAAGCTCGGCAACCCACTGGCGCTCACGGTCATGGTGCTGCTCGCCGAGCGCTCCATGCATCCGTACGAGATCGCCCAGACGCTGCGCCGACGCGGCAAGGAACACAGCGTCAAGATCAATTTCGGCTCGCTGTACACCGTCGTCCAGAACCTGGAGAAGCACGGTTACGTCGAGGTCGCGGGCGTTCAGCGACAGGGCAACCGCCCCGAGCGCACGCTCTACGGGATCACCGAGGCCGGGCGGGCGGAGATGCTCGACTGGCTCTCCGATCTGCTCGCCGTACCGGCCGCCGAGTATCCGGTCTTCGAGACGGCGCTCTCGCTTCTTCCGGTGCTGCCGCCAAAGGACGTGGCGGAGCTCATGGAGACCAGACAGGCGGCGCTGGCGGTCCACGCCGCGGCGCTCCGGGGAGTGCTCGGCCGGCCGGGGGAGAAGCTGCCCCGCGTCTTCGTCGTCGAGACCGAGTATCAGCTCCACATGATCGACGCCCAGCTGGAGTGGATCAAGAATTTTCACACGGAACTCACCGAGTCCACGATCAGCGGCATCGACGAGTGGAAGTCCTTCCACGAAACCGGTGAAGTCCCGCAGAACTGGCAGGTCCTGGACGAGCAGGAAATCGTCCTGGACCCGGAGCGGAAGGTCTGACGCAGGACCGAAGGACGAGAAAGACCCCGGTGGAAGCTGTTGGAGCAGCGACCGCCGGGGTCTCGAACCCCGGACCGGCCACCGTTCGGCGCTGACCGCCGAGCCCGAATGGAGTGTGGTGCTCAGCCGCGGGGGAGCCCTGCTGGTACTCGCGGTGGTGGCGGTCCGGCTGTCGACCCGCACCTTCCGCTCGTACCAGAAGTCCGTCTGACGGACACCGCTACGGTGACGCGCGGCCGGCCCGGTCCGGGATTCCCTTCCCGGGCCGGGCTCTCGGCCTCAGCACCGCCCGTAGCGCGAGGAAGGCCAGCAGCGCGAACGGCGACAGCAGGATCGTCAGCACCAGCAACGGCCCCATCACCAGCGGAGAGATCCCCAGCCGGCGGCCCTCCAGGAACATCCACTGGCCCAGCAGCAGATCCCAGGCGATGACCTGCGCCCAGATCGCCCCCGCCCCGTTCGCCAGGGCCGTCAGATCGCGGAAGGTGTCGATGTCGGGGCTGCGCACCGCGTCCCAGAGCTCGGGGAAGACCGGCAGGGCCATGAGGAGATAGACCGTCAGCACCGGCAGAACGGTGAGTGGGGAGGCGGCGAGGCGCGCGGTGGGGCGCCAGTTCGGCGCGAGGATCATGAGCAGCCAGAACGGGGCTGCCAGCAGGAACGAGATCTCGAAGAGCGCGCCGGTCATGCCGCCGGCTCCCGCTCGGCGGAACCGGAGTCCGTATCGGTACGGACCGTCCGCGGTACGGGAGCCGGCCGCAGTGCCCGGTCCGGGGCGTCGTCGGGGGTGGCCCGGGTGGCGGCGGGAGTGGTCCGGGCCGGGGCGGGGCGGGGGCCGACGGGTCGGGTCCGGCCCTGTAGGCCGTGCGGCCGGTCCGGGCTGCGCGGGACGGGGCCGGGTGGGCGCGGGTCCGGCCGGGTCGACCGCGAGGCCGGTCCGGGCGGCGGTGACCGGGGGTGGCGCGGGCCGCCGGCGGGTGCTCCGGTGTCCTTCCGGGACGGTGCCCTCCCGGGACGGTGCACCCCCGGGACGGTGCACCCCCGGAAACACCTATGCCACGGCCTGCGACCGGGGCATAGGGGTGGGCGTGTTCGTCAGGCCGCGTTCTCCTGCTCGCGCTCCACCTGCGCGTTCCACTCGCGCTTGACCGAGCGCCAGGCGTCGTCGTTCTGGCCGAGCCGCCAGTAGCCGGAGATCGACAGCCGGGGGGGCGCGATCCGGCGGTCCAGGCGCAGATGGCGGCGGATCTCCTTCACGAAGCCCGCCTCGCCGTGGACGAACGCCTGGACCTCGCCCGCCGGGAACTCCAGTTCCTTCACCGCGGCCGTCAGCGCCTCGCCGACCGGGCGCTCCCCGCGGTGCAGCCAGGTCACCTCGACCCCGTCGGGCGTCACGATCTTCTGCTCCTCCGCCGCGTCCGACACCTCGACGAACGCGTGCACCACCGCGCCCGCCGGCATCCGCTCCAGGGCCGCGGCGATGGCCGGCAGGGCGCTCTCGTCGCCCGCCAGGAGGTGCCAGTCCGCCGACGCGTCCGGACCGTAGCCCCCGCCGGGGCCGAGGAAGGTCACCTGATCGCCCGGGGCCGCCCGCATCGCCCAGGGCCCGGCGAGACCCTCATCGCCATGGACCACGAAGTCGATCGCCAGCTCCCGGGCGACCGGGTCCCAGGAGCGCACGGTGTAGGTGCGGGTCGTCGGCCACAGCTCGCGCGGCTGCTCCTCGCGGATGCGGGCCATGTCGAACGGGTGCGCGTAGTCCGCGCCCTCGGGGGCGAAACAGAGCTTGATGTAGTGGTCGGTGAATCCGGAGAGCCCGAAGCCGGCGAGGCCGTCACCGCCGAGCACGACACGCACCATGTGCGGGGTGATCCGCTCGGTGCGCAGAACACGGGCTCCCTGCGCCTTGGGTGCCTGCCGCGCCGGTCGTTCTGCCACGAGGTTCTCCCTGTTCCGATTGCTTAGGCTTACCTAAGTTAGCACCTCATTCGCGCAGTGTGGAGCGCAGGCGTTCCAGCGCACCGCCCAGTCCCCACCGCTTCGCGAGGGCTTCGAGGGCGGCGGGATCGCGCGGCTCGGCGGGCAGCGCGGGGTCGAACTCCGGCAGGGGTACGTCACCGGCGACGCGGACCACCTTCGGCGCGACGGCCACGTAGTCCCGGGCCTCGTCGAGTCGCTTGCGCTGCGAGGGCGTCAGCTTGGCGGCCGGGTCGTCGACCGCCGCCATGATCCCGGCCAGATCCCCGAACGCGTCCAGCAGCTTCGCCGCCGTCTTCTCGCCGATGCCCGGGACGCCCGGCAGTCCGTCGCTCGGATCGCCGCGCAGCAGGGCCAGATCGGCGTAGCCGGAACCGTCCACCCCGTACTTCTCCCGCAGCCAGGCCTCGTCGGTCGACTGGAGCGAGCCGACGCCCTTCAGCGGGTAGAGGACCCGCACCCCGCGCGCGTCGTCGACCAGCTGGTAGAGGTCCCGGTCGCCGGTGACGATGTCCACGGGGCCGGTGGCCAGGCCGGTGAGCGTGCCGATCACATCGTCCGCCTCGTAGCCGGCGACGCCGACGCGGGCGATGCCGAGCGCGTCGAGCACCGCCTCGATGACCGGCACCTGCGGGGCCAGCGTGTCGGGCGTCTCCTCCTCGTCGGGCAGCCCTTCGGCCGTCTCCACTGCCACCCGGTGCGCCTTGTAGGAGGGGATCAGCTCCACCCGCCAGTGCGGCCGCCAGTCCGCGTCCATGCAGGCGACCAGTTCGTCCGGCCGATGGTCCTGCACCAGGCGGCCGATGAAGTCGAGCAGCCCGCGTACGGCGTTGACCGGCGTCCCGTCCGGGGCGCGTACCGAATCGGGAACCCCGAAATAGGCGCGGTAGTAGAGGGAGGCGGTGTCGAGGAGCATCAGGCGTCGCGTCACACACCGATGATGCCGCACCCCACTGACAGCGGCCGTCGCGGACACCGGCGGGCGTCGAGGTCAAGAGGGGCACGGCCCGATGGGAGCCATATTCATGTGACTCGGGTCACTCTTGTGTTTGGCTCGTGTAAGTGGGGGCAGGCGCGCAGCCGGAGCGGATCACGTAGCAATTTCAACTAGTGCACGTGCCAAGCGGGCCGAATCCGCGCCGCTCCACGGTCTGCCGGAGGGGGTGGCGGACCGTTTTTCGGTTCAACGCGCGAGGTGTATGTGTCAAGGCTGCAAGCTGAGCACTTGTACAAAGTGTTCGGCAGACGACCCGATCAAGCCGTGCAGAGGCTCGAAAGCGGCGCCGACCGCGACGAGCTGCGCGCCGACGGAACGACCGCAGCGGTGATCGACGCCTCGTTCACCGTCGACCCGGGCCAGATCTTCGTCGTGATGGGTCTGTCCGGGTCCGGGAAGTCCACGTTGCTGCGCATGCTCAACGGACTTCTGAATCCCACAGCCGGACGCGTGCTGTTCGACGGCCAGGACCTGACCGCCCTGACCCCCGCCGAGCTGCGCCATGTCCGGTCCTCCAAGATCAGCATGGTGTTCCAGCACTTCGCGCTCTTCCCCCACCGGAGCGTGCTGGAGAACGCCGCGTACGGACTCGAAGTACAGGGCGTGCCGCGCGCCGAGCGCGAGAAGCGCGCCGCCGAGGCGCTGGAGCTGACCGGTCTCGCCGGCTGGGAGAAGTCCTGGCCCGACGAGCTGTCCGGCGGCATGCAGCAGCGCGTCGGCCTGGCCCGCGCCCTCGCCACCGACGCCGACCTGCTGCTGATGGACGAGTCCTTCAGCGCGCTCGACCCGCTGATCCGCCGTGACATGCAGGACCAGCTGCTCGAACTCCAGAAGCGCCTGAAGAAGACCATCGTCTTCATCACCCACGACCTCAACGAGGCCATGCGCCTCGGTGACCGTATCGCCGTGATGCGCGACGGGAGGATCGTCCAGCTCGGTACCGCCGAGGACATCCTCGTCACCCCGGCCAACGACTACGTCGCCTCCTTCACCCAGGACGTCGACCGCACCCGGGTGCTGACCGCGGGCGCCATCATGGCGGAGCCGCACACCGTCATGGGCACCAGCACGGACGACGGCGAGGAACTGCGCACCGCCGACGACGTCCTCAGGGCTGCCCCGGCCACCGTCACCGAGTCCACGCCGATCATCGAGCTCTTCACGCCCTGCTCGCAGAGCGGAGTCGCGGTCGCCGTGACCGATGCCGAGGGCAAGCTCGTCGGCGTCGTCCCGCGGGCCCGGCTGCTCGCCGTCCTCGGCGAGCCGATGACCCCCACCGAGGTCCCCGAGGACGTCACGACCACCGCGAAGAAGGTGGCCAGTGTTTAGGCTCCACCTGGGTGACTGGGTCGACTCCGCCGTCAACTGGCTGCAGACCCACCTGTCCTGGCTGTTCGACGCGATCAGCTCGGTCGTCAGCGGCATGTTCGACGGCATAGCCGCCGTGCTCTCCGCCCCCGCACCGCTGCTCTTCGCGGGCATCGTCGCCGTCATCGCCTGGTGGCTGCGCGGTCTGCTCGCGGGAGTGCTCGCCTTCGTCGGCTTCGCCGTCATCGACTCCGTCGAGCTGTGGGACGAAGCGATGGACACCCTCACGCTGGTCCTCGTCGCCACCATCATCGCGCTGGTGCTGGCCGTGCCGCTGGGCATCTGGGCGTCCCGCTCCAAGACCGTCAGCGCGGTGACCCGGCCGGTCCTGGACTTCATGCAGACCATGCCCGCCATGGTCTATCTGATCCCCGGCGTCATCTTCTTCGGCGTGGGCGTGGTGCCCGGCATCATCGCCACCATCATCTTCTCGCTGCCGCCGGGCGTCCGGATGACCGAGCTCGGCATCCGCCAGGTCGACGCCGAACTCGTCGAGGCGGCCGAGGCGTTCGGCACCACGCGGCGCAACACCCTGCTGCGGGTGCAGCTGCCGCTGGCCCTGCCCACGCTCATGGCTGGCATCAACCAGGTCATCATGCTGGGCCTGTCCATGGTGGTCATCGCCGGCATGGTCGGCGGCGGCGGCCTCGGCGGCGCCGTCTACCGCGCCATCGGCAATGTCGACGTCGGCCTCGGCTTCGAGGCGGGCATCTCCATCGTCATCGTGGCGATGTACCTGGACCGGATGACCAGCGCGCTCGGCCGCGAGGTCTCCCCGCTCGCCCGGCGCGCGCTCGCCAGGGCGCAGGCGATGGCCGGCGGGCTGAAGATCTGGAACCACCGTCCGCAGCCCGTCGTCGCGGTCGTCGGTATCGTCGTCCTCGCACTTGTCGCGGGCGGCATGGGCCTCTTCGGCTCCTCGCACTCGGACAAGGCCACCACCGCCGGCGCCTCGGACATCGGCGCGGGCAAGAAGATCAGCATGGGCTACATCCCGTGGGACGAGGGCATCGCCTCCACCTTCCTGTGGAAGGAGATGCTGGAGCGGCGCGGCTTCCAGGTCGACGTCAAGCAGTACGAGGCCGGTGCGCTCTACACCGGTATGGCCAACGGCCAGATCGACTTCGAGACCGACTCGTGGCTCCCGGTCACCCATGCCAGCTACTGGAAGAAGTACCAGGACCGCCTGGAGGACATGGGCTCCTGGTTCGGCCCCACCTCGCTGGAGCTGGCCGTCCCCTCGTACACGAAGGACGTCCGGTCGCTGGACGACCTCAAGGGCAAGGCCTCGCAGTTCAAGGGCCGGATCGTGGGCATCGAGCCGAGCGCCGGTGAGATGGGCCTGCTCAAGGACAAGATCCTGCCGGGTTACGGCCTGGACAAGGAGTACAAGGTCGTCGACGGCTCCACGCCGTCGATGCTGGCCGAGCTGAAGCGCGCCTACGCCAAGAAGGAACCGATCGTCGTCCCGCTCTGGTCGCCGCACTGGGCGTACAACCAGTTCGAACTGACGAAGCTCAAGGACCCCAAGAACCTCTGGGGCAAGGGTGACGGCATCCACACCCTGGCCCGCAAGGGCTTCTCGGCCGACAACCCCGAGGTCGGCACCTGGCTCAAGAACTTCAAGATGAGCGAGGACCAGCTCACCAGCCTGGAAGCGGAGATCCAGAAGGCCGGATCCGGCAAGGAGCAGGAGGCTGTCCGCACCTGGCTGAAGGCCAACCCGGGCGTCGCCGACAAGTGGACCCCCGTCGCCAAGCCCGGTACGTCCAAGAGCGCGAACGGCAAGGACGAGCGCGACCGTGCCGTCGAGATGGCCTGGTTCCCCTGGGAGGAGGACATCGCCGCCACGTACCTGTGGAAGGCGGTCCTGGAGGAGCGCGGCTACACGATCAACCTCAAGCAGTTCGAGGTCGGCCCGATGTACACCGCGATGTCCCGCGGCCAGATCGATGTGCAGTTCGACGGCTGGCTCCCGTACACCCAGAAGAACTACTGGGAGAAGTACGGCTCCCGGCTGACCGACATCGGTTCCTGGTACGGCCCGACGTCGATCGAGATCGCGGTGCCCGACTACGTCAAGGACGTCACGTCCCTCGCCGACCTCAAGGGCAAGTCCTCGCAGTTCAAGGGCCGGATCGTCGGCATCGAGCCGGGCACCGCCACGATGGAGAACCTCAAGAAGAACGTCCTGCCGACCTACGGCCTGGACAAGGAGTACAAGGTCGTCGACTCCTCGACGCCCGGCATGCTCGCCGAGCTGAAGCGCGCGTACGCCAAGAAGGAGCCCATCGCGGTGCTGCTCTGGACGCCGCACTGGGCGTACAACGAGTTCGGCATGACCAAGCTGAAGGACCCGGAGAAGGCCTTCGGCGACGGGGACCGGCTGCACACCATCGCCAGCAAGGACTTCCCGAAGCAGTACCCGCAGCTGACGAAGTGGTTCAAGAACTTCAAGCTGAGCGAGGACCAGCTCGCCGGCCTGGAGAACGAGATCCAGAAGCATGGCACGGGCCATGAGGAGGAGGCCGTGAAGGCCTGGATGGGGAAGAACCCGGGCATCGCGGACAAGATGGCTCCGCAGTAGGGTCTGGAGCACCGAAAAGGGGTGGGCGCCGCCGTCGGCGGGCCCACCCCTTCGGGCTGTCCGGACACTCGTGAACCGGCCGACCTTGCGCAACCGTGTGCGTAATGTGCCCGCAGCCGGAAGGATGACGAGTCGGGAGGGAGCCGGACATGGACGACAAGGAAGCACTCCGCGTGGGCGCCGCGGTCCGCCGACGGCGCAGATCCCTGGGGCTCACCCTGGCCGCGGTCGCCGGACGCAGCGGTCTGTCCGTGCCGTTCCTCAGCCAGATCGAGAACGAGCGGGCCAGGCCCAGCGCCCGGTCCCTGGACCGGGTCGCCGACGCCCTGGAGACCACCACGGCACGGCTGCGCGCCGCCGCCGACTCGGCACGCGCCGTCGAGGTCGTACGGGCGGGCGAGGGTGACGGGGTACGCAGGGTGGTGCGCGGACGCCATCAGCTCAGCGCCCTGGAGTTCACCGGCGAACTCGACCTCGGGCGCGAGTTCCAGCACCGCAACGACGAGGTGATGTACGTGGTGCGGGGCGCGGCGGAGGTGGAGGCCGAGGGGCAGGCGCACCGGCTGGAGGAGGGCGACACACTGTTCCTGTCCGGCGGGGTGCGGCACCGCTGGCGGGCCACGATGCCCGGCACGCGGCTGCTGGTCGTCGCGGTCGCCGAGCACATCGACGCCACTTTCGAGCCACGTCGCTGAGAGAGGAGCAATCGCCGTGCGAGTCGTCTCCCTGGTCCCCTCGCTCACCGAGGCCGTCGCCGTCACCGCCCCCGGCCTGCTGGTCGGCGTCACCGACTGGTGCACCCACCCGCCGGGCCTGACCGCCGCCCGGATCGGCGGCACCAAGAACCCGGACGTGCCCGCCGTCGTCGCACTCCGGCCCGATCTCGTCGTCGCCAACGAGGAGGAGAACCGCGCGTGCGATCTCGCGGCGCTCGGGGACGCCGGGATCGAGGTGCTCGTCACCGGCGTCCGCACCCTCGACCGGGCCTTCGAGGAACTGGAAAGGGTCCTGGTCACCGCCTGCGGACAGACCAGGCCGCGCTGGCTGGACGAGGCCGAGGCCGGCTGGGCCGCGCTCCCGACGCCCCGCGCCCCGCGCCGTGCGGTCGTGCCCGTCTGGCGCAGGCCCTGGATGGTGCTGGGCCGTGACACCTTCGCCGGGGACCTGCTGGCCAGGCTCGGTGTCGAGAACGTCTACGCGGACCACGCCGAGCGCTATCCCCGCATCCCGCTCGGCGCACTCAACACGGCGGGTGCCGACCTGGTCGTCCTGCCCGACGAGCCGTACCGCTTCACCGCGGACGACGGGCCCGAGGCGTTTCCGGCACTGCCCGCCGCACTCGTCGACGGGCGATTCCTCACGTGGTACGGGCCGTCACTGGCGCAGGCGCCTTCGGCGCTGCGAGCAGCGCTCCGCTGAACAGCCCGCGCAGCGTCCGGAGCCCGGCCACCGCCCAAGCCGTCACCAGCAGCACGTACAGGGCGACGGCCAGCCAGGTGTACGCCGTGAGCCCGGTGTGCCGGGCCAGACCCGCGGCGCCCGTGACACACGTACCGACCGGGAAGGTGAAGCCCCACCACGTCATGCTGAAGGTCATGCCGTTCCGTGCGGCCCGCACCACCAGCGCGACGGCCAGCGCCAGCCACATCAGCGCGAAGCCCATCACCGGCACCCCGTACAGCACGGCGAACACCCCGAGGCCCGAGGCGTAGGGCGCTCCGATCGACCCCGGCGCCACATCGGCGAGCTGATTGACCGCGGTCGTCGACTGCCCCAGCGGACCGAGGACCAGGAACAGCGTGGGTGTCAGTACGAGCGGCAGCGGGCCCTGGTGGACGAGCCGGGCGAAGATGAGCGGCAGCATCACCAACGTGGCCAGCAGACTCAGCCCGAACATCGCGTAGCAGGCCAGCAGCATCGCCTCCCGCCACTGACCGGCGGGCAGTTCCGGCACCAGCAGCGGGCCGAGTGCCGCGGAGACCATCGGGGCGACCACCGGCAGCAGCCACACCGGCGACGCGGTGCCGGGCTCGACCCGGTGGCGCACGACCATCAGATACGGAATCGCGACCGCGGAGGCCAGTCCGACCATCGTGCCCGTCGTGTACAGCACCACATCGAGCGCCAGGGCCGCCGGATGCCCGATGACATCCCGGCCGACCACCATCGTCGAGCCGCCGACCGCCAGCAGCGCCATCGCGAGACAGCCGTAGAACGGGGCGACGGCGGGGTCGAGCAGATGGGTGCGGGCCTGGTCGCGATGGGCGATCCAGTGGCCGGTACGGGCCGTGAGCACGGCGACGAGCATGACCGCTGCGAGAGCCCACACCACCGTGCAGACACCGCGGAGCCCCGGGATGTGCACGGGCAGGGTGGCACCCGCGCTCGCGACGATGGCGGTGCCCATGACGGTCGCGTACCAGTTGGGGCCGATGTGCCGCAGGTGCGGGAGCCGTGGAGCGGTCGCATACGTGGCTGGGGACTGCTGGGTCTGCGGAAAGATGGCCATGCCACGATTTTCGGCGCGCGGGCCGGGCCCCACCAGGGACACCGTCTCTATGAGGTCATAAGCTGGCTTTATGGCCGGTGAACAATACATTCCGCTCGCGCACCGGGTCCCCGACCTCGGCGCGCTGGAGCTGCTCCTCGCCGTCGCCCGGCACGGCAGCCTGGGGCGCGCCGCACGGGACGTCGGCGTCACCCAGCCCGCGGCCAGCAGCCGCATCCGGTCGATGGAGCGGCAGCTCGGCCTGGCGTTGCTGGACCGTTCACCGCGCGGCTCCCGGCTCACCGACGCCGGCGCGCTGGTCACCGACTGGGCGCGCAGGATCGTCGAGGCGGCCGAGGCGTTCGACGCCGGAGCGCAGGCGCTGCGCGACCGGCGGGATTCCCGGCTGCGGGTCGCCGCCTCGATGACCATCGCCGAATACCTGCTGCCGGGCTGGCTGATAGCGCTGCGCGCCGAACGGCCGGACACCGCGGTCTCGCTGCTCGCCGGAAACTCGGCGGCGGTCGCGGGGCGGCTCCTCGTCGGCGAGGCCGACCTCGGTTTCGTGGAGGGCCTCTTTGTGCCGGAAGGGCTCGACGGTACGGTCATCGCCCACGACCGTCTCGTCGTCGTGGTGGCTCCCTCGCACGCGTGGGCCCGCCGCCGGACCGCCCTGACCCCGCAGGAACTGGCCGTGACCCCGCTGATCCTGCGCGAGCACGGCTCCGGCACCCGCCAGGTCCTCGACGCGGCCCTGGCCGCGCACGGCGGCCTCGCCCAGCCCCTGCTCGAACTCTCCTCGACCACCGCGGTGAAGGGGGCGGCGGAGAGCGGCGCGGGACCGTGCGTGCTGAGCGAGCTGGCGCTGGGCGAGGAACTGTCCGCCAGACGGCTGGTCAAGATCCCGATCGCCGGAGTACGGCTCCGCCGTCAGCTCCGCGCGGTATGGCCCTCGGGCCACCGTCCGACCGGCCCGGCCCGGGATCTGCTGTCGCTCACGGGCCGCGACCTGTAGCGGTCCGGACGACGGGCTGGTGACGGGCCCTGCGGCCGCGCGTTCTCAGGCCCCCGTCGTCCGCGGCGACGTGAGGTCCTCGAACGACGTACGGGCCTGGACGAGCCGGGTCGTGGAGGCCGTCACCAGTGCCTGCGTCAGCCGTGGGTCGTCGCCCATCTCCGGATGCCACTGCACCCCGAGCACCCACTGCGCTCCCGGCAGTTCGACCGCCTCGATCGTGCCGTCCGTCGCGTGGGCGGAGGCCACCAACCCCGGTGCGAGCCGCTCCACACACTGGTGGTGATAGGTGGGGACGTCGGTCTCCTCGGGCACGATCGACGCGTAGCGGGTGTCCGGTACGGGGGTCACGGGGTGGGTGCCGAGGACCCCGGTCGCGCCCAGGGGGCCGGCGTGCCCGTCGAGGTGCTGGGTCAGGGTGCCGCCGAGCGCCACGTTGAGCAGCTGCATACCGCGGCAGATGCCGAGCACCGGTGTGCCGGACTCCAGCGCGGCCCTGATCAGGGCCAGCTCCCAGACGTCGCGCTCCCGCGCCGGCGGACCGGTCCGGAAGTCGCGCTCCGCGCCGTACCGTTCCGGTTCCACATCGGCACCGCCCGCGATCACGAGACCGTCCAGCCGGGCCACCGCGGCCGCCGCCCGGCCGGGGGCGTCCGGGGGGAGCAGCGCGGCGAGGCCGCCGGACCGCTGGACCATGCGCGGGTAGGCGGCCGGGAGGAGGGCGGCGGGCAGCTCCCAGACACCCCAGCGCGCCACGGGCTCCAGATAGGTGGAGACGCCGATGAGAGGTTCGGACACGGGATGTCCCTCCGGTCGGCCGCCTGTGCGGGCGGACTCGGTTCCATGATGTCAATGGTGGCAGAGAATACCTTTACGTTTCCGGGGGTCGGTACGGGAGCGGCAGCTGTGGTATGGGTGCCGTGCCGCGGCTCAGGTCAGGAATCCGCGCAACAACGCGGCCGTGCCCGCGCAGTGCTCACGCATCACCGCACGCGCCGCCTCCGCGTCCCCGTCGAGAACCGCCTCGACCAGACTCGTGTGCTGATGCTGTGAATGCTCCAGGTTCCGCACGAGCAGCGGTATGCAGTCCAGCAGGTCGTTGAGCGTGGCCCGGACGGCCGCGTACTGCGCGGTCAGCGTCGCGGAGCCGGAGAGTTCGGCCAGAGTGAGATGGAACAGGGTGTCGAGCCTGCGGTACTCGGGCAGAGGTGCTTCGTGAGTCGCCGTCAGAGCCGCACGCAGCCGGTCCGCGCCCTCGTCCGTCAGCCCCTGTGCGGCGCACAGCCCGGCGGCCCCGGCCTCCAGCACCTCGCGGAAGCGCAGCACGTCCTCGATGTCGACGGACTGCACCTTCCGGCGCAGCTCGTCCTCGCCCGGACTGCCGGTGCGGGGCAGCACGAACGTCCCGCCGTACCGCCCCCGCCTGCTCTCCACCAGGCCCTGGTCCTGCAGGACCTTCAGCACCTCGCGCAGCGTGACCCGGCTGATCCCCAGCAGCTCGGCCAGCTCGCGCTCGGCCGGCAGCCGCCCGCCGCCGGGCACCAGTCCGAGCCTGACCACCTGGAGGATCTGTTCCAGCGCCTCCTCGAAGCCGTTCCCCGCCCGGACCGGCCGCAGGACGGGCATCGGACGGTCGGTGAACTCGCTTTCCTCGGCCACGTCCCGTGTTCCCTTCACAATTAATGGTTCTCTCGCATACCTTAAGCGTTCCGGCTGACCGAAGGAGGAATTTCCCGTGGCAGACCGAACCCCACCGCTCGGGATCGAGGAGCTGCGCGCCCTCGTCGCAAGCGGTGAGATCGACACCGTCGTCCTCGCCTTCCCCGACATGCAGGGACGGCTGCAGGGCAAGCGGTTCGCCGCCCGCTTCTTCCTCGACGAGGTCGTGGAGCACGGCACCGAGGGATGCAACTACCTGCTCGCCGTCGACACGGACATGAACACCGTCGACGGATTCGCGATGTCCTCCTGGGACCGCGGCTACGGCGACTTCGCCATGCACGCCGACCTCTCCACCCTGCGCCCGGCGCCCTGGAACGAGGGCACGGCCATGGTCATGGCCGACCTCACCCAGGTGGACGGCGCCCCCGTCGCCGCCGCGCCCCGGCGGATCCTGGGCCGCCAGCTGGAACGGCTGGCGGAGCTCGGCTACACGGCCCATGTCGGCACCGAACTCGAATTCATCGTCTTCAAGGACACCTACGAGCAGGCCTGGGACCGCAACTACCGCGACCTGACCCCGGCCAACCAGTACAACATCGACTACTCCGTCCTCGGCACCGGCCGCGTCGAGCCGCTGCTGCGCCGCATCCGCAACGACATGACCGCCGCGGGTCTCACCGTCGAGTCGGCCAAGGGCGAGTGCAACCCCGGCCAGCACGAGATCGTGTTCCGTTACGACGAGGCCCTGGTCACCTGCGACCAGCACGCCGTCTACAAGACCGGCGCCAAGGAGATCGCCGCCCAGGAGGGGGTCGCGCTCACCTTCATGGCCAAGTTCAACGAGCGCGAGGGCAACTCCTGCCACATCCACCTCTCGCTCCAGCCCGTCGACGAGCCCGGGCACAACGCCATGGCGGGCGAGGACGGCGGCATGTCCCCGGTGATGCGCCACTTCCTCGCCGGACAACTGGCCGCCCTGCGCGACTTCTCCCTCCTGTACGCACCCAACATCAACTCCTACAAACGCTTCCAGCCGGGCTCCTTCGCCCCGACCGCCGTCGCCTGGGGCCACGACAACCGCACCTGCGCGCTGCGCGTCGTCGGCCACGGCCGCTCGACGCGCTTCGAGAACCGGCTGCCCGGCGGTGACGTCAACCCGTACCTCGCCGTCGCCGGCATGGTCGCGGCGGGCATCCACGGCATCGAGAAGGGACTCGAACTCCCCGAGCCGTGCGGGAGCAACGCCTACACCGCCGCATACGACCACGTCCCCACCACGCTGCGCGAGGCCGCCGGACTCTGGGAGAGGAGCGAGATCGCCGGGGCGGCCTTCGGCGACGACGTCGTCGCGCACTACCGCAACATGGCCCGCGTCGAACTCGAAGCCTTCGACGCCGCAGTGACCGACTGGGAGCTCCGCCGCTCCTTCGAACGCCTGTGAGGCACTGAGTGACCACACCCGACCACCCGGTGGAACACCACGTACTCAACCCGGCGACGGAGGAACTCCTCGCCACCGTCCCGTCCACCACCGTCGCCGAGGTCGACGCGGCGGTCGTGCGGGCCGCGGCCGCCCAGCGCACCTGGGCCGCCCTCGCCCCCGCCGACCGCGCCCGGCTGCTGCGCCGCTTCGCCCTGGCCGTCGACGGCGAAGCCGAGGCACTCGCCCGACTGGAGGTCCAGGAGGCCGGCCACACTCTCGGCAACGCCCGTTGGGAAGCGGCCAACGTCCGTGATCTGCTCGACTACGCGGCCGGGGGAGTGGAACGGCTCACCGGCCGGCAGATCCCGGTGCCCGGCGGACTCGACATCACGCTCCTCGAACCCCTCGGCGTCGTCGGCGTCATCGCACCGTGGAACTTCCCCCTGCCGATCGCCGCCTGGGGCATGGCCCCCGCCCTCGCCGCGGGCAACGCCGTACTCCTCAAACCTGCCGAGACCACTCCGCTCACCGCCCTGCGACTGGCCGGGATCGCCCTGGACGCGGGGCTTCCGGAACACCTGCTCCAGGTGCTGCCGGGCGCGGGCGACGTGACGGGCAACGCCATGGTCGAGCACCCCGGCATCGCCAAGATCGTCTTCACCGGCTCCACCCGGATCGGCAAGCGGATCATGGCCAAATGCGCCGCCCGGGTGAAGCGGCTCACCCTCGAACTCGGCGGCAAGAGCCCCAACATCGTCTTCGCCGACGCCGACATCGAGGCCGCCGCGGCCGCCGCACCCATGGCGTTCCTGGACAACGCGGGCCAGGACTGCTGCGCCCGCACCCGCATCCTGGTCCAGCGATCCGCGTACGACCGCTTCCTGGAACTCCTCGCCCCGGCGATCGAATCGGTCGTCGTGGGTGACCCGTCCGACGAGAACACCCAGATGGGCCCGCTGATCTCCCGGGCGCAACTGGAACGGGTCCGCAGCTACGTCCCCGAGGACGCGACCGCCCTCAGCGGCAAGGCACCCGAGGGCCCCGGGTTCTGGTTCCCGCCGACCGTCCTCACCGACGCCCGCCCCGACTCGCCCGTCGCCACCGAAGAGGTCTTCGGACCGGTCGCCGTCGTCCTGCCCTTCGACGACGAGGCCGACGCCGTCCGGCTCGCCAACGCGACGGAGTACGGCCTGGCCGGCTCGGTCTGGACCCGTGACGTGGGCCGCGCGCTGCGCGTCTCACAGGCGGTCCGGGCCGGAAACCTCTCCGTCAACTCCCACTCCAGCGTCCGCTACTGGACCCCGTTCGGCGGCTACGGGCAATCCGGACTCGGCCGCGAACTCGGCCCCGACGCGCTCGCCGCATTCACCGAGACCAAGAACGTCTTCTTCAGCACGGAGGCCTGAGCCCGCATGACCACCACCGACAGCGAGAACATCTGCCGCCGCCTGGCCGGCCGCACCGCCGTCATCACCGGAGCCGCCAGTGGCATCGGCCTGGCCACCGCACGCCGCCTGGCGTCGGAGGGCGCGAACGTCGTCTGCGGGGACATCGACGAGAACGCGGGCAAGGCCGCGGCCGAGGAGGTCGGCGGCACCTTCGTACGGGTGGACGTCACCGACCCGGAACAGGTCGAGGCGCTCTTCAAGACCGCGTTCGACACCTACGGCTCCGTCGACATCGCCTTCAACAACGCGGGCATCTCCCCGCCGGACGACGACTCCATCCTTACCACCGGCCTGGAGGCGTGGAAGCGCGTCCAGGACGTCAACCTCACCTCCGTCTACCTCTGCTGCAAGGCCGCCCTGCCCTACATGCGCCGCCAGGGCCGCGGTTCGATCATCAACACCGCGTCCTTCGTCGCGATCATGGGAGCGGCCACCAGCCAGATCTCGTACACCGCGTCCAAGGGCGGCGTCCTCGCCATGTCCCGCGAACTCGGCGTGCAGTTCGCCCGCGAGGGCATCCGGGTCAACGCGCTGTGCCCGGGACCGGTCAACACCCCGCTGCTCCAGGAACTGTTCGCCAAGGATCCGGAGCGCGCCGCCCGCAGGCTGGTGCACATCCCGGTCGGCCGCTTCGCCGAGGCCACGGAGATCGCGGCGGCGGTCGCCTTCCTCGCGAGCGACGACTCCTCGTTCGTCAACGCCACCGACTTCCTCGTCGACGGGGGTATCTCCGGGGCGTACGTCACACCCCTCTAGAGCCTCGGTACCGGGCCGGGCTCGCGTGCTCCGGTGCCACCGTCCCCGGACCGTTCGGGCCGCCCGAGGCGGCCGGGGACGCGTACGGGAACGGTGACGGCCGCCGGATCGGCACGCGAGCCCGGCACGATCCGAACGAGAGGAACCAGGTGCGGCCGCTCGGCCTTCCCTCGACGGACGGCGGCTCTCCCCCGACAGCCGGTGGCGAAGCACCGGTCATCGTGCGCCACGCGTGCGACGCGGGGCCCGACGGCCCGCCGCTCTCCCGCACGGACATTGCCACCAAGGCGATCCGGCCGATCGACGACGGCCGGACGAGCGGCGGCGCGGGCAGCTCCGTGGCACCCTGGCCCCGGCCGGGGACCCCGGCTCAGAGGAACGTACGGCCCTCGCCCCGGTACGTCGGCACGGCAGCCGTCACACGGTCGCCCTCGACCAGCTGCAACTCGTCGAAGCGCTCGCACAGTTCACCGGCCTTCGCATGCCGGAACCACACCTTGTCACCGATCAGCAGATCGTCGGCCGGGGCGCCGAGCAGCGGGGTCTGCACCTCGCCCGGCCCCTCCTGCGGGTCGTAGCGCAGCCCCTCCGGCAGATACGGGACGGGCAGCCGGTCCGCCCCCGCGGGTCCGGACGCCGGATAGCCGCCCCCGAGGACCGTCACCGCACCCACACCCGGCCGACGCACCACCGGCTGGGCGAACAGTGCCGCCGGACGCGCCGTGAACGACGTGTAGTTGTCGAACAGCCGCGGTACGTAGAGCCCGGACCCGGCCGCGATCTCGGTCACCGCGCGCTCCGCCGCCGTGTGCTGGACGCTGCCGGTGCCACCGCCGTTCACGAACTCCAGATCCGGTGCCACCGCCCGCACCGCCCGCACCACCTCGGCCCGCCGGACAGCCAGTTCCCGGCGGCCCGTGGCCTGCATCAGCCGGATCGCCCGGGAGCGCAGCGGCCGGCCCGCGACCGAGTCGCCGACCCCGGCGATGTGCCCCTCGTACGCCATCAGACCCACCAGCCGGAAGCCGGGCCTGCGCGCCACCGAGCGTGCCAGCTCGGCCAGTTGGGCGGGGGAGCGCAGCGGTGAGCGCAGGGCGCCGATCCTGACCCGGCCGCCGAGCAGCCGCAACGAGGTGTCCAGCTCCAGACAGACCCGGATCTCCTCGCGGCCACCGGCCCGCGCCGCGTCGATCAGCTCCAGCTGCGCGTGGTCGTCCACCATCACCGTCACGGCGGCGGCCAGCTTCGGGTCGGCGGCCAGCTCCGCGAAGGCGGCCCGGTCGGCCGACGGATAGGCCAGCAGCACGTCCTCGAAACCGGCCCGCGCCAGCCACAGAGACTCGGCCAGCGTGAACGACATGATCCCCGCGAAACCCGGCCGCGCGAGCACCCGCTCCAGCAGGGTCCGGCAGCGCACCGACTTGCTCGCCACCCGGATCGGCTTCCCGGCGGCCCGGCGCACGAGATCGTCGGCATTGGCATCGAACGCGTCCAGATCGACGATGGCGATCGGGGCGTCCAGATGGGCGGTGGCCCGGTTGTAGCGGGTCCGGTCAGCGGCGCGGGCAGTCATGGCCGCAGCTTGCCAGACGTCCGTACCGCTGGGTAGGGGGATGATCTGCGCAGATCGTCCAGGGGCGCGGCGTCCCGCTCCCGCAGGGGCCGTCCCACCCCGTAGAGTGACGGGCACGCGGCAACCAACAGGCCTGCCTGTGACGTCGATCCGCGCACGGTACGGAACAGGACCAGGGGGGCGGATGAGTACCGAGGCGCCACGTGCTCCTGTCCCGCCCCGCCCCACGACCCCGCCGCCACCGACGACCGCACATCCCGCGCGGCGTCCTGCCGACATCTCGGCCGCCGCGCCCGTCCCGCCCCGCCCCACGACCCCGCCGCCCGGAGAGCCGACGCCGAACCCCGGTCCGGCGGTGCCCGTGGTCCCGACCGCCCCGGCAGCGCCCTCCGCGTCTCGGCCACCGGAGCCGGAGCAGCGGCCGCAGCGACCGGCGCCGCCTCAGGGGCCGCAGCCGGTGGTGACGCCTCAGACGCCGCCCGCGGCCGAAGCGCCGCCCGTGGAGACGACGGCCCGGCTCCGGCCCGTGCCCCTGGCCCCCTCGTCCGCCGTTCCCGCCGCCGCGCCGCGCCGCCCCGAGCAGCCGCCCGCCCCGACCCGCCGACGGCCCGTCGGTGCCGTGGACCTCACCCCGCACCCGGGTGCGGGGTCGCCACCGACCGGGCCGGCGCATCTCCCGCACGCGTACCAGCAGCCTCGGACCTACCCGTACGGCCACCCGCCGCCCGAGACCCCCGTCGAGACCACGACCCGGCTGCGCCCCATCCGTACCCGCCGGCCCCTCAGGACCGCGACCGCCGCCGCGTGTGTGGTGCTCGGGCTCGGACTGATCGGCGGCGCGGCCACCGGCGCCTGGCTGACCAGCGACTCCTCGGCCGACCCGGCCGCCCATAGCGCCTACACCGTGGGCCGCTCGGCCTGGCACAGCGTCCCCGTGGACACCCTCTTCCCGCGCACGCTGGCCGGTGACGGGGCGGGGCCCGGCGGTGCCGACCGGGTCTGGACCCGGGTCGCCGTCGCCCCGGACGGCGGCTGCGCGTCGGCCCTGGACCCGCTGTTGGCCAGGACCCTCGCCCCCGTCGGGTGCGAGCGCATGCTCCGGGCCACCTACACCGACGCCACCAGCAGCGGCGTCACCACGGTCGGGGTGATCTTCACCGAGGGTGACACGGAGGCCATGAGGGCGCTGAGCACCCGCTTCACCGACCAGCACCTCGACCGGCGCGCCGACCTGATGCCCCGTGCGTACTCCGTCAAGGACACGGTCGCCGCCGGATTCGGCGACCGGCAGCGCGCCAGCTGGACCATCCACGTACTGACCGAGGTCCCCGTCGTCGTGTTCGCCGTCTCCGGATTCGCCGACGGCCGCACGGTCCCCGATCCGCAACCCGCCGCCAAGGCCATGGCCGCGAACGCCACCACGGCCGCCGCCCAGGCCGGACTCGGCCACGAGGCCAAGGGAATCGCCGACCGGATCGAACGCGGCCTGCGCCGGGCCGTCACCGACCTCACGGAGAAGCCGGAATGAGCCGCCGCACGCGCCGCCGCGCCCTGGGCGCCGTCTGCGCCGCCACCGCGTTCGCCCTCCTGCCCGCGGAGCCGGCCGGGGCCGATGCCATCCGGGACCAGCAGTGGGGCCTCCAGGCTCTCCACACCGATCAGGCCTGGCGGACCACCAAGGGCAGGGGAATCACCGTGGCCGTCGTCGACACCGGGGTCGACGGCAGCCTCCCCGACCTCGCGGGCCAGGTGCTGCCCGGCAAGGACATGATCGGATTCGGCGCCGGCCGCGGCGACCGCTCCTGGGCCCGGCACGGCACCGCGATGGCCGGGATCATCGCGGGTCACGGCCATGGTGACGGACGCGGCGACGGCGTCCAGGGCATCGCGCCCGAGGCGAAGATCCTTCCGGTCCGGGTGATTCTCGAAGCTTCCGACCCGTCCCGCGCCAAGGCCCGGGAGTCCCGGGGCACGGCCCTCGCCGACGGCATCCACTGGGCCGCCGACCACGGCGCCGACGTCATCAACCTCTCGCTCGGCGACGACAGCGAGTCGGCCCACCCCGAACCGGGCGAGGACGCCGCCATCCAGTACGCGCTGAAGAAGGGCGCCGTCGTCGTCGCCTCGTCGGGCAACGGGGGCGAGAAGGGCGACCACATCTCGTACCCCGCCGCCTATCCCGGCGTGATAGCGGTCGCCGCCGTCGACCGGTACGGCACCCACGCCGGGTTCTCCACCCGCCGCTGGTACGCGACCGTCAGCGCCCCCGGAGTCGACATCGTCGTCCCCGCCCCCGACCGTCAGTACTACGTGGAGTGGGGCACCTCCGCCGCCGCCGCGTTCGTCTCGGGCGCGGTCGCGCTGGTCCGCGCCGCGCACCCGGGACTGACCCCCGCCCAGATCAAGCGCCTGCTCACGGACACGGCCCGCAGCGCCCCGGCATCCGGCCGGGACGACGCCCGGGGGTACGGCATCGTCGACCCCGCCGCGGCGATCAGGGCCGGGGCAGCGCTCCGTCCCGCCGGCCTGCGTGCCGAGTCCGCCGAGACCGGATACCGGAAGCCGTACTTCGGCCCCGGCCCCACCCCCGAGCGCCATGACAGCGGCCCCGCGGGCTGGCTCGCCCCCGCCGCGGGCGGTCTCGGAGCGGTCCTGCTGGCACTGGCCGTGGTGCTGTGGCGCGGCAGGGGCGGCAGACCGGCCACCGTACGGCGCTGAACGCGGCCCCGCCCGTCGCGTACTCACCGAGCGGCGTCGAGCACACCCACCGCCGCCTGCGCCACCGACTCGACGAGCGCAATGCCCGCCTCCATCGTCCGCTGCCCGCCCGAGAGCACCGCCACCAGATAGGTGCGGCCGTCCGCCCGCACCTGTCCGATGCTGTTGATGTCCCACAGCCCGGTCGTCGTCCGGGGCAGCCAGCCGTTCTTCAGGGCCCAGTCGCTGCCCGCCGCCGACACCCCCCACTGCTGGTCGGCCACGACCTGCTCCATCAGCCGCCGCAGATAGGTGCGGGAGGCCGCGCTCAGTTCCGATCCCGTACCGAACACCGCCTTCAGCAGGGTCAGTTGATCCGCCGCAGTGGTACTGGTCAGACCCCATGCGTGCGCGGCCGTCGTCCCGGTCAGGCCCAGGCGGGCGTTGGCCGCGTCGAGTGCTTTCGACCCGCCGATCGCCCGTAGCAGCGCGGTGGCGGCGGCGTTGTCGCTCCACTTGATCATGGCTGCCGAGAGATCCCGCTCGTCGGAGGTGAGCACGCGCCTCTCGTCCTGGGCCCGGAGCAGCAGCACCGCGAGTATGTCGACCTTGACGATGCTGGCGGTGTCGTACGTGCCGTCCCCGTAGACCGCCTGTGCCCCGCTCCCCGTGTCCAGCACCGCGACGGACACCTCCGCGTCACCCACGTCGGTCAGCAGCGGCTCCACCGCCGCGGCCAGCGCCGCGTCGAGATCCATCGGCGGCTCCTCACTCGTCGTTGCCGGGACCGGAGTGCTCCCGGCGGCCGGTACGGACGATACGGACGCCGAGGCGCGGGGAGCGTGATCCGACGACCGGCCGGCCAGACAGATGCCACCCGCGGCCGAACCCACCAGCAGAAGCACGGCCGTCACGGCTACGGACAGCGTGGAGCCGCGGAATCTACTTCGGGACATGCATCGGACGTTAGGAACAGCACCTGGGAACTGGCTGAGTCCGACCTGTTGCCAGGGTAAGAAACCCCCGGTTGCAGGGTAAGAAACCCCCGGTTGCCAGGGTGGGAATCCCCAGGCACTACGCTCGCCCCGTGGCGCTGAAGAACATTCCGGACCCCGGTTACTCCGACGACGACGGCACGGCTGATCCGGCCCTGAGCGCGGCACTGGCCGCGTGGGCCGAGGACCGGAAGGCCGTCGGCCCGGTCCTCGAAGCACTCCAGGGCACCCGGCTCCTGGTCCCCGTCGTCGCCGTGCTCGGCGAGGTGGAGGAGGACGAGCGGGGGCTGCGCCGCGAGAAGACCAGCGACATGGCCGTCCCCACCCTTCAGGCGGGAGACCGCCGGGCCCTGCCCGCCTTCACCTCGACCGACTCGCTGGCCCGCTGGGATCCGCAGGCCCGCCCCGTCGCCGTGCCCCTGCACCAGGCACTGCAGGCCGCCGCGCACGAGAAGGCGGACACGGTCGTCCTCGATCTCGCCGGCCCGGTGGCGTTCGAGCTGACCGGTCCCGCCCTGCTCGCCCTCGCCGAGGGCCGCACCAGCGCCGATCCGCTGGACGACCCCGCGGTCACCTCGGCGGTACGGCACGCGGTCGCCGCGGAACCCGCGGTGCTCCGCGCCCACCTCGGTCCCGGGCGGGCGGACGGCACCCTCGCGCTCGTGCTCGCCCCCGAAGCGGAGCCCGCCGACGCCGCCCGACGGGTCGCGGAACGGCTGGCGGCCGATGAGGTCCTGCGCGCGCGCCTGGTGCGTGGCCTGGACCTGGCGCTGCTCCCGGCCGACGCGACCGCTCCCGGTGAGGCCCTGTTCACGCGCTGATCGCCCGGCCGGTCCGGCGCGTACGGATGCACGTGCCGACCGCCGGACCGGCGTTCGGACGGCGGTCCCGTGCCGGAGGGCTCGCAGACCCGGCAGGTGCCGGGGCCGGAGACGACGAAGGCCGTGGACCCGGGCCCGGGACGGGCAGGGGCCCACGGCCGTGGAACGTCGTGGAGCGGTTCGGGCGGGCGGGTGGGCTCAGCCGAAGACAGGACCCGTGTACTTCTCGCCGGGACCCTGGCCGGGCTCGTCCGGAACGAGCGACGCCTCGCGGAAGGCGAGCTGCAGGGACTTCAGGCCGTCACGCAGCGGAGCCGCGTGGAACGAGCTGATCTCGGTGGTGCTGGCGTCCAGCAGGCCGGCCAGCGCGTGCACCAGCTTGCGGGCCTCGTCGAGGTCCTTGTGCTCGTCGCCGTCCTCGGTCAGTCCGAGCTTCACGGCTGCGGCGCTCATCAGGTTGACCGCGACCGTCACGATCACCTCGACCGCGGGCACCTCCGCGATGTCGCGGGCCATGTCGTCGAAGCCGGGGGAATCGGTGGTGGGTGTCGCGTCACTCATGAGCCCTACGATAGGCCCCCCGCGGCGCCCCCCTGTCTGCGGGAGCCGCGGGCGGCAGCCGGTTAGCGCCCGCCCGGGGGAGCTGCTAACCTTGTGTAACGACCGGCTGGGCAGCTATGTGCCCGGCCCACAAGTGGAGGCTCCGATCTCCCACCTGGCTGTCCTCATCGGACAGCGGGTCACCGGTCAGGTGGCGACCATCGTTCCGTACGGACGATGGAGCCGCCCGATGCGCCCCGCGGTTGACCGCGGCGGTGTTCCGGTTGTTCCAGGAGCCCCGCCTGTGTCCCGTCCGGGGCATTTTTCTTGGCCTGGTGCGGTTGGTCTCACGCAACAGACGTTACGTGGCTGTCCGCCAGGCGGCCGCGTGGTGCTACCGAGGAGGATCCATCAGCGCCGAGCCCCGCATCAACGACCGGATTCGCGTACCCGAGGTGCGACTTGTCGGTCCCAGCGGCGAGCAGGTCGGGATTGTTCCGCTTGCCAAGGCCCTGGAACTCGCACAGGAGTACGACCTCGACCTGGTCGAGGTGGCGGCGACCGCCCGTCCGCCCGTGTGCAAGCTCATGGACTACGGGAAGTTCAAGTACGAGTCGGCCATGAAGGCCCGTGAGGCGCGCAAGAACCAGGCGCACACGGTCATCAAGGAGATGAAGCTCCGGCCGAAGATCGACCCGCACGACTATGACACCAAGAAGGGTCACGTCGTCCGGTTCCTCAAGCAGGGCGACAAGGTCAAGATCACGATCATGTTCCGTGGTCGTGAGCAGTCCCGCCCCGAGCTGGGCTTCCGACTGCTCCAGCGTCTCGCTTCGGACGTGGAGGAACTCGGCTTCATCGAGTCCAACCCGAAGCAGGACGGCCGGAACATGATCATGGTTCTGGGCCCGCACAAGAAGAAGACCGAAGCCATGGCCGAGGCCCGCGAGGCCCAGGCCGCCCGCAAGGCGGAGCGTCAGGGATCCACCCCCGACGCCGAAGCCGCGGGGGAGGCTGCCCCGCAGCCCGAGGCTTCGGCCGAGACACCTTCCGAGGCGTGACCTCAGGGGGCCGCCATCCAGGCGGCCCCGGGTCCCCCCGGAATCCCCACCAAGATCTGACGCCCCTGCTGTCCGGTGCCCGCACCGAGAGGGGCGCCACTGACGAGGAGAGAACGGCGCGATGCCGAAGAACAAGACGCACAGCGGTGCCAGCAAGCGCTTCAAGATCACCGGCTCCGGCAAGGTGCTCCGTGAGCGCGCCGGCAAGCGCCACCTTCTTGAGCACAAGTCGTCCAAGAAGACCCGCTCGCTGACCGGCACGGTCGAGCTGGCCCCGGCCGACGCCAAGAAGGTCAAGAAGCTTCTCGGCAAGTGAGGCCGAAGCCCCCGGTGAATCCGGGGGCGGCGACCTCGACCAGACCGGGACCAATTCGTTTCCGGGCCGTGTGAGTCCAACCACGGCCCCGCTACAAGGAGTTAAAAAGTGGCACGCGTCAAGCGGGCAGTAAACGCTCACAAGAAGCGCCGGGCGATCCTCGAGCAGGCCAGCGGTTACCGGGGCCAGCGCTCCCGCCTGTACCGCAAGGCGAAGGAGCAGGTCACCCACTCCCTCGTCTACAACTACAACGACCGCAAGAAGCGCAAGGGCGACTTCCGTCAGCTGTGGATCCAGCGCATCAACGCCGCTGCCCGCCAGAACGGCATGACGTACAACCGCCTCATCCAGGGTCTGAAGGCCGCCAACATCGAGGTGGACCGCAAGATCCTGGCCGAGCTCGCGGTCAACGACGCCAACGCGTTCGCCGCCCTCGTCGAGGTCGCCCAGAAGGCCCTCCCGAGCGACGTCAACGCCCCGAAGGCCGCCTGACCCAGGTCGCACTTCTTGGCTTCTGAGCCGGACCCGCAGGCGCTCGTCGTCTGCGGGTCCGGTGCGTTGCACGACGTGTTCCGTACGTCCGTCACCTCCGTACCCGTCACCACCCCCGTACGCAGAGAGGCTCGCCGCCGACCATGGGCACCCCCGAACTGATCTCCCCGCGATCGCCGCGCGTCACCGCCGCCCGGCGGCTGGCCAAGCGCAATTTCCGCGGCAAGGAGCGCAGGTTCATCGCCGAGGGGCCGCAGGCCGTGCGCGAGGCCGCCGAGCACCGCGGCGACGACGGCGAAGCGACGCTGATCGAGCTGTTCGCCACCGTCGAGGCGGCCGAGCGGTACGCCGACATCGTCGAAGCCGCCCACGCGGCCGGCGCCCGGGTGCACCTCGCGGACGGAGACGTGCTCGCCGATGTGTCGCAGACCGTCACCCCGCAGGGCCTGATCGGTGTCTGCCGCTTCCTCGACTCGCCGTTCGAGGCCATCCTCGCCGCGAAGCCGAAACTGGTCGCCGTCCTCGCCCACGTACGCGATCCCGGGAACGCCGGTACGGTGCTGCGCTGCGCCGACGCCGCGGGCGCCGACGCCGTCGTGCTCACGGACGCCTCGGTGGATCTCTACAACCCCAAGTCGGTCCGGGCCTCGGTCGGGTCGCTCTTCCATCTGCCGGTCTCCGTCGGTGTCCCGGTCGAGCGGGCCGTCCAGGGACTGAGGGAGGCGGGCGTGCGGATTCTCGCCGCCGACGGCGCCGGTGAGGACGACCTCGACGACGAGCTCGACGCGGGGACCATGGGCGGGCCGACCGCCTGGGTCTTCGGCAACGAGGCCTGGGGCCTGCCGGAGGAGACCCGGGCGCTGGCCGACGCCGTGGTGCGGGTGCCGATCCACGGCAAGGCGGAGAGCCTCAATCTGGCGACGGCGGCGGCCGTCTGCCTGTACGCCTCCGCCCGCGCGCAGCGCCCGCGCGGTTAGGGTCTCTCGTCCGCATCATGCCCGGCGTGCGCGCGACGCCCGGCAGGCCCGCGCTGCGCCGGCATCCTGGCCGACGGCTTCACCGACCCGGACGGCGGCGTCGTCTCCCGTGACGAGGACGGCCGGCCCGACGGGCTCGTGGAGGAGACCGCCCAGCGCCTCGTGCAGCGGCACGTGCTCCCGTACCCCGTGGAGACCGTCGCCGACGCCGCCGGCGCCGCCACCCGCGCCACCGCATCGAGCACGCCGGGGTGGTCCGCCCCGACCAGCCGGGCAGGTTCGCCGAACCGGGCGTGGTCCCCGTACCGCAGCACAACTTCCTGCCGCCGTTCGGCGACGCCATGGCCGAGTCGCTCGGTGCCCGGCGCACCGCCTGTCCTACCGGCTGCGCTCGCTGCTCGACCTCGGCCTGCCGGTACCCGGCAGCTCCGACCGGCCCGTCGCGCCCGGCGCCCCGCTGCCCGCCATCCAGGTTTTGGTCCAGCGGCGCACCGGCTCGGGCGCCGTCCACGGACCCGACGCGCGCGTCCCGGTCCAGACGCCCTGCGCGTCTGGACCGAGGGCTCCGCCCGCGCCACCGGCTTCGGCGACCGCAAGGGACGCCTCGTCCCCGGGTACCTCGCCGACCTCACGGTCCTCGACGCCGACCGCTCCGCACCGATCCCGACCGGATCGCTCTCCATTCCGTACGCCCTCATCGGCGCCGTGGTCTCCGGCATGTTCCCCGAGGCGTTCCGATCCCGCGTGGTCGCGATGTCCTACAATCTCGCGGGAGTCGTGGCCGGATTCGTACCGCTGCTCGCCACCTCGCTGACCGGCGCGGCGAACGGTGCCTCGTGGGGTGCGGCCCTGCTCCTGATGGTGATCGCGGCCTGCACGGCCGCCGGATCGTTCGCCTCCGGATCGCTCATGAAGCGGGAGCGGGCAACCAGGCCGGCCGGGGACCGCGTCGAGGCCGCCGTCCGGCCGACGCCGTGCCCCGTACCCCGCCCGACGGCGGACCGTGGCAGTGCGCCCCCGCAGGGTGTCGCTCCGTCACCGACGACTAGTAGGGTGACGGACTCGGGGGCCCACTGCACCGGTTCGAGAGGTGGGGTACGGGATATGGCTGTCGGCATGAGCAGGCCGCGCGACACACACACGGCCGTCGTGCGCCCCCGCGAGGGCCCCGGCCCGGCGGACGGACCGGGTGACGGCGCGGACCCGGGACCCTACAACGCGGCCGTCGACCCCGACGACCTCCCCGACGGTCTGGTCGTCGCCGACGAGACCGGCCGGGTCATCTGTTTCAACGCCGCCGCCGCCCGGATCACCGCCGTCCCCCGGGCCGCCGCCCTCGGCCGACCCCTGGAGCACGTGCTGCCCCTGGAGGACCTCAAGGGCCGCCGCTGGTGGGCCCTGACCGACCCGTACGGCGGACTCGCCACCCGCGTCGGCCAGCCCGAGCGCAATCTGCTGCTGCCGGGCGGCCGGGAGGTCCTGGTCTCCGCACGGTACGTGCGCGAGCACCCGACCGGTCCCGTACGCCGGCTGGTGGTCTCGCTGCGCGGCACCGAGGCCCGTCGCCGCAATGAACGCAGCCACGCCGAACTGATCGCGACGGTCGCCCACGAACTGCGCTCGCCGCTGACCTCCGTCAAGGGCTTCACCGCGACCCTCCTCGCCAAGTGGGAGCGGTTCACCGACGACCAGAAGCGCCTGATGCTGGAGACCGTCGACGCCGACGCGGGCCGTGTCACCCGGCTCATCGCGGAACTGCTCGACATCTCCCGGATCGACTCCGGGAGACTGGAGCTGCGACGCCAGCCCGTGGACCTCTCCGCGGCCGTCGAACGCCACATCCAGACCCTCACCGCGAACGGCCAGACCCCGGACCGCTTCCTCGTCCGCACCTGTCAGCCGCTGCCCGTGGTCTGGGCAGATCCGGACAAGGTCGACCAGGTGCTCGGCAACCTGCTGGAAAACGCGGTGCGCCACGGCGAGGGAACCGTCACCATCGAAGTCGCACCCGCACCCGCGAAGAGCGACGAGAAGGGAACGGCCGTCACCGTGAGCGACGAAGGCCCCGGCATCCCCGAGGAATCGATGGGCCGTGTCTTCACCCGCTTCTGGCGGGGGAGCAAGCGCGGTGGCACGGGCCTGGGCCTCTACATCGTCAAGGGCATCGTCGAGGCGCACGGCGGTACGATCACGGTCGGCCGTGGCCCCGGCGGCGGCGCGGAATTCCGATTTATCCTGCCCGTGAGCACGCCGGCCTACCTGGTCTGAGCAGCCCACGGGCCTCCCACACATTCTCAGGCCCTTAGACTCGACCTTTGGCACCTTTGCGTCCTCCAGTCGTCGAGCGGGGCCATGGGGGTCCGGGGCATCCCCCGGTAAGCGCAGTAATCAGCCAATCGGAAGCACGGGAAGAGATGTCGGCACCGAACAAGTCGTACGACCCAGTCGAGGTCGAGGCACTGAAACCGGAAGAGATCGAGCGCATGCGGGACGAGGCGTTCGCCGCCTTCGCCGCCGCCGGTGACCTCGACGCGCTCGCCCAGGCGAAGACCGCGCACACCGGTGGTACCTCGCCCCTCTCGCTCGCCAACCGGGAGATCGGCGCACTGCCGCCGCAGGCCAAGGCCGAGGCGGGCAAGCGCGTGGGCCAGGCCCGCGGCGCCGTGGGCAAGGCCCTCGCCGCCCGGCAGGCGGAGCTGGAGGCCGAGCGGGACGCCCGCGTGCTGGTCGAGGAGGCGGTGGATGTCACGCTGCCCTACGACCGCACCCCGGCCGGCGCCCGTCACCCGCTGACGACCTTCATGGAGCGCGTCGCGGACGTCTTCGTGGCCATGGGCTACGAGGTCGCGGAGGGCCCCGAGGCCGAGGCGGAGTGGTTCAACTTCGACGCCCTGAACTTCGTGCCCGACCACCCGGCCCGGCAGATGCAGGACACCTTCTTCGTCCGCGGCGCCGACGGAGCGGACAACGACGAGTCCGGTGTCGTGCTGCGTACGCACACCTCGCCGGTCCAGGCCCGTACGCTGCTCGACCGCGAGCCCCCCGTCTACGTCGTCTGCCCCGGCCGCGTCTACCGCACCGACGAGCTCGACGCGACGCACACCCCGGTCTTCCACCAGATCGAGCTGCTGGCCGTCGACGAGGGCCTGACCATGGCCGACCTCAAGGGCACCCTCGACCACATGGTCCAGGCGCTCTTCGGCCCGGACATGAAGACCCGGCTCCGGCCGAACTTCTTCCCGTTCACCGAGCCGTCCGCCGAGATGGACATGGTCTGCTACGTCTGCCGCGGCACGTCCGTCGGCAACCCGGACCGCCCCTGCCGCACCTGCGGCAGCGAGGGCTGGATCGAGCTCGGCGGCTGCGGCATGGTCAACCCCAAGGTGCTCATCGCCTGCGGCGTCGACCCCCAGAAGTACAGCGGATTCGCCTTCGGCTTCGGCATCGAACGCATGCTGATGTTCCGCCACAACGTAGAAGACATGCGAGACATGGTCGAGGGTGACGTCCGGTTCACCCGGCCGTTCGGGATGGAGATCTGATGCGCGTCCCGCTTTCCTGGCTGCGGGAGTACGTCGACCTGCCGGCGACGGAGACCGGCCGAGACGTACAGGCCAAGCTCGTCGCCGTGGGTCTGGAGGTCGAGACCGTCGAGCGGATCGGCGCCGGCCTCAAGGGCCCGCTGGTCGTCGGACAGGTACTGACCATCGAGGAACTGGAGGGCTTCAAGAAGCCCATCCGCTTCTGCACGGTCGACGTCGGCGGTGCCAACGGCACCGGTGAGCCGCAGGAGATCGTCTGCGGAGCCCGTAACTTCTCCGTCGGCGACAAGGTCGTCGTGGTCCTCCCGGGCGCCGTCCTGCCCGGCGACTTCGCGATCGCCGCACGCAAGACGTACGGCAAGACCTCGCACGGCATGATCTGCTCCACCGACGAACTCGGCATGGGCGACGACGGCACCCACGGCATCATCGTGCTGCCGCCGGAGCACGAGGTCGGCACCGACGCCATCGAGCTGCTCCAGCTCGTCGACGAGGTCCTCGACATCGCCGTCACACCGGACCGCGGCTACTGCCTCTCCATGCGTGGTGTCGCCCGCGAGGCCGCCATCGCGTACGGGCTGCCGCTGCGCGACCCGGCGCTTCTCGACGTGCCCGCTCCCAACGCGTTCGGCTACCCGGTCAAGATCGCCGACCCGATCGGCTGCGACAGGTTCACCGCGCGCGCCGTCGTCGGCCTCCAGCCCGAGGCCCGCTCCCCGATCTGGCTGCGGCGCAGGCTGCAGAAGGCCGGGATGCGTCCGATCTCGCTCGCCGTCGACGTCACCAACTACGTGATGCTGGAGCTCGGCCAGCCGCTGCACGCCTACGACCGCTCCCGCCTCGACGGGCCGATCGGGGTGCGCCGCGCCCAGCAGGGCGAGAAGCTCACCACCCTCGACGGCACCGTCCGCGTCCTGGACGCCGAGGACCTGGTCATCACCGACGACCGCGGGCCGATCGGCCTCGCGGGCGTCATGGGCGGTGCCAACACCGAGATCGCGGACGTCCAGGAGGGTGCGCACAGCACCACCGAGGTCGTCATCGAGGCCGCGCACTTCGACCCGATCTCGATCGCCCGTACCGCGCGCCGCCACAAGCTGTCCTCCGAGGCGTCCAAGCGCTTCGAGCGCGGCGCCGACCCGCAGGCCGCGGCCGCCGCCGCGCAGCGCACCGTCGACCTCCTGGTGCTGCTCGCCGGAGGCACCGCCGAGGCCGGGGTCACCGAGGTCAGCGCCCCGTCCGCGCCCCGCACCATCACGATGCCCGCCGACCATCCCGACCGGGTGGCCGGTGTCACCTACGGCCGCGAGACCGTCGTACGGCGTCTCCAGGAGGTCGGCTGCGACGTCTACGGTCAGGACGAGCTGCTCGTCACCGTGCCGTCCTGGCGCCCCGACCTCGGCGAGCCCAACGACCTCGCCGAAGAGGTCATCCGGCTCGAAGGCTACGAGAACCTCCCGTCCACCCTCCCGACGCCGCCGTCCGGCCGCGGGCTCACCGACCGCCAGCGGCTGCACCGCAGGGTCGGCCGGGCGCTCGCCGGGGCCGGCTACGTCGAGGCGCTGAACTACCCGTTCATCGGTGACGCGGTCCTCGACCAGC
Organism: Streptomyces sp. NPDC104309; assembly: GCF_055584025.1. NCBI lineage: Bacteria > Bacillati > Actinomycetota > Actinomycetes > Kitasatosporales > Streptomycetaceae > Streptomyces > Streptomyces sp. NPDC104309. The sequence continues at coordinate 220,891 of NZ_JBVJMV010000003.1, read as the reverse complement.
TCGGGATCGACGCCGACGACGCCCGTCGCCGTACGGTCGAGCTCGTCAACCCGCTCTCCGACGAGGAGCCGGCGCTGCGCACCACGCTGCTGCCGGGCCTGCTCGGCGCACTGCGGCGCAACGACGGCCGCGGCAGCCACGACCTCGCGCTCTTCGAGACCGGCCTGGTCTTCAGGCCCACCGGCAGCGAGACGAAGGCCGTGCGGCTGCCGGTCGACCGGCGTCCCACCGACGAGGAGATCGCCGGGCTCGACGCCACGCTGCCGCGTCAGCCGCGCCGCGCCGCGGTCGTCCTCGCGGGCGCCCGCGAGCAGGCCGGCTGGTGGGGCAAGGGCCGCCCGGCCGACTGGGCGGACTCCATCGAGGCCGCCCGTACCATCGCCCGCGAGGCCGGTGTCGAGGTGATCGTCCGGAGCGACCAGCACGCACCGTGGCACCCGGGCCGCTGCGCCGCGCTGTATGTGACGGTGAACGGCGAGGAGACCCTCTTCGGGCACGCCGGCGAGCTGCACCCGCGCGTCATCAAGGAGCTCCACCTGCCGGAGCGCACCTGCGCCATGGAGGTCGAGCTCGACGTCCTGGAGCAGGCGGCCGACGGTGCGCTCCGGGCGCCCCGCATCTCCGCCTTCCCGGTGGCGACCCAGGACGTCGCGCTGATCGTCGCCGAGAGCGTCCCCGCCGCCGAGGTGGAGCGGGCGCTGCGCGCGGGCGCGGGTGAACTCCTCGAATCGCTGCGGCTGTTCGACGTCTTCACCGGCGAGCAGATCGGTGCGGGCCGCAAGTCCCTGGCGTACGCGCTGCGCTTCCGCGCCGCGGACCGCACGCTGACCGTCGACGAGGCCACGGCCGCCCGTGACGCCGCGGTGGCGCTGGCCGCCGAGCGGACGGGCGCGGTGCTGCGGGGCGCATAGCACCGCGCGTCGCACGGCGTGAATGAAGGGGCGTATCCGGCGACCGGATACGCCCCTTCCGTGCTCGCCGAGCGGCACAGAACCGCTCGCGGGCGTTCCCCGCGCCGTCCTCGCCGCCGCGGAGCATCGGGCAGGTCGGCGGAGACGGACGGCGCGGGTGCGGGTCGTCGACTGTACGAGGGGGAGCAGACGACCCGGCCGCCTCTTGCGAGACGACTGATTCAACCGATCCGCGCATCGGTGCAACAGCGTGCGCAGCGGGACGGTTGGGGCATTCCGTTCACACCCCGTGTGAATCGTGCTCCACTGGTGCGACACGCCTCGGCGTGCCGAACCACCGGAGGGGCGCATGGGGGCAACGGAGCCGAACATTCTGCTGGAGGCCCTGATCGAGGAGGCGGGGGTGTCCCGGGCGGGCCTCGCCGCGCACATCAACCGGGCCGGCCGCTCCCGCGGACTGTGCCTGCGGTACGAACACACCGCGGTGGCCCGCTGGTTGAAGGGACAGCGCCCGCGCGGCCAGGTGCCGGACCTGATCTGCGAAGTGCTCGGGAACCGGCTGAACAGGCCTCTTTCGCTGGACGACATCGGCATGGCGACCCCGGGCGCCGGCGCGGCCGTGCCCGCGTCCACGCTCACCGGATTCGTCGAGCGGGCCACCGCGCTGTGGCGCTCCGACGCACAGCAGCGCCCGCACACACTCGCCTCGGCCGCCGTCACGGGCACCCTGGCGGTGATGCCCGTCTGGGAGTGGGAGAACCCGCCCGAGGACGCCGACGTCTCCCGCGGCGGCGTCACCCGCGTCGGCACGGCCGACATAGTGATGCTGCGTGCGGCCCGTGCCCACTACGAACTGATGTACCGCAGGGCCGGTGGAATCGCGACCCGGTCCCGCATCGTCGGCTTCCTCAACGCCGAGACCGCGCCGCTGCTGCGCGGCGGCTACAGCGACGCGACAGGGCGCCAACTGCACCGGGCGACGGGCGGGCTGGTGGCGGTCGCGGGCATCTGCGCCTACGACTCCGACGCGCACGGGCTCGCCCAGCGCTACTTCCACCAGGCGCTGCGGCTGGCCAAGGCGAGCGGCGACCGGGCACTGGGCGGATATGTGATCGCCCTGCTGGTCAACCAGTCGCTGTTCCTCGCCGACTACCGGCAGTCGGTGGCCTTCGCGCAGGCGGCGCTGCGGGCCGCGGGCAGGCACATCACTCCGGCGCTGGCCGCCGATCTGTACGCGATGCAGGCCAAGGCGTACGCCCGCATCGGCGACGCGGGCAGCGCCCTGGAGTGCATCCGGCGCGCCGAGTCGGAGGCCGAACGCATCCGGCCGGGCCATGAACCGGACGAGACCGGGTACGTCCAGCCTGGCCTGGTCGACGTGCAGGTGGCCGAGGCCCTGCTCAGCCTCGGCGATCTGCCGGGGGCACGGGAGCATGCGACGACGGCCGTGCGGACGCCGGCGCACGACCGGGGGCGGGTGCACCGGCTGGCCATGCTGACCCACGTCGAGCTGCGTCAGGGCGAGGCGGACCGGGCCGCGGCCACGGCCGTGGAGATGGCGGAACGGGCCAGGGGCATGGAGTCGCAGCGGCTGCGCGACCGGCTGCGCGCGGTGCGCGAGGATCTGATCGCGAGCGGCTGTGCCGAGGCGGGGCGGGCCGCCGAACTGATCGACGGGGCGCTGCGCGTACCGCTGTGAGTACCGCCGCGCGCGGACCCGCGGGTACCGGTGCGTTCCCCTCCGATGCCGATCCTGCTGCGATGTTGCCACCTACTTGTCGGAAGGTGGCAAAACTGTGCAATGGGCGAATCTGAACGAACAAACTGTGTATGAGAATCGCTGGTTCCGGGTCAATCTGGCCGATGTGGTCATCCCCGACGGCCGTCACCTCGACCACTACCTCATCCGGCTCCGGCCCGTCGCGGCGGCCACCGCCGTCAACGAGGCCGACGAGGTGCTGCTGCTCTGGCGACACCGGTTCATCACCGACAGCTGGGGGTGGGAACTGGCCGCCGGGGTGGTCGAGGACGGTGAGGACATCGCGGCCGCCGCCGCCCGGGAGATGGAGGAGGAGACCGGCTGGCGCCCCGGCCCGCTGCGCCCGCTGCTGACCGTGGAGCCCTCGAACGGCCTCACCGACGCCCGGCACCACTTCTACTGGTCGGAGGAGGCCGGCTGGACCGGTCCGCCCAGCGACGCCTTCGAGTCCTCGCGCCGTGAGTGGATACCGCTCAGGCGGGTGCCCGAGCTGATCGCCCGCGGCGAGGTCCCGGCCGCCGGCATGGCGGCCGGGCTGATGATGCTCCATCACTTGCGGCTGGGGTGAGGCGCCCTGAACCACGGACGGGGCCGGCCGGGGGATCGCCCCGGCCGGCCCCGTCCGGGCACGAGATGAGGAATCAGGAGTACGGGTAGAAGCCCGAGCCCGTCTTGCGGCCGAGCCGGCCCGCGTCCACCATCCGCTGGAGCAGCGGGGGAGCGGCGTACAGCGGCTCCTTGAACTCCGCGTACATGGAGTCGGCGACGGAGGCCACCGTGTCGAGACCGATCAGGTCGGAGAGCTTGAGCGGACCCATCGGGTGGGCGCAGCCGAGCTCCATTCCGTTGTCGATGTCCTCACGGCTGGCGATCCCCGACTCGAACATCCGGATCGCGGAGAGCAGATACGGAATCAGCAGCGCGTTGACGACGAAGCCGGAGCGGTCCTGGGCACGGATCGGGTGCTTGCCGAGGACGTCCTGCACCAGGGCCTCGGCGCGCTTCACCGTCTCGTCGGACGTCGTCAGCGCGGGGATCAGCTCGACGAGCTTCTGCACCGGGGCCGGGTTGAAGAAGTGGATGCCGATGACCTGGTCCGGACGAGAGGTCGCCACGGCCAGCTTCACCAGCGGGATGGAGGAGGTGTTCGAGGCGAGGATCGCGTCCTGCCGGGTCACCACCTGGTCGAGCACCTGAAAGATCTCGGTCTTGACCTGCTCGTTCTCCACGACCGCCTCGATGACGAGATCGCGGTCGGCGAACTCTCCGAGATCGGTGGTGAAGCTCAGCCGGGCCAGTGTCTCGTCGCGCTCCTCCGGAGTGATCTTGCCTCGTTCGGCGGCCTTCGAGAGGGAGTTCTGCAGCCGGGTGCGGCCGATCTCCAGCGCCTCGCCGGTGGTCTCGGCCACCATGACCTCAAGACCGCTGCGGGCGCACACCTCCGCGATACCCGCGCCCATCTGGCCACAGCCCACCACTCCGACGCGTGCAATGTCGGCCATAGAGTCCGTCACCTCGTGCCTTTCGCTGTTCCCGTGTCGCAGGTTCCCGTCTGATTCCGGTGCCCGCCCCGACCCCACGACGTTACTCCGCGGCCTACGGGTCATCGCGGGCCGGGGCGGGCATGCTCTGCGTTACGCCTGAATACAGGGGCGACGGATGTGGACGACGAGGACAGAGAAACGGCAGGTGCAGGGATATGCGGCAAATGGCCCGAAGAAGCTTTGTGGCGGGTGCGGCCGGTGTGGTCGCGGGTGTGGTGAGCACGGTCACCACGGCGGGTGCGGCCGTCGCGGTTCCGTCCCGGCAGGGCGGTTCCGGGCGGACGGACGCATCGCCGCGCCGGGGCGGTCACCACGTCGACCGGCGTGAGCTGCGCGGCATGTGGGTCGCCACCGTCGCCAACCTCGACTGGCCGTCGAAGCCCGGACTGACGGCCGCCGCGCAACGGGCCGAGCTGATCGCCTATCTCGACGAGGCCGTCGACCGCCGGATGAACGCCGTGATCCTTCAGGTCCGGCCGACCGCCGACGCGCTGTGGCCCTCCCCCTACGAGCCGTGGGCCGAGTACCTCACCGGAGCGCAGGGCAAGGACCCCGGCTGGGATCCGCTGGGCACCGCCGTCCGCGAGGCCCACCACCGCGGCCTGGAACTGCACGCCTGGTTCAACCCGTACCGGGTCGCCAACCACACCGACCCGTCCCGGCTGATCGCCACGCACCCCGCCCGGCTGCACCCCGACTGGGTCCTGCCGTACGGCGGGAAGCTCTACTACAACCCCGGAATCCCCGAGGTCCGCCGCTTCGTCCAGGATGCGATGCTCGACGCGGTCCGCCGCTACGACATCGACGCCGTGCACTGGGACGACTACTTCTACCCGTACCCGGTGGCCGGGCAGGTCTTCGACGACGACGCCACGTACGCGAAATACGGCGCCGGCTTCCCGGACAAGGCCGCCTGGCGGCGCGACAACACCGACAAGCTGGTGCGCGAGACGGCCGAGCGGATCAAGAAGATCAAGAAGAACGTCCAGTTCGGGATCAGCCCGTTCGGGGTGTGGCGCAACGCCGCGACCGACCCGCTCGGCTCCGACACGAAGGCGGGGGTGCAGACCTACGACGATCTGCACGCCGACACCCGCGGCTGGATCAAGAAAGGCTGGATCGACTACATCTGCCCCCAGATCTACTGGAACATCGGCTTCGCCGCCGCCGACTACGCCAAGCTGCTGCCCTGGTGGAGCGAGGTCGTACGGGGCACGGGCGTCGACCTCTTCGTGGGCGAGGCCCTCTACAAGGCCGGTGACCCCGCACAGCCCGCCGCCTGGCAGGACCCGGCCGAACTCTCCCGCCACCTCGACTTCGCGGCCGGCCACGACCAGGTGCGCGGTCATGTCTACTTCTCCGGCAAGGACGTGGTGACCGACCGGAACGGAGCCATTGCCCGGGTGGTCGCCGACCACTACCGCAACAGGGTGCGGCCACCCCGCTGACAGAGGAATGCGTCCACGCCGCTCACAGGAGAAGCGGAGCGGACGCACCGGGTGCTGTGGGCGGGCCGACGGGAAGCCGTCGGCCCGCCCACGTCCCGGGGGCGAGGAGCAATGCGTCCGCCGAAGGCCGTTACGGGGTCTCCGGCGCCTGCTTCCGGACGGCGGCGTGCTGCACGACGCTGTCGGGACCGGGTGAAATGAGGTGTTCGTGCCCGTCCTCGGAGCGGACGCGGTACGGGGGGGTACCCCCGGCACCGAGCACTTCGACGATTTCTGCGACATGGTCGTGCTGCCCCACGGTCCTGCCGTGCGTCAGCAGCCGGTCGCCCGCGTGTGCCTCCATCGGGAGTGACCTCCTCACGGGTGGCGGTCCTTGTCGACAATTCTATGACCGAACGGTGACTTCGCCCGGTGGAGGAACGAGGTTCTCATCCGGCGCGGCGGGCACGTCCCGCCCGCTGGGTGGCCGCGATGCAGACCAGTACCGCGACCGCCGCCACCGGAGCGGCGGCCGAGACCTTCTCGCCGAGGAGGAAGAACGACCACACCAGGGTCAGCAACGGCTGCGCGAGCTGAAGCTGGCTGGCCCGCGGCACCCCGATCTCCGCCATCCCGCGGTACCAGACGTAGAGACCGAGGAAGGTGGACCCGGCGGCCACCCAGACCAGGCCGAGCACTCCGTGCGCGGTCAGCCGTACCGGCTCCGACGGCAGTGCGACCGCCGCTCCCGCGACCGCCAGGGGCAGACAGAGGATCAGCGCCCAGCCGACCACCTGCCAGCCCGGCATGATCCCGGCCAGCCTGCCGCCCTCGGTGTACCCCGCCGCGCACACCAGCAGCGCACCGAACAGATACGGATCACCGCCGGACAACGAGCCACCGCTCTGCTGCACGGTGAACGCGATCACCACACCGGCCCCGGCGAGCGCCGCGATCCAGAAGGCGCGGGACGGCCGCGCGCCGGTCCGCAGTGAGGAGAACACCGCGGTGGTCAGCGGGAGCAGCCCCACCACCACGGCCGCGTGCGAGGTCGTCGAGGTCTGCAGCGCCAGCGTGGTCAGCAGCGGGAAGCCCACCACCACACCCGCGGCGACCACGACGAGCCCGGACCAGTGCCGGCGGTCCGGCACCGGGACCCGCCCCGCGAGCAGCGCACCGCCCGCGATCACGGCGGCGAGCAGGGTGCGCAGCGACACCAGCGACCAGGGGCCGAAGCTCTCCAGGCCCCAGGCGGTGGACGGGAAGGTCAGCGAGAAGGCGACGACGCCGAGTCCGGCGAGAGCCACACCCCCTCGGTTCGCCGTACCGGCCGTCGTGGGGGCCGCCGATGAAGCAATCGCTATCGCGCTCTGGTGAGTATCGCTATCGTTTACTCTCATGCAAGAGCGTAGCAGCGTCGCTGAACTGGTGGAATCTCTCCGTGGTGAGTTGAACCGCTACTCGCCCGGTGGAAAGCTGCCGTCCAGTCGGGCCCTGGTGGAGCGCTTCCGGGTCAGCCCGGTCACCGTCTCCCGGGCCATCGCCCGGCTCGCCGCCGAGGGCCTCGTCGTCACCCGGCCCGGCTCCGGCGCCTTCCGGGCGCGGCCCCGTACCGATGTGCCCCTGCCGGGCGACACCTCCTGGCAGGAGGTCTCGCTCAGTGGCGACGGCGGTCCCGAAGCGGTGCCGCGTACCGTCGACGCCTCAGGCGTCCTGGTCACGCTCGCCGCGCCGCCGCCCGGCGTCATCGAGCTCAACGGCGGCTACCTCCACTCCTCGCTCCAGCCGGAGCGGGCGCTCGCCGCCGCCCTCGCCAGGGCCGGTCGCCGCCCCGGCGCCTGGGACCGCCCGCCCACCGACGGCCTGACCGAACTGCGGGCCTGGTTCGCCCGGGAGATCGGGCCCGCCGTCACCGCCGCCGACGTGTTGATCACCGCAGGCGGCCAGAGCGCCCTGGCCGTCGCCCTGCGCGCGCTCGCGCCGCCCGGCGCCCCGGTCCTGGTCGAATCGCCCACCTACCCGGGCATGCTGGCCGCCGCCCGCGCCACCGGCCTGCGGCCCGTGCCGGTGCCTGTGGACGCCGACGGCGTACGGCCGGAGCTGCTCGCCGCCGCGTTCCGGGCCACCGGCGCCCGGGTCTTCGTCTGCCAGCCGCTCTTCCAGAACCCGACCGGCACGATCCTCGCTCCCGAGCGGCGCGGCGAGGTCGTCCGGATCGCACGTGCGGCGGGAGCCTTCGTCGTCGAGGACGACTTCGCCCGCCGTCTGGTCCACGACGACGCCGGGCCGCTGCCCGCACCCCTGGCCGCGGACGACCCCGACGGTGTGGTCGTCCACGTCTGCTCCCTCACCAAGGTCACCTCGGCCAGCCTGCGCGTGGGCGCGCTCGCCGCGCGCGGCCCGGTGCTGGGGAGGCTGCGGGCCATCCAGATCGTCGACAGCTTCTTCGTTCCCCGGCCGCTCCAGGAGGCCGCGCTCGAACTGGTCGGCTCCCCGGCGTGGGGTCACCACCTGCGTGCCCTGTCGGCCGAGCTGAGGAACCGGCGCACCGCCATGACCACGGCCCTGCGGCTGGAGCTCCCCGCACTCACGCTCCCCCTCATGCCCGCGGGCGGCGGCAGCCTGTGGCTGCGCCTGCCCGAGTCGGAAGCCGGCACGGACGAGTCCGCGGTGGTCTCGGCCGCACTGCGCGCGGGTGTGGCCATCGCACCCGGCCGCCCGTACTTCTGCGCCGAACCCCCGTCCCCGCACATCCGGTTGAGCTATGCCGCGGTCGCCGGCCCGCCCGAGATCGCCGAGGGGGTGCACCGTCTGCGCACCGCCTGCGACGAGGTCCTGACCGGCTTCGGGGCATGAACCCCGGCCGGACGCGACGTCATGCCCCCGACGGTACCCGCCGAGGGTGCCCGTGGCGTCCACGGGGAGGGCGGCTTCAAGCCACGGAAGCACCCGAACCGGTGGGCGCGCCTCCGGTTCGGCCGAGCCGGAGGCGCTTGCGTAGGCACCCTTGACCCGCGTGGCGTTCGGCTCCACGATCGCCGCCATGACTGTTCGAGTCTCGCTCGTCGCCGCGGCGCGCAGCTCCGCCCTGCTCGCCGAGCGCTTCGACGACGACCGGCCGCTCGACCACGCCGGCTGGCACGAGGTGCAACTCGTCGCGCACACCCTCGTGCCCTTGGGCGCCGCCGAACTGCGCTACTGCTCGCCGACCCCGCGCAGCCGTGCCACCGGCGAGGCCCTCGGCTACGCGCCGCTCGTCCAGCCCGCCCTGCGCGACTGCGACATGGGCCGCTGGCGCGGCTGCACCCTCGCCGAGGTCGCGGCGTGCGAACCCGCGGCCGTCGACGCCTGGCTCGCCGACCCGCGCTCCGCCCCGCACGGCGGCGAACCGCTGCTCGCCTTCATCTCGCGGATAGGGGGCTGGCTGGACACCCGCCCCGCGTGCGACGGGGCCATCGTCGCCGTCGCCGAACCGGCAGTCGTCCGGGCCGCCCTCGTCTACGCGCTCAAGGCCCCGCCGTCGACGTACTGGAACGTCGACGTGCGACCGCTGTCCACGGTCACGCTCATCGGCATGCCGGGCCGCTGGAGCCTCAGGCTCGAAGCGCGAGCCCGCTGACCGTCCCGCTTCCGTGGGTTCGCGTTCGAAGCGCGAGCCCGCTGGCCGTCCCGCTTCCGTGGGTGCACGGAGTCTTCCCGTCGCGCGGCGGCATCCGCACCCGCCCCCGAGCCCGGCATCGGCCTTCGCGACCACGACCGGGTCGTGAAGGCCGAATCGTTGCCCGTGCCCCGGCCAACGGGGTCGGCCGGGCCACGGGGAACGGCTCGTGGGCGATGGATGTCCGGCAGCGGCCCCAGGGGCAACGGTCGCCCGGCGGGGGAGCCCTGCCCCGTCGCGCGCGCCCCGGACGGTCAGGTGCCGGTCAGGCCTCCTTGTCCGAGGGGCCGGCGACGAGTGTGACGGCCTCGGCGAGGGCCGTCTCGGTGGTCGCCTTGTCGAGGCCGAGACCCGTCAGCACGCCCGCGCCGTCCTCCTGCTCCAGCAGGGCCAGGAGGATGTGCTCGGTGCCGACGTAGTTGTGGCCCATCCGCAGGGCCTCCCTGAACGTCAGCTCCAGCGCCTTACGGGCCCCGGCGTCGTACGGGATGATCTCCGGCACCGTGCCGGCCGCGGCCGGCAGTGCCTCCGCCGCGGCCCGGCGGACCTCGTCCGGCGTGACGCCCTGGGCCCTGATGAACGCGGGGCCGAGCGCCTCCGGCTCGCTGAGCAGCCCCAGCACCAGGTGCTCGGTGCGTACCTCGTCGTTGCCCGCCGCACGGGCCTCGTTCTGCGCCGCCATCACGACGTTCCTGGCCCGCTCGGTGAAGCGGCTGAACCCCTGGCTGGGGTCGAGGTCCGACGGCTCGCCGGGGTCCTTGGCGACGAATCGCTTCTGGGCCGCCTGCCTGGTCACCCCCATGCTCTTCCCGATGTCCGTCCAGGAAGCGCCGGACCGCCGGGCCTGGTCCACGAAGTGCCCGATCAGATGGTCGGCGACATCGCCGAGGTGGTCCGCGGTGATGACCGCGTCGGAGAGCTGGTCGAGGGCGTCGGTGTGGACCTTCTTGATGGCCTCGATCAGTTCGTCGAGGCGCACGGGATTGCTCATGCGTACGGGATTCACCATGTGTCAACCGTAGGTTGACAGCCCTGCACTGTCAACCCGTGGTTGACAGTGCAGGGCGGTGAATGTCGTGCGGCGGGGTGCAGAGCAGTGCCGTGCAGGGGCTCAGAGCAGTGCCGTACAGAAGACGCATCCCTCCTGGTGGTCCGGCGCGCACAGGACGCGGTGCCGCACGCACGAGGCCATGGCGGCCTCCTCCGGGCCGGGGAAGGGAGAACGGCAGCGCCGCCGCTCGGCACCGGCCGGATCGAACGTCTCGACCATGTCCCGGTACTGCCGCAGGCAGTCCTCGGCGAACGGCGGCTCGTAGTCCAGCTCGTCCCACCGGTGCCCGCGCAGCGCGAGATCGAGCACCCGCAGGACGATGTCCTTCGCAGCGGCCCGCTCGTGCGGCGAGCGGCCCCAGTCGACGTCCTCCAGATCGAACCCGACCGTCCCGCGCCCCATGATGTTCTGGTCCTGCCAGGTCAACAGGGTGGCGAAGCGATGGTCCCAGGAGCTCTCGGCAAGATCGGACACGGCCAGCATGAGCACATCGACGAAGACGTCCGTGCCCCCGTTGGACATGGACAGACTGCGGCCCCCGCCATGAAATTCGTTCCCCATCCCGACGCCGTAGCGAGCGAAGGCGCGGGGCCGGTCGGTCGGCCGAGGTCGACCGGTCCGGCGCGGGCGCACCATTGCCTGCCCGGTACGACGGAGCGCGCCGCCCGACGGGGTCCGTCGGACGGCGCGCTCATGTCAGTGTTCCCGCGTACAGGTCAGAGGCTGCCGCTGTCGGCGATGGTGATCTTCGCCGAGGGCCGGCCGCTCTGCGAACCGAGGGCCTCGATCTTCTTGACCAGGTCCATGCTCTCCTGGTTGTCGACCTCGCCGAACACCACGTGCTTGCCGTCCAGCCACGACGTCACGATGGTCGTGATGAAGAACTGGGAGCCGTTGGAGTTGGGGCCGCTGTTGGCCATGGACAGCAGGCCCGGCTTGGTGTGCGTGAGCTTGAAGTTCTCGTCCGCGAACTTCGCCCCGTAGATGCTCTGGCCGCCGGTGCCGTCGCCCCGGGTGAAGTCGCCGCCCTGCAGCATGAAGTCGGGGATGATCCGGTGGAAGGACGACCCCTTGTAGCCGAAGCCCTTCTCGCCGGTGGCCAGCTGGCGGAAGTTCTCCGCGGTCTTGGGCACGACGTCGTCGAACAGCTTGAACGTGATCCGCCCGGCGGGCTCGTCGTTGATGGTGATATCGAAGTAAACCTTGCTCGTCATGGAAACCATCCTGACATCGACGTGCCCGGAGCCGACGGGCGGGCAGGGTATCGGGCCCGCCGACGTGGCAGCGGGGGTGGACACCGCGGCCCTCGCGCCCGCTGTCCTGCACGTCGACGACTGGTTAGCCTGAACAGGGGGTGCGCAGGCTCAGGGAGGTCCGTCGTGACTGTGGAGGCCAACGCGAGCACCGGGACGTTCAGTGCCTTCGGTGCGTCCCCGGGTGTCGGTGCGCCCCGCTACCTGCCGGTCGCCGAGCACGGCCTGATCGGCGATCTGCGCAGCGCGGCGCTGGTGGGCAGCAACGGCACCATCGACTGGTACTGCTGCCCGCGCTTCGACGCGCCCAGCGTCTTCGCCTCGATCCTCGACGCCGACCGCGGCGGGTACTTCGAGCTCGCGGCGGATGCCCCGACGCGCACCAAGCAGTTCTACTTCCCCGACACCAATGTGCTGATCACCCGCTTCTTCTCGGAGGACGGGGTCGGCGAGGTCCAGGACTTCATGCCGGTACTCGACGATTCGCGCGAGGCCGACCGGCACCGTCTGATCCGCCGCGTGGTGTGCGTCCGCGGATCGCTGCCGTTCCGCGCCCGTGTGGCCCCCCGTTTCGAGTACGGGGCGCAGCCGCACACCGTGCACGCACAGCACGGCCAGGCGGTCTTCGAATCGCCCTCCCTCACTCTCGCGCTGACATCGAGCGTGCCGTTCGAGGTCGCCGGCCCGGACGTGTGGTCGCTGTTCAAGCTGCACGAGGGCGAGTCCGCGGTCTTCGCCCTCGACCGGGTCGGCGGCGACGTGGCGCCCCGCTTCTGCCCGCTGTCCGAGGCGGAGCGGCAGTTCAACGACACCGTCGGGTACTGGCGGCGGTGGCTGTCCCGGTCGCGGTACCGCGGTCGCTGGCGGGAGATGGTGCACCGCTCGGCCCTCACCCTGAAGCTGCTCACCTACGCCCCGACCGGCGCCATCATCGCCGCGCCGACCACCAGCCTGCCCGAACGCATCGGGGGCGAGCGCAACTGGGACTACCGCTACGTATGGATCCGTGATGCGGCGTTCTGCGCGTATGCGCTGCTCAGGCTCGGCTTCACCGAGGAGGCCGAGGCCTTTATGGGTTTCCTTTCCGAGCATGTCCCCCTCGAAGTGACCGAGACGACCGGCCCGCTGCAGATCATGTACGGCATCGACGGGCGCCGTGAGCTGCCCGAGCGAGAACTGACCCATCTGGAGGGGTACCGGGGCTCGGCCCCCGTACGCGTCGGCAATGATGCCGTCGGCCAGTTGCAGCTGGACATCTACGGGGCGCTCGTCGACGCCCTCTACCTCTACAACAAGTGGGGGCAGCCCATCTCCAGTGCGCACTGGGACAGCATCAGCGAGGTGGTCGACTGGGTGTGCGACCACTGGGACCAGCCCGACGAGGGGATCTGGGAGACGCGCAGCGGGCGCAAGAACTTCCTCTACTCGCGATTGATGTGCTGGGTGGCCATCGAGCGCGCCATGCGGCTGGCCCAGCACCGCGGCCTGCCCGTCGACTTCGTGCGGTGGGGGCGGGCCCGGGACGCGATCTATCGCCGGATCATGCGCCATGGCTGGTCCGACGAGCGGCACGCCTTCGTCCAGTACGAGGACGGCCACGTCCTCGACGCGTCCCTGCTGATGATGCCGCTGGCGAAGTTCGTCTCCCCGACCGACCCGAAGTGGCTCGCCACGCTGGACGCGCTGGGCGAGGACCTGGTGTCCGACTCGCTGGTCTACCGCTACGACCCGCAGACCAGCCCGGACGGACTGCGGGGCGATGAGGGCACGTTCTCGATCTGCTCGTTCTGGTACGTCGAGGCGCTGGCCCGCGCCGGTCGCCTGGACGAGGCCCGACTCGCGTTCGAGAAGATGCTCACGTACGCCAACCACCTCGGTCTGTATGCGGAGGAGATCGGCCACACCGGGGAGCAGACCGGGAACTTCCCTCAGGCCTTCACTCACCTGGCGCTGATCAGCGCGGCCTTCGGTCTCGACCGCGCGCTCGGCTAGGGCGTGTGAGTCTTTGCATAAAAGTGCATAGCTGCGTATAGTCATGCCATCGACGAGGAGGATTTCGATGGTGGTACGTGCAGCGGTGGCAGGGGCGAGCGGATACGCCGGTGGGGAGCTGCTCCGTCTCCTGCTGGTCCACCCCGAGGTCGAGATCGGGGCCCTCACCGCCAACTCCAACGCGGGACAGAAGCTCGGTGCGCTGCAGCCGCACCTGCGGCCGCTCGCCGACCGGGTGCTTCAGCCGACCACGCCCGAGGTCCTCGCCGGGCACGACGTCGTCTTCCTCGCCCTTCCGCACGGGCAGTCCGCCGCCGTCGCCGAGCAGCTCGGCGACCAGGTGCTCGTCGTCGACATGGGAGCCGACTTCCGGCTCAAGGACGCCGCGGACTGGGAGAAGTTCTACGGTTCGCCGCACGCCGGGACCTGGCCCTACGGCCTGCCCGAACTGCCGGGCGGGCGCGCGGCGCTGGCCGGGTCCAGGCGCATCGCGGTGCCCGGCTGCTACCCGACCGCCGTCTCGCTCGCGCTCTTCCCGGCGTACGCGGCCCAGCTGGCCGAGCCCGAGGCCGTGATCGTCGCCGCTTCGGGCACTTCGGGGGCGGGCAAGGCGGCCAAGCCGCATCTGCTCGGCTCCGAGGTGATGGGCAACATGAGCCCGTACGGCGTCGGCGGGGCCCACCGGCACACCCCCGAGATGATCCAGAACCTCAGCGCCGCCGCCGGTGAACCGGTCACGGTCTCCTTCACGCCGACCCTGGCGCCGATGCCCCGCGGCATCCTCGCCACGTGCAGCGCGAAGGCGAAGCCGGGCGTGAGCGCCGAGTCCGTCCGTAACACGTACGAGAAGGCGTTCGCCGACGAGCCGTTCGTCGACCTGCTCCCGGAGGGGCAGTGGCCCGCCACCGCCGCCGTCGTCGGTTCCAACGCCGTGCAGATCCAGGTCGCGTACGACGAGGCGGCGGGCCGGATCGTCGTCGTCAGCGCCATCGACAACCTCGCCAAGGGCACCGCCGGCGGTGCCCTGCAGAGCATGAACATCGCCCTCGGACTTCCCGAGGACACAGGTCTTTCCACGATCGGAGTCGCACCGTGAGTGTCACGGCAGCACAGGGGTTCTCGGCGGCGGGCATCGCCGCGGGAATCAAGGAGAGCGGTAACCCGGACCTCGCCCTCGTGGTCAACCGCGGTCCGCGTCGCGCCGCCGCGGGCGTCTTCACCTCCAACCGCGTCAAGGCCGCCCCCGTCCTCTGGTCGGAGCAGGTCCTCAAGGGCGGCGAGGTCAGCGCCGTCGTCCTCAACTCCGGCGGTGCCAACGCCTGTACGGGACCGCAGGGCTTCCAGGACACCCACGCCACCGCCGAGAAGGCCGCCGAGGTCCTCACCGGTCACAGCGCGGGCGAGATCGCGGTCGCCTCGACCGGGCTGATCGGAACCCTGCTCCCGATGGACAAGCTGCTGCCCGGCATCGAGACCGCCGCCGCAGCGCTGAGCGAGCACGGCGGCGAGAAGGCCGCCATCGCGATCAAGACCACCGACACCGTCCACAAGACCGCCGTCGCGGGCGGCGAGGGCTGGACCGTCGGCGGCATGGCCAAGGGCGCGGGCATGCTCGCCCCGGGCCTCGCCACCATGCTCGTCGTCCTCACCACCGACGCCGACGTGGACGCCCCGGCGCTGGACACGGCGCTGCGCGCCGCCACCCGCACCACCTTCGACCGGGTCGACTCCGACGGCTGCATGTCGACCAACGACACCGTGCTGCTGCTGGCCTCCGGCGCGAGCGGGATCACCCCGGAGCAGGGCGAGCTCGCCGAGGCCGTACGGACCGTCTGCGCCGAGCTCGCCCGGCAGCTGATCGGTGACGCCGAGGGCGCCTCCAAGGACATCCGGATCGAGGTGATCAACGCCGCGACCGAGGACGACGCCGTCGAGGTGGGCCGCTCCATCGCCCGCAACAACCTCCTCAAGTGCGCCATCCACGGCGAGGACCCGAACTGGGGCCGAGTCCTGTCCGCGATCGGTACGACGAAGGCCGCCTTCGAGCCCGACCAGCTGAACGTCGCCATCAACGGCGTGTGGGTCTGCAAGAACGGCAGTGTCGGCGAGGACCGCGACCTCGTCGACATGCGCTACCGGGAAGTGAAGATCACCGCCGACCTGGCCGCCGGCACCGAGTCGGCCGTTATCTGGGCCAACGACCTCACCGCGGACTACGTCCACGAGAACAGCGCGTACAGCTCATGACCGCGGCGCGGAAGCACACCGCACTCCCGAAGGCGCAGATCCTCATCGAGGCGCTGCCCTGGCTGACCCGGCACAACGGAAAGACCGTGGTCATCAAGTTCGGCGGCAACGCCATGATCGACGAGGAGCTGAAGGCGGCCTTCGCCCAGGACGTGGTCTTCCTGCGGCAGGCCGGTCTCAAGCCGGTCGTCGTGCACGGCGGCGGCCCGCAGATCAGTGCCCAGCTCGACAAGCAGGGCCTGGTCAGCGAGTTCAAGGCCGGTCTGCGCGTCACCACGCCCGAGGCGATGGACGTCGTACGGATGGTGCTGGCCGGACAGGTCCAGCGCGAGCTCGTCGGCCTGCTCAACCAGCACGGCCCGCTCGCCGTCGGCCTGACCGGCGAGGACGCCCACACGATCACGGCCACCCAGCACCGGCCGACCATCGACGGCGAACTCGTCGACATCGGCCGGGTCGGCGAGATCACCGCCATCGACACCGGAGCCATCCAGGCGCTGCTGGACGACGGCCGGATCCCGGTCGTCTCCTCCATCGCACGCTCCGCCGACGACCACCACGTCTACAACGTCAACGCCGACACCGCGGCCGCCGCGCTCGCCGCCGCGCTCGGCGCCGAGACGCTCATGG
The DNA here is from genome assembly GCF_055584025.1 of Streptomyces sp. NPDC104309. Classification (NCBI taxonomy): domain Bacteria; kingdom Bacillati; phylum Actinomycetota; class Actinomycetes; order Kitasatosporales; family Streptomycetaceae; genus Streptomyces; species Streptomyces sp. NPDC104309. Next base: position 204,419 of record NZ_JBVJMV010000003.1, on the reverse strand, counting down.
TCCTCACCGACGTGGAGGGTCTGTACGAGGACTGGCCCAACAGCGACGACGTGATCAGCCGCCTCACCGCCGGCGAGCTGGAGAAGCTCCTTCCGGAGCTGTCCAGCGGCATGGTGCCGAAGATGCAGGGTTGCCTGCACGCCGTGCGCAACGGCGTGGAGACCGCGCGGGTCATCGACGGCCGGGTCCAGCACTCGATCCTGCTGGAGATCTTCACCGACGAAGGAATCGGCACGATGGTCGTGCCCGACGCACCGCTCGACGCACAGGGGGAGTCATGAGCAACCAGGAGCTCTCGCAGCGCTGGAGCCACGCGCTGATGGACAACTACGGCACTCCCCAGCTGTCCCTCGTCCGCGGCGAGGGGGCCCACGTGTGGGACGCCGACGGCACCGAGTACCTCGACTTCGTCGGCGGCATCGCGGTGAACGCGCTGGGCCACGCCCACCCCGCCGTCATCGAGGCCGTCTCCACCCAGATCGCCTGCCTCGGCCATGTCTCCAACCTCTACATCGCGCCGCCGCCCGTCGCCCTCGCCGAACGGCTGCTCCAGCTCTTCGGCCGAGAGGGCCGGGTCTACTTCGCCAACTCGGGCGCCGAGGCCAACGAGGCCGCCTTCAAGATCGGCCGGCTGACCGGGCGGACCCACATGGTCGCCACCGACGGCGGCTTCCACGGCCGGACCATGGGCGCGCTGGCCCTGACCGGCCAGCCCAAGAAGCGCGAGCCTTTCCTTCCGCTGCCCGGCGACGTCACGCATGTCCCGTACGGCGACGCGGAAGCGCTGCGCGCCGCCGTGACCACCGACACGGCGCTGGTGATCATCGAGCCCATCCAGGGCGAGAACGGCGTGGTCGTGCCACCCGCGGGATATCTGGAGGCCGCCCGGGAGATCACCCGGGCCACCGGCACCCTGCTCGTCCTCGACGAGGTGCAGACCGGTATCGGCCGCTGCGGCCACTGGTTCGAGCACCAGGCCCACCAGGGCGTGGAGCCCGACGTCGTCACCCTCGCCAAGGGGCTCGGCGGCGGTCTGCCGCTCGGCGCGACCGTCGCGTTCGGCCCGGCGGCCGAGCTGCTGAAGCCCGGCCAGCACGGCACGACGTTCGGCGGGAACCCGATCGCCTGCGCTGCCGGTCTCGCCGTCCTGGACACCCTGGCGGCCGATGGCGCCCTGGACCAGGTCAAGCGGCTGGGCGAGAAGATCCGGGACGGAGTGGAGGGGCTGGGGCACCCTCTGGTCTCCCATGTCAGAGGCTCCGGGCTGCTGCTGGGTATCGTGCTCACCGAGCCCCTCGCACCTCAGGTGCAACAGGCGGCTCAGGGAGCCGGAATCCTGGTGAACGCGCCCGCCCCCGATGTCCTGCGGCTCATGCCGCCGCTGGTCATCGGTGACACCGAGGTGGACGCGCTCCTCCAGGCTCTGCCCGGCGCCCTCGACGCGGCAAAAGGGGACGGACGATCCGGAGAATGAGGCGACGACGATGACCGAGGCGCAGGAAACCGAGTACGGCGGGCCGTCCGTGCCGCAGACCCGCACCGCACGCCACCGCCGGATCGTGGACATCCTGAACCGGCAGCCGGTGCGCTCGCAGAGCCAGCTGGCCAAGCTCCTGGCCGACGACGGGCTGAGCGTCACGCAGGCGACGCTCTCCCGCGACCTGGACGAGCTGGGTGCGGTGAAGATCCGCAACACCGGCGGCGAGCTGATCTACGCGGTGCCGAGCGAGGGCGGTTTCCGTACCCCGCAGGCACCGCTGGGCGGGTCCGCGAAGGAGGAGCGCATGCGGCGCCTCTCCGCCGAACTGCTCATCTCGGCGGAGGCCTCGGCCAACCTCGTGGTGCTGCGTACGCCTCCGGGCGCGGCCCAGTTCCTCGCCTCGGCCATCGACCAGGCCGAACTTCACGACATCCTCGGCACCATCGCGGGCGACGACACGCTGATGCTGATCAGCCGTGATCCGGCGGGCGGACAGGCGCTCGCCGACCATCTGCTGCGACTGGCCCAGAACGAGCGCTGAGCCGGCCGGCCCGGCCGGCGCCGTCAGTAGCGGGTGATCGCGGTCGGGCCCGAACGGGTCCCGATCGCGATGTGCGGACGGCGGGCGGGGTCCACCCAGTCGAGGATCCGGTCCATCGCGGCCGCCGGTACGGAGACACAGCCGGCGGTCGCGCCACGCCCGTTGACGTGGAGGAAGATCCCGGCGCCGCGCCCCCGCACCGGTCGCTCGTAGTTGAAGCCGATGACGAGCGCGCGGGCGTACTGCGTCGGATAGGTGATCAGATGCTCCGCCTCGGCCGCCCGGCAGTCGGCGGGACGCGGCTCCACCCAGCGGTTGTAGGACCGCGCCTCCTCGTCCTCGCACCACCAGGACCGGCTGTTGACCCGGCGGTACGGGTGGACGGTGCCGGCCGGCGCGGCCTTGACCCCGAAGGCGTACGGCAGGTCGTACAGGCCGGTCGGCGTGGTGTCGGTGCCCTGCTTGCGCGACGCCCCCTCGGCGAGGCCCTTCGCGCCGAACCGGGCCGGTGCCGACCCGCCCTTGACCCAGGTTCCCCGGCGCAGATTCCACCAGGTGACGGTGCCCGTGGTGGAGCCCGCGGCCGCGGCCTGTGCCGTGATCAGCTGGGTGCCGCCACCGGTGTCGGCGAGCCGTGACGGAAGTGCCGGTGCCACGGCGGGCCGGGCCGCGACCGAGCCCGCGAGCGCGAGAAGCACCGAACCCGCCACCAGAAGTCTGCGCATGCCCCGGACGCTAGACCGTCCGGCCGGATGCCACTCCCGGACCTGCGCCGTACGGCTCAATCCGCTGCCGCGCGCGGCATGGCCGGCAGCGGGAGCGGCAGGCCGGGCAGCCCGTCGATACTCGTCCCGACGTGCTCCTTCTTCTCGAAGTAGGCGCTGAGCGACGCGTCGTCCTCGCGGGCGAAGCGCTGGGCGTGCAGTGGCCGGTCCTCGTCGTAGGACATGAAGGGCACGGCGTATCCGCAGGTGTCCCGGATCAGTTCGGCCTCGACCACGATGACGGCGCGCAGCCCGTGCGGGGTGGGGTCCACCCCGGGGAAGTGGCTGAGCAGCGGGCCGAAGCGTGGATCGTCACGGAAGACCGGCTCACCGCGGCCGTGCACCCGCACGATGTTGGGCGGCCCCTGGAAGGCGCACCACATCAGCGTGATGCGGCCGTTCTCGCGGAGGTGGGCCACGGTCTCGGCGTTGCTGCCCGCGAAGTCCAGATAGGCCACGGTCAGCTCGTCGATCACGGCGAAGGAGCCGCTGACCCCCTTGGGGGAGAGGTTGACCGTGCCCTCTCCGTCCAGGGGTGCGGTCGCCGTGAAGAAGATGTGCTGCTCTTCGATGAAGGTCCTGATCCGCCCGTCGATACGCTCGTAGGTTTTTCCCATGGCGGTCATTATCGCCGCCGACCCCGTCGACGGCGGGTGCGTTTCGGCTGATGGAACGCCCGTGGGGGCCGGCCGCCCACAGTGGCCGCCGGGTCGCGGCGCGTACCGCTCGCGCCAGGTCCCCACCGCTTCCGGCCGGTGCGCGCGATGTGCCGGCCACTTTTGACAAAACATACGGAACACTGCATAGTTATGCCTAGAAGTGATCGCACCGTGAGGAGGAAGCCGTGACTGAGCGTGTCGTACTCGCCTACTCGGGCGGCTTGGACACCTCCGTCGCCATCGGCTGGATCGCCGAGCAGACGGGTGCCGAAGTCATCGCCGTCGCCGTCGACGTCGGCCAGGGCGGCGAGGACCTGGAGGTCATCCGCGAGCGTGCGCTCGCCTGCGGTGCCGTCGAGGCCGAGGTCGTGGACGCCAAGGACGAGTTCGCCGAGGAGTACTGCCTCCCCGCGATCAAGGCCAATGCCCTCTACATGGACCGGTACCCGCTGGTCTCCGCCCTCTCCCGGCCGGCCATCGTCAAGCACCTCGTCGCCGCCGCCGACAAGCACCACGCCGGTGTCGCCGCCCACGGCTGCACCGGCAAGGGCAACGACCAGGTCCGCTTCGAGGCCGGCATCTCCGCGCTCGGCCCCGGCCTGAAGTGCATCGCCCCGGTCCGCGACTACGCGATGACCCGGGACAAGGCGATCGCCTTCTGCGAGGAGAAGAACCTCCCGATCGCGACCACCAAGAAGTCCCCGTACTCCATCGACCAGAACGTCTTCGGGCGCGCCGTCGAGACGGGCTTCCTGGAGGACATCTGGAACGCGCCGATCGAGGACATCTACGCGTACACCGAGAACCCCGCCACCCCGCGCGAGGCCGACGAGGTCGTCATCTCCTTCGAGGCGGGCGTGCCCGTGGCCCTCGACGGCGAGCCCGTCACCGTCCTCCAGGCGATCCAGCGGCTCAACCGGCGGGCCGGTGCCCAGGGCATCGGCCGGATCGACATGGTCGAGGACCGGCTCGTCGGCATCAAGTCCCGCGAGGTGTACGAGGCCCCGGGCGCGATCGCGCTGATCACCGCCCATCAGGAGCTGGAGAACGTCACCGTCGAGCGCGAGCTGGCCCGCTACAAGCGGCAGGTCGAACAGCGCTGGGGCGAGCTGGTCTACGACGGCCTGTGGTTCTCGCCGCTCAAGCGCGCCCTGGACGGCTTCATCGACGAGGCCGACCAGCACGTCACGGGTGACATCCGCATGACCCTGCACGCGGGCCGCGCCGTCGTCACCGGCCGGAGGTCCGAGCAGTCGCTCTACGACTTCAACCTCGCCACCTACGACTCGGGCGACACGTTCGACCAGTCCAAGGCGCAGGGCTTCATCGAGATCTTCGGCCTCTCGTCGAAGATCGCCGCGCAGCGTGACCTGTCCTGACCTCCACCCGTTACGTCACCGCCTCTCCGGCCCTCCGGGCGGGGAGGCGGCCGCACATCCACCCCTTTGTTCTTCCGAGGAGCACGCAGTGAGCAACGGCAACGGCAACAGCGACGTACGCCTCTGGGGCGCCCGCTTCGCCGACGGTCCGGCCGAGGCGCTGGCCAGGCTTTCCGCCTCCGTCCACTTCGACTGGCGGCTCGCGCCGTACGACATCGCCGGCTCCCGCGCCCACGCGCGCGTCCTGCACCGGGCGGGTCTGCTCACCGAGGACGAGCTGAACCGGATGACCGCCGGTCTCGACCAGCTCGAAGCCGATGTCGCCGACGGCTCGTTCACCGGCACCGTCGCCGACGAGGACGTGCACACCGCGCTGGAACGCGGCCTGCTGGAGCGTCTCGGTCCGGACCTCGGCGGCAAGCTGCGGGCCGGCCGGTCCCGCAACGACCAGATCGCCACCCTCTTCCGGATGTACCTGCGCGACCACGCCCGCGTCATCGGCGGGCTGATCGCCGAACTCCAGGGCGCCCTGGTCGGCCTCGCCGAGACGCACCCGGACGTCGCGATGCCCGGCCGTACACATCTGCAGCACGCCCAGCCGGTGCTCTTCGCCCATCACGTCCTGGCCCATGCGCAGTCCCTCTCCCGGGATGCCGAGCGGCTGCGCCAGTGGGACGAGCGGACCGCCGTCTCCCCGTACGGCTCCGGCGCGCTGGCCGGATCGTCCCTCGGGCTGGACCCGCAGGCGGTCGCTGCCGACCTCGGCTTCGAGCGCGGCTCCGTCGCCAACTCGATCGACGGCACCGCCTCCCGCGACTTCGTCGCCGAGTTCGCCTTCATCACCGCGATGATCGGGGTGAATCTCTCCCGGATCGCGGAGGAGATCATCATCTGGAACACGAAGGAGTTCTCCTTCGTCACCCTGCACGACGCCTTCTCGACCGGTTCCTCGATCATGCCGCAGAAGAAGAACCCGGACATCGCCGAGCTGGCCCGCGGCAAGTCCGGCCGGCTGATCGGCAATCTGACGGGCCTGATGGCCACGCTGAAGGCCCTCCCGCTCGCGTACAACCGCGACCTGCAGGAGGACAAGGAGCCGGTCTTCGACTCCTGCGACCAGCTCGAAGTCCTGCTGCCCGCCTTCACCGGAATGATGGCCACGCTCACCGTCAACCGCGAGCGCATGGAGGAGCTGGCCCCGGCCGGCTTCTCGCTCGCCACCGACATCGCCGAGTGGCTGGTCAAGCAGGGCGTCCCGTTCCGGGTCGCGCACGAGGTCGCGGGCGAGTGCGTCAAGGAGTGCGAGCAGCAGGGCATCGAGCTCGACGAGCTGACCGACGAGCAGTTCGCGAAGATCTCCGAGCACCTCACCCCCGAGGTCCGCTCGGTCCTCAATGTGGCCGGTGCGCTCGCGTCCCGCAGCGGCCGCGGCGGTACGGCCCCGTCGGCCGTCGCCGTCCAGCTCGCCGAGGTGAAGGCCGACCTCGCCGTCCAGCAGGCGTGGGCGACCGCGAAGAACTGACGGCGGCGAGGGCGGGATCAGGGCGGGGAGCGACGGTACGCTCCCCGCCTTCCGGTTTTCCCGAGCCGGGTTACGTTGTCGGGGGAGCGCACCCGACACACGAGGAGCCCACGATGTCTTTCGCCCTTCCCCGAGCTCTCGGCTTCGCTCGACCAGGGGAGGCCCCATCGACCAGCGCGACGACTCCGACCGCCCACATCGGGCTCGGCCTGGCGGCGGTCGGCAGGCCCGGCTACATCAACCTCCACCGTGACCGCGATCTGCCCGCGGACCGCAGTGTCGAAGCGCTGCGCGAGCGCACCCACGAGCTGTTGGACGCCGCCTACGCGCAGGGTGTCCGCTACGTCGACGCGGCCCGCTCCTACGGCCGTTCGGAGGAATTCCTGGCCGACTGGCTGACGGCGCGTCCGGAGGTGGACGACGTCGTCATCGGCAGCAAGTGGGGCTACACCTACACGGCCGACTGGAGCGTCGAGGCCGAGGCGCACGAGGTCAAGGACCACGGCCTCGCCACGTTTCTGCGTCAGCGCGCCGAGACCGACGCGCTGCTCGGCGACCGCCTCGACCTGTACCAGATCCACTCGGTCACCGCCGACAGCCCGGCCCTCACCGACAAGGAACTGCACGCGCGGCTCGCCGGACTTGCCGCGGAAGGGGTCAGCGTGGGCCTGTCCACCAGCGGCCCCGCCCAGGCCGACGCCATCCGGGCCGCCCTCGCCGTCACGGTCGACGGTGAGCCGCTCTTCCGTACGGTCCAGGCCACCTTCAACGCCCTGGAGACCTCGGCCGGTGCGGCGCTCGTCGAGGCCCATGACGCCGGGCTCACCGTGATCGTCAAGGAAGCCATGGCCAACGGCCGACTCGCCGGAACGGATGCCCCGGCCGTGGTCCGGGAGATCGCCGCCGAGGCCGGCGTCGGCAGCGACGCGGTCGCGCTGGCGTTCGTACTGCACCAGCCGTGGGCCGGTGTGGTGCTCTCCGGCGCGGCGACCGTCGAGCAGCTCGCCGGCAATCTGCACGCGGCCGTCGTCGACCTCGACGAGGAGCGGCGTGGCGGGCTCGACGCGCTGGTGGAGGAGCCGGAGGCGTACTGGCGCCACCGCGCCGCGCTGCCCTGGAGCTGAGCGGATCCGCCCCCGGCCGGCGCCCCGCGCCGACGGCGGCGACGCGGCGCCGAACCGCCTGTCACATCGACGCGGTCCCGTTCGTCATCGTGGGGACGGAACCATACGGAGGAATGTGACTGTGGACGGACACGAGATCCTGGCCGAACGCTTCGAGGAGAACCGGACGAAGCTGAAGGCCGTGGCCTACCGGATGCTCGGCTCGACGAGCGAGGCGGAGGACGCCGTCCAGGAAGCCTGGCTCCGGCTCAGCCGTTCCGACGACCGGGCGATCGAGAACCTGGGCGGCTGGCTGACGACAGTCGTCGGGCGGGTGTGTCTGGACATGCTCCGTTCGCGCCGCTCCCGTCGTGAGGAGCCCCTCGACACGGGGGTGCCCGAGGCCCACGCCCCGGACCCGCTCCTCGGCGCCCGCCCGGAGACCGACCCCGAGCAGCAGGCCCTGATGGCGGATTCGGTCGGTCTCGCGATGCTGGTGGTGCTCGAAACGCTGGACCCCGCCGAGCGGCTCGCCTTCGTCCTGCACGACATGTTCGCCGTGCCCTTCGACGAGATCTCCCGCATCGTGGACCGCACCCCGGCCGCGGCGCGGCAGCTCGCCAGCCGGGCCCGCCGCAGGGTGCAGGGGGCGGACCCGCATCCGGATCCCGGTCTCGCCCGCAAGCGCGAGGTCGTCGACGCCTTCCTGGCCGCCGCTCGCGGCGGCGACTTCGAGGCACTCGTCGCCGTGCTCGACCCGGACGTGGTGGCGCGGTCCGACATGGGCGCCGGTGGCGTCGGTGCGCCGTCCCTGGTGCGGGGCGCCGAGGCGGTGGCCCGTCAGGCGATCATGTTCGCGCCGTTCGCGCGGTCGTCGCAGCCGGCCCTGGTCGACGGAGCACCGGCCGTCATCTCGACGCGGGAGGACCGACGGTTCTCGGTCATGGTCTTCACGATCGCGCGGGAGAAGGTCGTCGAGATGTCCGTGATCAACGACCCGGCCCGCCTGCCGGGCCTCGATCTTTTCGTCCTCGACGACTGACCCGGGGCGGTGGCGGAACGGCTGGCTCAGCGCCCGTCGCCGCCCCGGCGGCCCTCCGCCCATGCGGCGAGCGCCTCGAAATCGGCCGGCAGCAGTCCGATCCGGGGATCGATCCACAGCAGCAGCGACTCGCCCGCCCCCTGCCCCGAGACCCACTCCCGGTCCTGCTCGGCGATCTCGTCGTCGACCCAGGCGAACGGCCGGCCGGCCGCGTACTCCACGACGTACTGCGTCTTCCAGTACGTGCCGTCCGGCGCGCTGCCGTGCATCGACGGCCAGTCGATGTAAGGCAGCGGGGGCAGCCCGAGATGCGGCCCGATCCACTGGTTGGCCTCGTCCTTCCAGGTCGTCGCCCAGACCAGTTCGTAACGGTCGGCGAGGGCCAGCAGCGCCCGCCCGTGGTCCGGGTTGAGCAGGACGGGCAGCGGCGGTCCGTAGTCCCATCCCGTCGGCCGCATCAGATGCCGCGCGTAACCGTCCGGGACCCGGCGCCGCAGGAATGCCGCGTACGGATTGAGCGGACCGTCGATGTCGATCAGCAGCAGCGGCTTCATGACGACATGGTCCTCCCTCTCTCCCGCGGGAGGCGATGCCCTGCGAGTGAGACATTCATGTCTCATATGGTTTATGGTTGTCTCATGAGTCTCGACCGTGAGCAGGTGCTGCGCAGCGCCGCCGCCCTGCTGACCCGCAAATCGACCGCCACCATGGACGAGGTCGCCAGAGCCGCAGGCATCGGACGCGCCACCCTGCACCGGCACTTCGCCGGGCGTGATGCCCTGGTCAAGGCGTTGGAGGAGCTGGGCATCCGGGAGTTCGAAGCGGCCCTGGACGCCGCCGCGCTCGACGAGGGCACCTGCGAGGAGGCCTTGCGCCGACTGGTCGCGGCCATCGAGCCGAGCGCCGGACTCTTCTCCTTCCTCGTCACCGAGAACCAGCTCTTCGAGGGCGACGAGGTGCACGAGGGCTGGGACCGCCTCGATGCCCGGGTCTCCGCCTTCTTCCGGCGGGGCCAGGAGCGTGGCGAGCTCCGCATCGATCTCACCCCCGCCTGGCTGACCGAGGCCCTCTACGGACTGATCTCCACCGGAGCCTGGGCCGTCCAGGTGGGCCGGGTGGCCGGGCAGGACTTCCAGTACATGATCGTCGAGTTGCTGCTCGGCGGCGCACGCCGGAGCGTAGAGCAATGAGCCGTCTCGAACAGCACGCGGAAGCCACCCATGAGCTACGTCGTCCCGGGCGGTGGATCGCCCTGGCCGTCCTCGTCCTCGCGGTGCTGCTCGTGGCCGTGGACGCCACGGTCCTCGGCCTCGCCACCCCCTTCCTCACCGAGGACCTCAAACCGTCCGGCACGCAGCTGCTCTGGATCGGCGACGTCTACTCCTTCGTGATCGCCGGGCTCCTGGTCTCCATGGGCAGCCTCGGCGACCGCATCGGCCGCAAGAAACTGCTGCTCACCGGTGCCATGGCCTTCGGCGCGGTCTCGGTGCTCAACGCGTACGCGAGCAGCCCCGAGATGATGATCCTGGCGCGGGCGCTGCTCGGTGTCGCGGGCGCCACCCTGATGCCGTCCACGCTCGCCCTGATCCGCAATCTCTTCCACGATCCGCGCGAGCGCAGCCTCGCCATCGGCATCTGGGGAGCCATGGCCTCCGCGGGCGCGGCCGTCGGTCCCGTCGTCGGCGGCTTCCTCCTGGAGCACTTCTGGTGGGGCTCGGTCTTCCTGATCAACCTGCCGGTCATGGCCGTCCTGGTGGTCGTGGGCGTCAAGATGATCCCCGAGTCGAAGAATCCGGCACCGGGCCCCTGGGACCTGGCCAGCGTGGCGCTCTCGTTCATCGGCATGATCGGTGTCGTCTACGCGATCAAGGAGCTGGCCGCACACGGCACGAGCTGGGGGGTCGCCGTCACGGGTCTCGGTGGCCTGGCCGCGCTCTGCTGGTTCGTACGCAGGCAACTCACGCTTCCCGCACCTCTGCTGGACATGCGGCTCTTCCACCACCGGGGCTTCTCGGGCGCGGTCCTCGCCGATCTGCTGACCATCCTCGGCCTGTCCGGGCTGGTCTTCTTCCTCTCCCAGTTCCTGCAACTGGTACAGGGACGAGGACCGCTGGAGGCCGGGCTCGCCGAGCTGCCCGCGGCCGTCGGTGCGGTCACCGCGGGTCTGATCGCAGGTGTGGCGGCCCGACGCTTCTCGGTGCGATCGGTGGTCTCCGGCGGGCTCGGGGCGATCGGTCTGGCGCTCGCCGCGGTCACCCTGTTCCACCGGGAGACCGCCTATCCGCTGATCGGCGTGGTGCTGCTGGTCGTCGGAGTCGGCGCGGGCTTCGCCTTCACCGTCACCTCCGACGTGATCCTCTCCAGCGTTCCGAAGGAGCAGGCGGGTTCCGCGGGCGCGGTCTCCGAGACGGCGTACGAACTCGGCGCGGCCCTCGGCATCGCCCTGCTCGGCTCCATCGTCACCGGCGTCTACCAGGACTTCGTCACCCCGCAGGGCGTTCCGTCCGCCCATGCCTCGGCGGCCCATGAATCGCTGGGCGGCGCCGTCGAAGCGGCGCACGGCCTTCCGGCGCAACAGGCGGGCGCGCTGATCTCCGCGGCGCAGGAGTCGTTCGTCGACGGGCTGCGGCTGGCCGCGGGCATCGGCGCGGCGGTCCTGCTGGCAACGGCCGTCGCGGCCTGGTTCCTGTTGCGCGGTCAGAAGCTGGAGGACGGCATCGTCCACCAGTAGCCCCGGACCGTAGGGCTACCGAGGACATGCGGAAGGGCTCGTACCGCCGATCGGCGGTACGAGCCCTTCCTGCGTCCTGCTCCCGCGTCAGCTCACGCGGCCTTGGCCTTCGTCGCATACATGTCGACGTACTCCTGACCCGACAGCCGCATCACCTCGGCCATCACGGAGTCGGTCACCGCCCGCAGCACATAGCGGTCGCGGTCCATGCCCTCGTAGCGGGAGAACTCCATCGGCTCACCGAAACGGACGGTCACCTTGCCGGGACGGGGCAGACCGGTGCCACCGGGCTGCAGCTTGTCCGTACCGATCATCGCGAACGGCACCACCGGCGCACCCGTCATCAGGGTCAGCCGGGCGATCCCCGTGCGGCCCCGGTAGAGCCGGCCGTCGGGGGAGCGGGTGCCCTCCGGGTAGATGGCGAACGCCTTGCCCTCCTCCAGCACCCGACGGCCCGTCATCAGCGCCGCGACACCGCCGCGACCGCCGTCCCGGTCCACCGGGATCATGCCGCAGCCCGTGAAGAACCAGGCCATCGCCCGGCCCTTGAGCCCCTTGCCCGTCACGTACTCGTCCTTGCCGATGTAGTAGACGGGCCGGTCGCAGCAGATCGGCATGATCATCGAGTCGATGAACGTCAGATGGTTGCCCGCGAGGATCACCGGACCGTCCCCGGGGATGTTCTCCACACCCTCCACCTGGGGGCGGAACATCAGGCGCAAGATCGGTCCGAGCACTGCCTTGATGAGTGCGTGTCGGGACAACGGTTCCTCCGGTGTAGTGGCCGGGCCGGCCGGGGCGCGGGATCGTGACGGTCCATGCAGGTGAGGACGATACTCGCGGGTACTCGCCGTTCGCACATCGGGTTCATCGATCGGATACGCAGTGTTGACGTGTGTTTCCGCCAAGTTCGTCCAGGGGCTGCTCCTACGACGGTACGACTCCCTACGCTCGGGCCTCGCCCGACAGGTGCGAGACGTCACACGTGAGGAGCATTCATGACTGAGCGCGCGCAGGCAGGTCCCGGTCGCAGAACCCTGCTGGGGGCGGGGGCCGCCGTACTGGGCTCCGCCGCCCTCGGACTGGCCGGCGGCCCGGCCGACGCCGCGGACGGCACCGTTCGGAGCCCCTCCGAACGGTCGGGCGGACACGGCTTCCGCCTCGACCTCCCGGTGCCCACCGTCATCGGACACCGCGGCACCAGCGGCTACCGGCCCGAGCACACCCTCGGCTCCTACCAGCTGGCCCTCGACATGGGCGCGCACATCGTCGAGCAGGACCTGGTGCCCACCAAGGACGGCCATCTCGTCTGCCGTCACGAGAACGACATCACCGCCACCACCGATGTCTCAGCCCACCCCGAGTTCGCCGGCCGCAGGACCACGAAGAAGGTCGACGGCGTCTCCCTCACCGGCTGGTTCACCGAGGACTTCACCCTCGCGGAACTGAAGACACTGCGGGCCACCGAGCGCATCCCCGGCACCCGTCAGAAGAACACGCTCTACGACGGCCGCTGGGAGGTCCCCACCTTCGAGGAGGTGCTGCGCTGGGCCGACCGTGAGGGCCGCAGGCGCGGGAAGCCGGTCTGGCTGTACGTCGAGACCAAGCACCCCACCTACTTCCGGGGACTCGGCCTCGGGCTCGAAGAGCCCCTCGCCCAGCTGCTGCGCCGCTACAACCGCCACCGCAAGCAGTCGCCGCTCATCCTTCAGTCCTTCGAGCCCGGCAGCATCCAGCGGCTGGCCGGACTCGTCGCCACCCCGCGCGTCGTACTGCTCTCCGGCGCGGGCGAGCGTCCCTGGGACTTCGTGACGTCCGGCGATCCGCGCACCGTCGCCGACCTGGTGAAGCCCGAGGGCCTGAAGTGGATGGCGTCCTTCGCCCAGGGCATCGGACCCACCCTGGACCTGATCATTCCCAAGGACGCCTCGGGGCGGCTCACCGCACCGACCACCCTGGTGAGGGACGCGCACGCGCAGGGCCTGGTGCTGCACCCGTACACCATGCGCAACGAGAACACCTTCCTGCCCGCCGACTTCCGGCGCGGCACGGACCCCACCGCGTACGGTGACGCCTTCGGCGCGTTCCGGACGTACTTCGCGACCGGTATCGACGGGATCTTCTCCGACAACCCGGACACCGCCCTGCTCGCCGCGGCGGACTTCGCCGCCCAGTGAGACCGGCGTCAGCACCCGGCCGGGGCCTGCCCCGGTCGGGTGGTAGCCGCCCTGGACGGCAACCGGCCATCGGTGCGGGCGCGTCGGCCGGGGCATGACGCTTCTCGATCTTGCCCCCGCCGACACCGCCACCGCCTCCGCGGCCATCGTCCGTACCCTGTATCCGCTGGTGAGCGCCGAGGCCACGGCCGAGGCGGCCGCCTCGGCGACGGGCGCGGCGATCGAACCCGCCGATCTCGAACAGGCCGTCTGGCTGCGGCTGCTGGAGCTGCTCGCGCGGGGCGGGCCGCCGGCGGACGCGGCGCGCTGGGTACGGAACGCCGTGCGGGCGGAGGCCCGCCGGGCCCGCCGTACCGCCCGGCACGAACGCCCCTACCGTGACGAGACCGCCGCGGACCCGGCCGGCTGCCCCGAGCGGATCGCCGTCGGCGCCGACGAACGCAGGGCGCTGCGTGCCGCGGTGGACCGGCTGCCCGGCCGGTGCGCCCGGTTGCTGTCGGCGATGCTCGCCCCCGGTGATCCCACTTACCGGGAAATCGCAGGGAAGTTGGGTATGTCACAGGGCAGTTTGGGTCCGATCCGTTCCCGATGCCTTGGATGTCTGCGCAGAATGCTCGCGGCGGAGGTTGTCGCTCCTGAACTGCGGGGAAAGGAGCGTTAGACAACCGGTGGATCAGGTGGGTGGAGGCATGCGCAGATGGGCATGAGCGTGATCATCTCGGCGGCGACGGCACAGGACGCCGAACAGGTCTTGAAACTTCAGTACCTCTGCTTCCAGCGCGAGGCCGAGCTGTACGGGAACTACCGCATCGACCCGCTGGTCCAGAGCCTCGATTCGCTGCGCGCCGAGATCGCCACGCAGCTGGTGTTCGTGGCACGACTGGGCGACGAAGTGGTCGGTTCGGTCCGTGGCTCCACCGATCAGGACGGCACCGGGCAGATCGGCAGGCTCTGCGTCCACCCGCGGCTCCAGGGGCACGGCCTCGGTGCCCGGCTGCTGCGGGCCGCCGAGTCGGGACTCGCCGACGAGCGGTCGGCCACCCGCTTCCGGCTGCAGACCGGGCATCGCAGCGAGAGCAATCTGCGGCTCTACCGACGGGCGGGTTACGCCCGGGTGGGCAACGAGACCGGCCGGGACGGCGTCCAGATGATCCTGCTGGAGAAGGACGCGACGGCACCCGCCTACGTGGCCAGCGCGTGAACCGGGCCCGCCCGGCGGAACGGGGGCACGGCACGGCCGGGGGCACTCCCCGGACGACGGCCGGTCTCACCGAAGGCCCGTCGGGCGGGAGTCACGCCTTCTTCGCGCTGCGCAGCCACATCATCCCGGTGATCGGCAGGATCACCGGGATGAACAGGTAACCCATGCCGAAGTCGGACCAGACGGTGGCGTCCGCGAAGGCCGACGGCTCCACCATCGTCCAGGTCCCCACGACCAGCACACCCAGGAGCTCGGCGGCGCAGCACACCAGCGCCGATCTGCGCGCCTTCTCGCCGCCGCGCACCAGCGAATACGTGATGAATCCGTACACGAGAGCGGCGACGGCCGACAGCACGTAGGCGAGCGGCGCCTTGCCGAAGTCCAGGATCATCTGGACGATCGAGCGGGAGGCCGCGGCGACGGTGAACACCCCGTAGAACCAGACCAGTACCCGGCCGGGGCCGGTCCCGAGGTCGAAGGGCCGCTTCTCTCCGGTGGCCGCCGCGGGGGCGCGATCGGTGTCGGTCACGGTCAGTTTCCCCAGATGTCGTAGAGCCGTACTTCGAGGACGGCCAGCACGACCGCGCCCGCCGCCACCGTCACCGAACCCCACCGGGTCCGCTCGGTGAGCGACAGGAAACCGGCCGCGGGCACGGCGAGGAAGGCCCCGATCAGATACGCGATGAAGATCGTCATGCCCTGGTCGGGCCGCGCGCCCCCGGAGAGCCGCACGATGCCCACCACCAGCTGGGCCAGCGCCAGCAGCGAGACCACGGCCATTCCGATGAAGTGCCAGTCCTTGGTCGGCTGGTCCCGGTACGCGGCGAATCCGCACCACGCGGCGAGGGCGAGCGCGGTCACGGCGACCGCGACCGTCAGGGCGTCAAGCATGAGGCGAGGGTATTACGGACCGAGGCGCCCTCCGCGTGCGCCCCCGTCCCCGGGGGACACGGCGCGCGGACGAGGCCCCGGTGCCGTGACCGCGAAGGTCCACCGGCCCGGCAGACCTTTGCGTCCGCGGCAGTAGTGTCGGTGGACATGAAGATCCACGCCGAAGCCCTGCTGTTCGACAACGACGGAACGCTGCTCTCCTCGATCGCGTCGGTGTACCGCTGCTGGACCCGGTGGGCCCAGGAGTACGGGATCACGGCGGAGGATTTCGAGGGTCTCGAACTGCACGGCCGGACGGCCGGCGAGATCGTCGCCGAGCTGCTGCCCACGGGCCGGGTCGAGAAGGCCCTGGCCCGTATCGAACAGCTGGAGGTCGAGGACGCCCCCGGCGGAGTCGTGATCCTGCCCGGTACCAAGGAACTGCTCGGTGCGCTGCCGGCGCACCGCTGGGCCGTCGTCACCTCCGCCACCCGGCCGCTCGGCCGGGCACGGCTGCGCGAAGTGGGCATCGACTTCCCCCTGATGATCGCCGCCGAGGACGTCACCCGGGGCAAGCCGGATCCCGAGCCCTACCTGCTGGCCGCCGAGCGCCTCGGTGTCGATCCGGCTCGTTGCGTGGTCTTCGAGGACGCCCCGGCCGGACTGCGGGCGGGGCGGGCGGCAGGCATGAGGACCGTGGCCTTGGCCACAACGCACGACCGCTCCGAACTGGTCGCGGATCTGGTCGTCGATGACCTCTCCGCCATATCGGTGCAGGTCACAGCCCAGGGAGTGGAAATCGCGGCGATCGGCTGAGCCGGTTCGCATCACCATCCACGGCTGTCCGCTATTCGGACATTCGGATCGGGCGGAACGTTACGTCTGTTTTACTTGGGGCATGACCACGACGAGCAACCGCACCCTTGCGACCGAGGCGATCACGACGCCCGGTGCTCGTTGTATGTGTCGAATGCGCACCTTCTGAGGGCCCCCGCCCGATCCTCGCGCCCCGAAGCGAGACCGAGCCCGAGCCGTCCGCACCCAGCGGAACGAGCCTGCCCGAGCGCCGCTGCCCGGCCGACCGCCGCGGCCGGCCGTGCCGGGATCCCGCTCGGAACGTCCGATCGGAACGCCCAGAGCACTCACATCGGCCGAATGCCCCGTGCCCGGCGGACATTGCGCCGCGCACTCGACAGTGACGGAAACCCTGTGATCACCACTACGGGCCTCACGAAGGTCTACCAGTCGCACGGCCGTGAGGTCACCGCCCTCGACGGCGTCGACCTGCACGTCCGCGAGGGCGAGGTGTACGGCGTCATCGGACAGAGCGGCGCCGGAAAATCCTCCCTCATCCGCTGCGTCAACCTCCTGGAACGCCCCACCTCCGGCACCGTGGCCGTGGCCGGCCGGGACCTCACCGCCCTCGCCGGACGAGGCCGCCGGGCCGGCAAGGAACTGCGCGAGGCGCGCAGCCGCATCGGCATGGTCTTCCAGCACTTCAACCTGCTGGACTCCCGCAGCGTCCAGCACAACGTCGAACTCCCGCTGGAGATCCTCGGCGTCTCCGGCAAGGACCGCGCCCGCAAGGCCCTCGAACTCCTCGACCTGGTCGGACTCGCCGACAAGGCCAAGTCCTACCCGGGCCAGCTCTCCGGCGGCCAGAAGCAGCGCGTCGGCATCGCCCGCGCCCTGGCCGGCGACCCCAAGGTGCTGCTCTCCGACGAGGCGACCTCCGCCCTCGACCCCGAGACCACCCGCTCCATCCTCCAGCTGCTGCGCGACCTCAACCAGCAGCTCGGCCTGACCGTCCTGCTCATCACGCACGAGATGGACGTCGTCAAGACGATCTGCGACTCCGCCGCGCTGATGCGGAAGGGACGCGTCGTCGAGTCGGGCACCGTCGGCGAACTGCTCGCCACCCCGGGCTCCGAACTGGCCCACGAGCTGTTCCCCGTCGGCGGTACGCCCTCCGGCCCCGACCGCACGGTCGTCGACGTCACCTTCCACGGCGAGGCCGCCACCCAGCCGGTGATCTCGCAGCTCTCCCGCACGTACAACATCGACATCTCGATCCTGGGCGCCGCGATGGACACCGTCGGCGGCAAGCAGATCGGCCGGATGCGCATCGAACTGCCCGGCCGCTTCGAGGAGAACGTCGTCCCCATCGGCTTCCTGCGTGAGCAGGGCCTGCAGGCCGAGGTCGTGGAGCACGACGCCGCCGGCATCCCCGTACAGACCCCCGTCCCGCTCACCAAGGAGGTGGCGAAGTGACCTGGTCCGACATGCAGCCGCTGCTCACCCAGGGGACCATCGACACCCTCTACATGGTGCTCTGGTCCGCCGCCGTCACCGTCCTCGTGGGGCTGCCGCTCGGTGTTCTGCTGGTCCTCACCGACAAGGGCGGACTGCTCCGGAACGCCCCGGTGAACAAGGTCATCGGCGTGATCGTGAACGTCGGCCGTTCGCTGCCGTTCATCATCCTGCTGATCGCCCTGATCCCCTTCACCACCTGGGTCGTCGGCACCTTCATAGGTCCCACGGCGATGATCGTTCCGCTTGCCGTCGGCGCCATCCCGTTCTTCGCGCGGCTCGTCGAGACCGCCGTCCGCGAGGTGGACCACGGACTCGTCGAGGCCGTCCAGTCGATGGGCGGATCCATCCCGACGATCGTCCGCAAGGTACTGCTGCCGCAGGCGCTGCCCTCGCTGGTCTCCGGCATCACCACGACCGTCATCGTGCTCATCGGCTACTCCGCGATGGCCGGCGCGGTCGGCGGCGAGGGGCTCGGCTCCAAGGCCGTCACCTACGGATACCAGCGCTTCGACAACCGGTTCATGCTCGTCACTGTCGTGCTGCTGATCGTCATCGTGACCGTGATCCAGCTGATCGGCGACGCAGCCGTACGGCTGCTGGCCCGTCGGGGCCGCACCACCACCTGAGACCTTCGCTCCGCCCAAGCCCGCACTCCTTGTCCGGGCGCACCACCCTCACCACCGAAAGAGGCACTTTTCGTGCGTAAGAACATCAAGATCACCGCTGCTGCCGCCGCCACCGCCGCCCTGGCCTTCGGCCTCACCGCCTGCGGCACGTCGTCCGACCCGGCCTCCGAGAGCGACACCGGCGCCAAGGCCGACACCTCCAAGGCGCTCGTCGTCGCGGCGTCCCCGACGCCGCACGCCGACATCCTGAACTTCGTCAAGAAGAACCTCGCGGCGAAGGCGGGCCTCAAGCTGGAGATCAAGGAGTTCACGGACTACGTCCTGCCGAACACGGCCACCGAGACCGGCCAGGTCGACGCCAACTTCTTCCAGCACCAGCCCTACCTCGACGACTTCAACAAGAAGAACAACACCCACCTCGTCTCCGTCGGCACGGTCCACCTGGAGCCCCTCGGCCTCTACTCCAAGAAGCTCAAGGCCCTCGGCGACATCAAGTCCGGCCAGACCATCGCGGTGCCCAACGACACCACCAACGAGGGCCGCGCCCTCCAGCTGCTCGCCGAGAAGGGGCTGATCACCCTCAAGGCGGGCGTCGGCACCGACGCCAAGCTCAGCGACATCACCGACAAGAAGGGCCTGCAGTTCAAGGAGCTGGAGGCCGCGACCGTGCCCCGCGCCCTGAACGACGTGGACGCCGCCGTCATCAACGGCAACTACGCCATCGAGGCCAAGCTCAAGCCCTCCAAGGACGCCCTGGCGCTGGAGAAGGCCGACGGCAACCCGTACGCCAACATCATCGCCGTGAAGAAGGGCAACGAGAAGGACCCCCGCGTCGAGAAGCTCGTGAAGCTCCTCCACTCCGACGAGGTCAAGAAGTTCATCGAGGACACCTACCAGGGCTCCGTCATCCCGGCCTTCGGCACCGCCAAGTCCTGACACCCGCACGGCACTTGTCCGACGAGCCCCGCGCACCCCACCAGGGGGCGCGGGGCTCCGCCGTACGGACCCGCCCATGCACGACACGGGCCCCATGTTGCATGCTGTGCCTTTACACGGTCTTCGGCATGGAGCTGCGCATGACTTCCACCTTTCCGGACATCTCCATCAGCACGGATCGGTTGGTGCTGCGCCCCTTCGACATGACGGACGTTCCCGCGTACATCGAGATGATGAACGACGAACTCGTCACCGCCTGGACCGAGGCCCCCCACCCCTACACCCAGGTCGATGCCGAACGCTGGGTCCGCAGGATCGCCCCCGCCCAGCGCACCACCGGTGACGGCATCGTCTTCGCCGTCACCGAATTCCTCACCCAGCGGCTCGTCGGCTCGGTCCGGCTGCGCAACACCGACTGGCGCACGCTGGCCACCGAGGCCGCGTACATCACCGCCCCCTGGGCACGCGGCGAGGGATACGCCACCGAGTCGGTCCTGGCGCTGGCCCAGTGGCTCTTCCGCGACCAGGGCTTCGAGCGCATCGAACTGCGCACCGCCGCCGACAACACCGCCTCCCAGCAGGTCGCCCAGAAGCTCGGCTGCATCAGCGAGGGAGTCCTGCGCAACGCCCGCATAGCGCGCACCCAGACGGAGGACGGGGGCTGGACCGACATCAGGACCGACCTGATCGTCTGGGGCCTGCTCCCCGAGGACCTGGAAGGGGTCGCCGAGCAGCTCGCCGACGCGGGCGGCTACGGCGCCTACAACGACTGGAACTGACCCCCCGAGGGGTCCCGGCGCCGTACTGGTACGGACCGGGTACTCTCACCCTGCCCGCTCCTCACGGGGCAGCCCCACCTGTGACAACTTCAGGAGACTGACGACAGATGGCCGATCGGGTCACCGTGATCGGCTGGGACGGCTCGCCACTGACCGGAGCGGCCACGGCCGCTCTCTCGGCCGCCACGCTCGTCGCCGGAGCCGCCCACCACCTCGCGCTCCCCGAAGTCCCGGCGCACGCCGAACGGATCCGCCTGGGCTCCATCGACCTCGCCGCCCGGCGGATCGCCCTGCACCGCGGCAGCGCCGTGGTCCTGGCCGACGGAGACCCCGGCTTCTTCGGCGTCGTACGCAACCTCCGCGCACCCGAGCACGGCCTCGAAGTCGAGGTGGTGCCCGCCGTGTCCTCCGTCGCCACCGCCTTCGCCCGCGCCGGAATGCCGTGGGAGGACGCCCAGGTCGTCGTCGCCCACCCCCGCACCCTGCGCCGCGCCGTCAACGTCTGCCGCGCCCACCACAAGGTCGCGGTCCTCACCTCGCCCGGCGCGGGCCCCGCCGAACTGGCCCTGCTCCTCGAAGGCGTCCACCGCACCTTCGTCATCTGCGAGGAACTCGGCACCGCACGCGAGCAGGTCACCGTCGTCACCTCCGACAAGGCCGCCGACCACGTCTGGCGCGACCCGAACGTGGTCATCGTCATCGGCGGCGGCCCCGAACCGCAGGCCACCGGAGCCTGGATCGCCGGCCGTCACCCCGCCTACCCCCGTGGCGTACGCGGCTGGGCCCTGCCCTCCCAGGCCTACCCGGGCGGCGCCATGGACGCCGGGGACGAGAGCGGCGAGGGCGAGTCCCCCGGGCTGCGCGCCGCCCAACTGGCCTGCCTCGGCCCCCGCACCGGCGACCTCGTGTGGGACATCGGCTCCGGCAGCGGGGCCCTGGCAGTAGAGGCAGCCCGCTTCGGGGCGGCGGTCCTGGCGGTCGACAGCGATCCGGCGGCGTGCGCCCGCACCGCGGCGGCGGCCCGCTCCTTCGGAGTCCAGCTCCAGGTCGTCGAGGGCCGGGCACCGCATGTGCTGGAGCGGCTGCCGGAGCCCGACGTCGTACGGATCGGGGGCGGGGGAGTCCCCGTCGTCACCGCCGTCACCGAACGCCGGCCGGAGCGCATCGTGACCCATGCGTCGACGCGCGACGAGGCCGAGGCCCTCGGCGCGGCACTTTCCGGTAACGGGTACACCGTCCGGTGCTCGCTCCTCCAGTCCGTCGAACTCGACACGGCCGCATGGTCGGAGCGGGAACGTTCGGTCGTCTTCCTGCTCTCCGCGCTCCGTTCCGACCTCGCCCCGTGACCCGGTCGGAGTACAGCGCGAGGTAGGCTGGCCGATCGTTGCACCGCGGCTGGACGTTCGTCGCTTCGTTCGTCAATGTCCGGAAAAGGGGACTGTTTTGGCCCCCGTTGTGGTACGGCAGAACCGGGGGACGCGCGACGTGGCGCAGTCCACAACGGGCCGTGGCGAAATGAGCTGCCGCGGCGGCGAACGGCCGCGAGAATGCAGTACGTCCGCGACCGTTTCGTGCCGCGCGGCGCGCCCGCTCGTTCTTGTTGACGAGCGCCGGCGTGCCGTGGTCGGGCGTCCCGGGCGAAGGGCCGAAGGAGCACTGACGATGGGCGAGGGGTACGCATGAGTGACACCGGCCAGATCCCGGGTGAGGGACTGCCGGAGAACGCAGGCATGGTGGAGCAGCCGGGCATCGCCGCCCCGGATGCCTACACCTACCTCGCTCCCTCCGAGCACGTGTCCGAGGACGACGACCTGCTGCTGATGCCGAGCCCCCAGGGCGCCTGGAGCGACCCACACGCGGTACCGGCCCCCGGCCAGTACCCCGAGGGTGTTCCCGCCCAGGCACCGCTCCCCGAACAGGGTGCCCACCAGGCCCGGCAGCCGGCACGGGCTGCCCACTTCCAGCCGGTCGGCGAGGCTCCCGCGCAGCCTCAGGGGCCCGTCCAGGTCCAGGTTCAGGAACCGGTTCAGGTGCAGGTCGCGGAGGCGTACGCCGCGCAGCAGGCGGTGGCCGAGCCCCTGCCCGGGACAGGTCAGGGAACGCATGAGTCCGGCGGCCGCGACTCCGGTTCGGTCGACCTGAGGGGCGTACGCATCCCGTCGCCCACCCCGGCTCCCGCCCCGGCGGCGCAGACCCAGGCCCCGGCGCGTCGACCGCTGCACCGCGGTCCGGTCATGGCCGACGGCGGGCCGTCCTACGGCGGGACGCCGACCGGCGGTGTCGTGCGTTCGCTCGCCGACCGAGGACCCGCGGGGGCGCCCCAGGCACTGGCCCAGCCCCAGGCCCCCGCGCGGCATGCCGGCCCGGCCACGACCGGACCGGAGTACTTCGGGACGCCGGGCGACGAGGCGGCCGCACTGCCCGGCCCGCAGCTCGGTGAGATCCTGCCGCAGGGCGGGAGCCCATGGGGGGCCCAGGCGCCGGAACCGGTCGCCGCCCCGGCCGAGGCGGAGACGGTCGCCCCGGAACCGGCCGCCCCGGAACCGGCTGCCGAGCCGGCCCTCGTGGCGCAGCCCGTCCAGGCCGCTCCGGTCGTGGCCCCGGAGGCCGTGAGCGCTCCGACGGCGGCCGATGAGGTACCGCCCGCCGTGGAGAGCCCGGTCGACGTGCCGGCAGGGGATTTCGCCGGAGCGGCGGCCGAGACGCCCGTGGATGCTGTGGCCCCGGCACCGGTCGAGGCGCCCGTGGAAGCTGTGGCATCTGCGGCGGCACCGGTACCGGCGTCGGCGGAGGCGTCGGCCGAGGCTGTGACCGGGACGCCCGTCGAAGCCGCTGCCGCCGCGTTGACGGACGACGCGTCGCAGGAGGCCGCGGAAGCCGCTCCCACGGGCCGGTTCGAGCCCGTGGAGGGTTCGGTACCGACGGCCCCGCACCTGGCCCCGACGCCCGTCGTGGAGCAGGCGGTGGAAGCAGAGCCCGAGCCCGAGCGCGTGCCGATCGTCATGGAGCCCGTTCGGCCCGCCGCACCCGAGGCCGTCGAGGTCGTCACGCCCGCCGAAGCCTCCGGGCCGATGCCCGTGCCCGGCCCTGTTCCCGAGGCCGAGCTTGCGGCGGTCGCCGAGCCGGAAGCCGAACCCGGCCCCGAGGTCATCGAGACCCCTGACGTCACGGCCCCCGCAGCCGACGTGGAATCCGCGCAGGCCGCACCGCTGGACTCCGCGCAGCCCGAGGCAGACCCCGAGCCCCAGCCCCGTGCCGAGGAAGCGGAGGCCCCCGAGGCTGCCGAGTCCGATGAGATCACGGCCCCCGCCTCGCCGCCCGCCCCCGGCTACGACGACGCCGAGCGTGAGGCGGTGCTGCGGGTCATGCGCGAGCGCCGCGACATCCGCAACGGCTTCCGCAGCGACCCGGTCCCGCACGAGGTCCTGCTCCGCGTCCTCGAAGCCGCCCACACGGCACCCAGCGTCGGCCACTCGCAGCCCTGGGACTTCGTCGTCATCCGCTCGGCGGAGACCCGCCGCTCCATGCACGAACTGGCGCAGCGTCAACGCGACGCCTACGCCAAGTCGCTGCCCAAGGGCCGGGCCAAGCAGTTCAAGGAACTGAAGATCGAGGCCATCCTCGACACCCCGGTCAACATCGTCGTCACCGCCGACCCCACCCGCGGCGGCCGCCACACCCTCGGTCGGCACACCCAGCCGCAGATGGCCCCGTACTCCTCGGCGCTCGCCGTCGAGAACCTCTGGCTCGCCGCCCGCGCGGAAGGACTCGGCGTCGGCTGGGTCAGCTTCTTCGACGAGCGCGAGATGGTCCGCGCCCTCGGCCTGCCCGAGCACCTCGAAGTCGTCGCGTACCTGTGTGTCGGCTACGTCGACGAGTTCCCCGAGGAGCCCGAGCTGATGCAGGCGGGATGGTCCAAGCGCCGTCCGCTGTCCTGGGTCGTCCACGAGGAGACGTACGGTCGCCGAGCCCTGCCCGGGGAGGACCCGCACGACCTGCTGCAGGAGACCATCTCCAACATCCGTCCGCTGGACGCCAAGGCACTCGGCGAGGCGTGGGAGCGCCAGAAGCGGATGACCAAGCCCGCCGGCGCGCTCGGCATGCTGGAGATCATCTCCGCTCAGCTGTCGGGTCTCTCCCGGCTGTGTCCGCCGCCGATCCCGGAGCCCGCGGCCGTCGCGATCTTCGCGGGTGACCACGGCGTGCACGCCCAGGGCGTCACCGCCTGGCCGCAGGAGGTCACCGGCCAGATGGTCGCCAACTTCCTCGGCGGCGGCGCGGTCTGCAACGCGTTCGCGGCCCAGGTGGGCGCCGAGGTGTGCGTGGTGGACGTCGGCGTGGCCATGGAACTGCCGGCGACACCCGGCCTCCTTCCCCGCAAGGTGCGCGCCGGGACGGCAGACTTCACGACCGGTCCGGCCCTCACCCGCGAAGAGGTCCTCACGGCCATCGAGGTCGGGATCGAGACCGCCCGCGATCTGGTCGCGGCAGGCAACAAGGGCCTGCTCACCGGTGAGATGGGCATCGCCAACACCACCGCGTCGGCCGCGCTGATCTGCGTGTACACGGGCATGGATCCGGCCGAGGTGACCGGTCGCGGTACCGGCATCAACGACGAGATGCACGCCCGCAAGGTCGATGTGGTCCGTCGGGCCCTCGAACTCCACCAGCCCGACCCGGCCGATCCGATCGGGGTTCTGGCAACGGTCGGCGGCCTCGAACACGCGGCGATGGCCGGCTTCCTGCTGGGAGGTGCCTCGCTCCGCACCCCCGTCATCCTCGACGGTGTGAGCGCGGGCGCCGCGGCCCTGGTCGCGCGGGCCATCGCCCCCGAGGCCCTCGCCGCCTGCATCGCGGGCCACCGCAGCGCCGAGCCCGGTCATGTCGCCGCGCTCAACAAGCTGGGCCTGCGCCCGCTGGTCGACCTTGATCTCCGGCTCGGCGAAGGCACGGGAGCGCTGCTGGCACTGCCGATCGTGCAGAGCGCGGCGCGGGCGATGCACGAGGTGGCGACGTTCGACTCGGCGGGCGTCACGGAGAAGTAGCGGGGCCGCGAACCAGCCCCGACGGCGTTCGGGACGCGGGGCAGGAGCAAGGTCCGGGTCGGGGGCGGTGGCGGGCAGGGCAACAGGCCCGCCACTGCCCCCGACCTCGCCCGTATCACGCCCGCGCGCCACCCCGTATCGTGGACCCCACCCCACGAACCCGCACGTCACAGCCGCTCCACCGCCGCAGCGGCCGCCGCACTCCGTCCCCTGCACGAGGAGCCCGCACCGCCATGGCCGATCACGCCGATCACCCCGCGTACCCCGTCGGACTGCGTCTCGGTGGCCGCCGCGTCGTCGTGGTCGGCGGCGGGCAGGTCGCCCAGCGCCGCCTCCCGGCGCTGATCGCGGCGGGCGCCGACGTCGTCCTCGTATCGCCGACCGCGACCCCGTCCGTCGAGGCGATGGCCGACGCCGGAGAGATCCGCTGGGAACGCCGCCCGTACGCCGACGGCGACCTGGCCGACACGTGGTACGCGCTCATCGCCTCCGACGACACCGCGGCGAACGACGCCGCCTCCGCCGAGGCCGAGCGCACCCGCACCTGGTGCGTCCGCAGCGACAACGCCGACGCCGCCACCGCCCTCACCCCGGCCACCGGCCGCAGCGAGGGCATGACCGTCGCCGTCCTCACCACCGACACCCACGGCCGCGACCCGCGCCACAGCGCCGCCGTCCGCGACGCCATCGTCGAGGGCCTGCGCGACGGCAGCCTCGCCGCACCCCACCACCGCACCCGGACCCCCGGTGTCGCCCTGGTCGGCGGTGGGCCCGGTGACCCCGACCTGATCACGGTGCGCGGACGTCGCCTCCTCGCCGCGGCCGACGTCGTCATCGCCGACCGCCTCGGCCCGCGCGACCTGCTCGACGAACTCCCGCCGCACGTCGAGGTGATCGACGCGGCGAAGATCCCCTACGGCCGCTACATGGCCCAGGAGGCGATCAACCAGGCGCTCATCGAGCACGCCAAGGCGGGCAAGGCCGTCGTGCGGCTCAAGGGCGGCGACCCGTTCGTCTTCGGCCGCGGCATGGAGGAGGCCCAGGCGCTCGCCGCCGAGGGCATCGCCTGCACCGTCGTCCCCGGCATCTCCAGCTCGATCTCCGTGCCGGGTGCGGCCGGAATTCCCGTCACCCACCGCGGTGTGGCCCACGAGTTCACCGTGGTGAGCGGCCATGTCGCCCCCGACGACGAACGCTCGCTGGTCGACTGGCCCTCGCTCGCCAAGCTGCGCGGCACGCTCGTGCTCCTGATGGCCGTCGACAAGATCGGCGCCATCGCCCGCACCCTCATCGCCCACGGCAAGGCCCCCGGGACCCCGGTCGCCCTGGTCCAGGAGGGCACCACGGCGGCCCAGCGCAGGGTCGACGCCACGCTCGCGACCGTCGCCGAACGGGCCGCGGCCGAAGACGTACGCCCCCCGGCCGTCATCGTCATCGGCGACGTCGTCGCGGTCGGCACGAGCGCCGCGGCGGTGACCGCCGCATAGCCGGCGCGAGCGCCTTCCCCACCCCCGCCGAGTAACCAGCGGTAACGGATCTTCCTCCCAGCCGTTGGCACCACACACCGGACAAGGCAGTATCAAACCCGTGGCTGATCTCATCACCGTCGACGATCCCGACGACCCCCGCCTGAGCGACTACACCGGACTGACCGACGTCGAACTCCGGCGCAGGCGAGAGCCCGCCGAGGGCCTCTTCATCGCCGAGGGCGAGAAGGTGATCAGACGCGCCAGGCACGCCGGTTACGAGATGCGGTCGATGCTGCTCTCGGCGAAGTGGATCGATCTGATGCGCGACGTCATCGACGAGGTTCCGGCCCCGGTGTACGCGGTCAGCCCCGAACTCGCCGAACGCGTCACCGGCTACCACGTCCACCGCGGCGCCCTCGCCTCGATGCAGCGCAAGCCCCTGCCGACCGCCGACGAACTGCTGGCGACGACCCGCCGGGTGGTCGTCATGGAGGCCGTCAACGACCACACCAACATCGGCGCGATCTTCCGCAGCGCCGCCGCCCTCGGCATGGACGCCGTGCTGCTCTCCCCGGACTGCGCGGACCCGCTCTACCGACGCTCCGTCAAGGTCTCGATGGGCGCGGTCTTCTCCGTCCCCTACGCCCGTCTCGACACCTGGCCCAAGGCCCTGGAGACCGTACGGGAAGCGGGCTTCGAGCTGCTCGCGCTGACCCCGGACGAAAAGGCCAGCAGCATCGACGAGGCGGCACCGCACCGGATGGACAAGGTGGCGCTGATGCTCGGCGCCGAGGGCGACGGGCTCTCCACCCAGGCCCTGGTCGCCGCCGACCAATGGGTCCGCATCCCGATGGCGCACGGCGTCGACTCACTGAACGTGGGAGCGGCCGCCGCGGTCGCGTTCTACGCCGTGGCATCGGGCCGCCCGCAGAGCTGACCACAGAGCCGACCGACTACTGGACTCGCAGGCTCCGCGTCGGCTCGCTCTGGCTCTCACTCTGGCTCTGCGTCTGTGACCGGGGCTGTTCCGTGGGCTGCGTCCGGCCCGTGCCCAGACCGCGGGCCGGGCCCTGGCAGCCCTGCGCCGCCGCGATGCCCAGCGCCACCAGCAGCGTCACCACGACGAAGACCACGAGCCGCTGCCGCAGCAGCCGCGGATTGGCCGGACGACGCCCCGTCGAGGTCGTGCGGGCCCCGGGCCGCGTACCCGGTCGACCGTTCGTCCCGTTCGTGCCCTGTGGGCGCCTGCCGGACCGCGTGGTGCTGCGCGGGGGCTGGTGCGGGTGATGCTGCGCGGGACGTGAACCACCGGTACGGGGCGACCCCGCCCGCGACGACGTGGCCTGGCGGCCGCTCTGCGGTTGCTTCTGCTTCTGCTGACGGGGTGCCGGGGGGGCCGTGCGCCGGGTGTGCTGCTCGGTGTACGGGCCGTCGAGACGGCCGGTCGGCCGGTCCAGCTCCCGCGCCGAACGCTGGACGGGCGGGCGGCTCTCGTGCAGGCCCTGCGCCTCCCTCGCCGCGATCTCCTTGAGCCGCATGGAGAGTTGAAGCGTGCTGGGCCGCTCCTCCGGGTCCTTCGCCAGGCAGGCGCTCACCAGTGGCGCGAGCGCGTCGTGCACGTCGTACAACTGCGGTTCCTCGTGCACCACGCGGTACAGCATCACCTCTGAACTGCCGTGTCCGAAAGGTGAGTCGGCCATCGCCGCGTAAGCCAACGTGGCACCGAGCGAGAACACGTCCGTCGCGGGCGTCACCGCCGCGCCGCGCACCTGCTCGGGAGCGAGGAATCCGGGCGAGCCCACGGCCGTACCGACATGGGTGAGTGTGGAGGCACCGGTTGCCCAGGCGATCCCGAAGTCGATGATCCTGGGGCCCTTGGGGGAGAGGAGGATGTTCGACGGCTTGAGGTCGCGGTGGACGACACCGGCCTCGTGCACCGCCACCAGGCCCTCGGAGAGCGCCGCCCCGATCGAGGCCACCTCGGCCGCCGACAGCGGACCCTCCTCGGCCACCTTGTCGTGCAATGACGGCCCCGGGACGTACTGCGTGGCGAACCAGGGGCGGTCCGCCTCCAGGTCCGCGGCCACCAGACGTGCCGTACAGCCGCCGCGGATCCGCCGTGCGGCGGACACCTCGCGCGCGAACCGTGAGCGGAACTCCTGGTCCTCCGCCAGATCCGGCCGGATCACCTTCAGGGCCACCCGCTGGCCCCGCCGGTCGGAACCGAGATAGACGACACCCATGCCGCCCGCCCCGAGCCGCCGGTGCAGCCTGAACGAGCCGACGACACGCGGGTCCTCGCGCCGGAGCCGCATCATCGCCATGTCTGCCCATCCCCGCTGCCTGGTCCGCCTGACGAGGCACAGCTTACGTACCCGGCGCCCGGGGCGCTCAGAGGCCGCGCCCTCGCCCGCCGATCGATTGTCGGTGCTCGGCCCGGCCCATGACGGGGAGTCGGCGGTGGCCCCTCCCCACGACGCCGTGGAAACCGTCCCCAAAGCGGTTGCGGGGGCAGGAGGTTGGCCGCTCGCGGGCGCCCGGCCCGGCGGGCATGTGACCTCGCCGATCGCGGCTGCGTGGCCGCGGCCGGGGGCGGGGAGGCGAGGAGTGGGGGAGTGAGTGAAGTCACGGCGGCCCGTGGCTGCGCGGGAACGCGGTCGTCCCCCCGTCCGGACGGATGTCCGGACGGGGGGACGACGGGAAATCGCTCAGTGGGACGTGTTCCCCTTCTCCCGGGGCGCGGTTCACGTGGAGCGCGACCGCGATCGACTGGTCGGTGTACGGAGTGTCCGTGCCCTGGGTCACCTTCGCGCCTAGGTGTACTCGGCCATGAGGTTGGTTACGCGCGTCGGTAGTTGATCAAGAAGAGACCTCCGGGCGTAGTGGAGATGCCTGTCTTCACCACAACCGGAGGTCTTGATGGCCCACGCTAATGCCCGGCTGACCGAGACCGCCGATCCGGTGCATCCCGCAGGCGGCGCCCGCCGCGTGGGAGGTGAACCTCGCGTCGGGCAGTGACGTCCGGACATTCGTCACCGGATCGAATTCCCGGACCTTCCTGTCCGGGCTGTCCGATTCCCATCCGCCGGCGCGCTCCAGGGTCGTACCGCCGACCGCTGCCACGTTGGTGTTCGTCGCGGGCCAGGACTGGACAAGGCCGGTGTCCCCGGAGGACGCCGTCACCGCGACACCCGGATGGTCGTAGTACTGGTCGAAGAGGTCCTGCCACGGTGTCACGCCGTCGATCCCGTACGAGTTGGAGACGTACTCGGCGCCGAGCCGCACCGCTGCGTTCACGCCGGAACCGAGGTCGTTCAGGCTCGCGGAGTCCGCCTGCACCCTCAGGATGCTGCAGGTGGGGCAGGCGGACGAGACCGCGTCCAGATCGAGCGCGGACTCCAGTGCCCAGCCCTCGTCGTCGGCGGGACAGCCGGTGCCGCCCCGCTGGTCCACCTTGCGGAAACAGCCGTTCGCCGTCGTGCGGGGCGGCAGCCCGTAGGACCTGACCCGCCCGCCGATGCGTGGCCCGTCGGTCACGCACCCCCACGCTGTCGTACACGGCGCGGGCCGCCGACACATGCAGGGAGGCGATCCGGTCGGCCTCGTCCTGACCGAGGAGGCCGCTGCCGATCGCCTCGTCCACCCCCGTGTCCACCCGTCGCGGAGGGAGGCCGCTGACGGACACGAGCACGGACTCCGCGGCCGGTTCGGCGAGCACCGCGGCGGCCCGCAGCACCATCCGCGCATCGGCTCCGAGCCGGGCCACCCGC
This sequence comes from Streptomyces sp. NPDC104309, assembly GCF_055584025.1. Lineage (NCBI taxonomy): Bacteria > Bacillati > Actinomycetota > Actinomycetes > Kitasatosporales > Streptomycetaceae > Streptomyces > Streptomyces sp. NPDC104309. Next base: position 174,012 of record NZ_JBVJMV010000003.1, on the reverse strand, counting down.
TCGGAGACGGCGTCCCGGATGGTGGGCGGCACAGCGATGTCCGTCAGGGCGTGGCGGACCCATTCGCCGTCCCGTCCGACGATGTCGGCCCGGTCCCGCAACAGTCGTACGGATTCCTCCAGCGCCAGCGGCACTCCCTCCGTCCGCTCGTGCAGGAACGCGGAGAACGCTTCCGACACCGGGCCACCGCCCAGCATGGAGGAGACCGGTTCCGCGGTCTCCGGCACACTCAGCGGCGCGAGCCGGACCCGGGCAGGGTCCACCCCGGCGGACGGCCGTGACGAGAGCCGGAGGAGCAGCGATCCCGGTGGTACGTCCTCGGGCCGGCAGGTCAGGACCATGCTGATGGTGCGGGGCTGCCTGGACGTCAGGAAGAGCGGGAAATCCAGCGTGGCGTCATCGGCCCAGTACACGTCCTCCACGACCAGCACATCGACACGCATCCGTTCGAGCAGTTCCGCCAGGGCCCGGATCAGCCGGTGCCGGGCCGGGCCGGAGTCACTCAACGGCTCGGGAGGCGGGGGAAGTTCGGCGGCCCGTTCGGGAAGCAGCGGACGCAGGGCTCCCCCCGGCGCGCTCAGCCCGAGTCCGGCGACCCTGTGCCGGACATGGTGTGCCGCATCCACGACCGGTCCCGGTGTCAGCGCTTCGCGAAACGCAGGACACGCGGCCACCAGTGTCCGCAGGTGCCGCACGGTCCGGCTGCCCAGCGCCTTCTGCGGCAGCCTGCTCTTGCCGATGCCCGACTCGCCCTCCACCAGCACCGGAGCGGGCGGCCGGACGAGCGCGGCGGTCACCCGGTCCAGTTCCGGACCACGACCGACCAGACGGGGAGCACGGACATCAGAAATCGGGTGAATGTCCTCCGCCGCGACCTGCCGCCGTATCCGTCCGCCCACCTGATCCCCCAATCTTCCGGTCCCAGCACCTGGTCAGCGGATTCTCGCCCGAAGCTCCCGGCCGCGTCGGACGCCGAATACATCGGAGGTTGCCGGGCGGAAGGCGTAGGGCGCCCCCTCCGGGAAGACCCCAGTACGAGGCGGCCGGTCTCCACCCAGGGGAGTACATCGACTACCCACGGCTCATCCTCCGGGAGGCCCGGCAATCGGTACGCGGGCATGACGTCGTACGTCTTCCGCTTCCCTAATGTTGAGGTCAAGCGGTGGGCGTTGCACTCGTCCCCCGAGGTCACACGCCCGCCGCCCCACATCGAGTCAGGAGAGGAACCATGGCGGACACGGCAACGCGAACCATGATCCGCACGCGGGGACGCAGGGGCCAGGCGCCGTTCGGCGGCCGCCCGTCGTCCGGCACGCGTCACCCGCTGGTGGCGACGGCGATGGTTCTTCCACTGGCGGCCCTGCTCGTGGTCGTCTTCGGCGGCTGGGACGCAGTGGTCACACAGGCGTCGTCCGTGGGCGTGATGCTGGGGCGCTGAGCGGCGCCCCGGGGTCCGGAAGAGCGGTCCGGACCGGGACATCCGGCCAACAACCCCGTGGGGACGGGGGTGCGGCGGACGGCAGCGTTTGTCCGGTCAGCTGGGGAGCTGACCGGACATCGCGCTGTCCGGGGTTCTTCACGACGACTCGATGTCCCCGCCGCCCACGGATCTCACGATGGTCAGGGTTTCCGCGCCGCCCGCGCTGTACGTGCCACCCGGGGTTTCCTTGGTGGCCCGCGGCGTCCGCGCCGCCCTGAGTCTTCGCGGCGTCCACGGTTTCGCGGGGCTTGCGGTCCTCGCGCCTCCGGGGGCTTCGTCGTGCCCACGGCCTTCGCGCCGGCTTGTCGGCGGACCCGTCGCGGATCGAGCCGCCCGTACTCTCGTGGTGCCCGACATGGAAGCCGGGCCGCCGCCCGCACCTGCTCGCCACCGGGGAGACCGTGACCACCGCAGTCGTACGTGCGCTCGGCGCCCTCGCCCACCGGGCCGCCCATGTGCACCCCGAGCACCCCTGTGCCTGCCCGCCCCCGGCGGTGCTCGCCGACCGCGCGGACGGCACCGTGGTCCGCAGCGGAGCCGTCGTCGCCAAGGCGCACGCCCCCGACGCGGACAGCGCCGGCCTGCTGGCCCGCCTCACCCTCGCGAAGGAACCGCTCCTCGCCGGCATCCTGCTCGCCCCGCTGCCGCCCTCCGCTCCACCGGCCCGGCCGCTGGGGCCACCCGCCGTACCCATCGGACCCCCCGCGCCTTCCCCCGCCCTCCACGGCCGCCCCGTCACCCTGTGGCCCCATGGCGAGCCGGTCGACCCCGGCGACCCCGACGCCGCCCCCTGGGAGGAGGCCGGCGTGTTGCTGGCCGGGCTGCACCGGACCCCGCCCCCGCCCGCCCTCGCCCTCCCGCCCATGCGGGGCCCCGTCAAGGCCGCGCTCGCCGTCGCCCGGATGCGCGCCGCCCGACCCGGCGACCCGGCCACCGCTCCCGTGCTCGAAGCCTGGCGCCGACTGCCCGCGTGGGCCCGCGGCGAAGCCGACGCGCCCCCGAGCCGCTCGCGCTTCCTCTGTCACGGCGACTTCCACCTCGGGCAACTCGTCCGTTACCCCGCGCCAGGCGGCCCCTGGCTGCTCATCGATGTCGACGACGCCGGCCTCGGCGATCCCGCCTGGGACCTCGCCCGCCCCGCCGCCTGGTACGCGGCCGGGCTGCTGTCCCCCGACGTCTGGTTCCGCTTCCTGGACTCCTACCGGGCAGCGGGCGGACCCGCCGTGCGCGCCGACGGCGACATCTGGCCCGAACTGGACGCCCCGGCCCGGACCCTGACCATTCAGACCGCGGCGCTGGCATTCGCCAAGTCCGCGGCGGAGGGGCGAGCTCCGGATGAGGCGGAGCGGGCGGTGATCGATGCCTGTGCCCGAATCGCCGCTCTCCCGCCCGAGTTGGCCGCCGCACAGTCGTCGTAGGCTGAACCGACCGTCGGCGGGCACGCATTCCGGCGACGGCGAACCGACGGCGAGGAGTGAGCCGAACCATGCAGTGCCCCAAGTGCCACGCGCAGATGCACACGTACAACCGCAACGGCATACAGATCGAACAGTGCAGCGGCTGCCGGGGGATCTTCCTCGACTACGGCGAGCTGGAGACCCTGACCCGCATCGAGGCGCAGTGGACCCAGCAGGCCCCGCCTCCGCCGCCCGCCCCGCAGGCGTACCCGGCCGCGCCGGCTCCGGCCTGGGGCGCCCCGCAGCACCATGGCGGTCACCACGGCGATCACTACCGGCACAAGAGCTTCGGCCGCATGCTCTTCTCGTCCTGACCGGCCCGACACCGGTGCGGGCCTGATGGACGGCACGGAAACCGGTGCGAGCCCGATCGTGGGCCCGGCCGCCCTTCATCCGGGCCCGCGATGCGTTCCGTCGGCCGGCCGCTCACCGGTACGCATCGCGGAACGACGAAGCCCCGGTCGTCGAGACGACCGGGGCTTTCATTGGTGCGCGATACTGGGATTGAACCAGTGACCTCTTCCGTGTCAGGGAAGCGCTCTCCCGCTGAGCTAATCGCGCAGGGTGAACCTGCGTTTACTGCGTGCGCGATACTGGGATTGAACCAGTGACCTCTTCCGTGTCAGGGAAGCGCTCTCCCGCTGAGCTAATCGCGCGGGATCCTTGTGGATCAGTGGACGATACTGGGATTGAACCAGTGACCTCTTCCGTGTCAGGGAAGCGCTCTCCCGCTGAGCTAATCGTCCTTGGAGGTGGAGACGGGATTTGAACCCGTGTAGACGGCTTTGCAGGCCGTTGCCTCGCCTCTCGGCCACTCCACCAGGAGTGAGGGCTTGGGAAGATCCCCCACTTTCTGCGAGCGGACGACCAGGTTCGAACTGGCGACCTCAACCTTGGCAAGGTTGCGCTCTACCAACTGAGCTACGTCCGCTTGTCTTTCCCGGTCCGCTTGCGCGTCCCGGCGACGTGTTGAACTCTAGCGGATTCCCGGGCCAGTACAAAAACGCGTTTGTGCAGCGTGCTGAGGTGCGTTCGCCCCGGCGCAGGTCATCGGGCGCCGTCCTAGACTCAACGGCGTGCACGACCTCGCTCCAATGGCCCGCTTCGGCGGCCTCGTCGCCTCCGATCTCCAGGACGTGACCACTGATCCCGCAGCCCTCGACTCGGCCGGCTTCTGGGCCGTATCCGCCGATTTCGACGGCCGCCTCGTCTGCGCGCGTTTCGGCGCCGTACGCACCGAGGAGGTGCCCGCCCCGGTGCGTGGCGCCTGGCGCGGGCCCGCGGCGGGTGACTGGAACTCGTCCCTGGATCGTGCCGCGTACACCGAGGGCGTACGGCGGATCCGCGCGTACATCGCGGCGGGCGAGGTCTATCAGGCCAACCTCTGCCGGGTGATGACCGCGGAGCTGCCCGACCCGGCCGCCGCGGACGTGGACGCGCTGACCTCGCTGCTCGCGCGCGGCAACCCCGCTCCGTACGCGGGAACGATCCGGCTGCCCGCGCACGGCGTGGAGATCGCCACCGCGTCTCCCGAACTCTTCCTGAAGCGCGACGGCCGGACCGTCGAGTCCGGACCGATCAAGGGCACCGGACGGACCGAGCACGACCTGCTGGAGAAGGACCACGCCGAGAACGTGATGATCGTCGACCTGGTCCGCAACGACCTCGGCCGGGTCTGCGCCACCGGGTCGGTGACGGTCCCCGACCTCTGCGTGGTGGAGAAGCACCCCGGCCTCGTCCACCTCGTCTCCACGGTGCGCGGAGAGCTCGCCGAAGGCGTCGGCTGGCCCGAACTCCTCGCTGCCGCGTTTCCGCCCGGCTCAGTCACCGGGGCGCCCAAGTCCAGCGCGCTCAGGATCATCGAAGAGCTGGAGACCGCGCCGCGGGGGCCCTACTGCGGCGGTATCGGCTGGGTCGACGCCGACCGCCGCACCGCCTCCCTGGCCGTCGGCATACGGACGTTCTGGATCGACCGGACAGGGGTCGCCCCGGTACTGCGCTTCGGTACCGGGGCAGGCATCACCTGGGGCTCCGATCCGGAGCGCGAATGGGACGAGACCGAACTCAAGGCGTCCCGGCTGCTCGCTGTAGCGTCGGGCACTTACGAAGCGACGGGAAGGACGGCGTGATGAGGATTTGGGTCAACGGCGAACTGCGGGACGCCGACGACGCCCGGGTGTCCGTGCTCGACCACGGACTCACCGTGGGGGACGGCATCTTCGAGACGGTCAAGACCGTCGACGGCAGGCCCTTCGCCCTCACCCGCCACCTCGACCGGCTGGCCCGTTCGGCCCGGGGCCTCGGTCTCCCCGAGCCCGACCTCGACGAGGTGCGCCGCGCCTGCTCCGTAGTCGTGGAAGCCAATCCGATGGCGCTCGGCCGGCTGCGCATCACCTACACGGGAGGACTCTCCCCGCTCGGCTCCGACCGCGGGGACGCGGGCCCCGGCCTCGTCGTCGCCCTGGGGGAGGCGGGGCGCCGCCCCGACACCACCGCAGTGATCACCGTCCCCTGGACGCGCAACGAACGCAGTGCGCTCGCCGGGCTGAAGACCACCTCGTACGCCGAGAACGTCGTCGCCCTCGCCCGCGCCCATGAGCAGGGCGCGTCGGAGGCGCTCTTCGCCAACACGGTCGGGCGGCTCTGCGAAGGCACCGGGTCCAATGTCTTCGTCGTGCTCGACGGACAGCTGCACACCCCGCCGGTCGCCTCCGGCTGCCTCGCCGGGATCACCCGCGCACTGGCCGTGGAGTGGACAGGGGCTCAGGAGACCGACCTGCCGTTCGATGCCCTGGAACGGGCCGAGGAGATCTTCCTGACCTCCACGCTGCGCGATGTGCAGGCCGTCCACCGGGTGGACGGCCGGGTGCTGCCTGGCGGACCGGGTCCGGTGGCGGCCAAGGCCATGCGGATCTTCGAGGAGCGGGCCGGGAACGACCTCGACCCGTAGGACCCGCACCTCGGATCGGTAAAACCGGGTGACGGGCCCGGGAGCAGGGGATAGAACGTTCCCGATGACCACGACCCTCCGGCCCACCGGGCCGATCCAGCAAGGCGCCGACGGCGCGAAGAGCCGCGCGTACGACGTGTGCGACAACGGGCGGCCCGTCGGCGCCGTCGAGATCGGCACCGATCCGAGGTTCGGTGCGAAGGCCGGCGAGCTCCGCTCCCTGAGCATCGAGGAGCCGAGCCGGCGGCGGGGCCGTGGCACCATAGCCGCGCTCGCCGCCGAAGAGGTGCTGCGGGGATGGGGTTGCAGCCAGGTGTGCCTCTCGGTACCGGCGGACAACGAGGGAGCCCAGCGGCTGGTCGCCGCACTCGGCTACACCGAACGCAGCCGGAACATGCTCAAGGACCTCGGCCGGACGGCTCCGGCGCTCCCGGACGGTGTCGCCGCCCGCCCGATGAGCGCCGAGGAGTTCGCGCAATGGCAGCGCACCAGCGTCGACACGTACGCGCAGTCCTGGATCGACCAGGGCGTCCCCGCCGAGCAGGCCCTGCAGAAGTCCCGGTCCGACCACGCCCGTAACCTGCCGAACGGCATCGACACCGAGGGCATGCGGTTCCATGTGCTCGTGCACGAGGGCGCGGTCGTCGGTCGCGTGTGGGTGTCGGTGCACGAGGACGGCCCGGATGGGACGACCGGATTCGTCTTCGACGTCGAGGTGGACGAGGAGCACCGGGGCCGCGGCCATGGACGTGCCCTGATGTGGCAGGCCGAGCGCATCACGCTGGACGCGGGTGCCCATCGCCTCGGGCTCCACGTCTTCGCGTCCAACGCGCCGGCCCTGCGGCTGTACGAGTCGCTCGGATACCGGACGACTCAGTACAACCTGGCCAAAACGCTGTAGGGGCGATCGGAAGTGCCCCCCCGGCGGGGGCACCGGCACGCCCCGGCGTCCCGTCGGCTCAGTCCCGCTCGGCGAGCAGCCGGTCGGCGATCTCCTCGATGCGGTCGCGCAGCCCGTCCTGGTTCCTGCCGCCGTCCAGCCGTTCGTCACCGATCACATACGTCGGCGTGCCGGTGACCCCGATCGCCTTGCCCTCGGCCTGGTCGGCATCGACGATCAGCATGTGGCGTCCGTCGATCAGCGCGGTGTCCATCTCCTCCGCGTCCAGGCCGAGTTCCCGCGCCACCTCGATCAGGAGTGGTTCACCGATGCGGCCGAGGTCGGCGGTGCGGGCGAGGACCGCCTCGATGTACGGCCAGCCCTTGCCCTGTTCCGCCGCCTCCTCGGCCGCCTGCGCGGCGGCGTAGGCATGCTTGTGCTTCTCCAGCGGGAAGTGCCGCAGCCGCACCTCGATGCGGTCGCCGTACGTGGCCCGCAAGGCCCGCACATCGGTGAGGGCCTGGTGGCAGTCGGCGCACTGGAGCTCGCACCAGAGGTCGAGGACGACAGGGGCCGCAGGGGTGGAATCGCTCATGCGGCCAGTCTCCCAGGGCTCCCGCGCGCCTCCCAATCGGCACCCGGTCCCGCGCCGGCCCGGGACGACCACGGCGTGGCCGAATCGGCACCTGGGGATGATCCCGGCCCTGAAATGTCCCTGATGTGGGCCCGGACCGTGGCCGCTAGGCCGGTGGGCGGTGCAGGATGGAAGGGACGTTTCCCCTTGCGCCCTGGAGGCCCTGATGCTTGCCGAGACCATCTGCTCCGCGGTGTCCGCGGCGGGCTTGGGCATCGCCGCCGTCACCGCGTACCGGAAGCGCTTCCTCGCCGCGGCCCGGGTCGCCGCCTACTCCCTGGTCCCGATCGGCCTGGTGCTCACCGGGGTCGTGGACTGGGTCGTCGGCATCGCCTTCAAGCCGAGCGTCTGGCTCGGCTTCGGGCTGCTGGCCGTGGCCTGGGTGCTGTTCATGACCACGCGTGCGATCGAGCGCCGCGGCCTCGGAACCCGCAAGGAGCGCAAGGCCGCCGCGCGCGCGGCGCAGGGCGGGGCCGTCGCCCCCGCGGCTTCCGCGCCCTCCCTGGGGTCCGGACTCCCGGCGACTCGCACGCAGTCGGGCGCGAAGGCGAAGCCGGAGCGGTCCGCCTCGTCGGGCGACGACTTCAGCGACATCGAGGCCATCCTGAAGAAACACGGCATCTGACCCCTGCCCTCCGCCGTCTCCAGGCGGGGGTGTGTAGACCTGTGGTGAATCGATTCATGGATCACCTTGACGATACGCGGGGATGCAGCTAGCGTCCCGAGGTCGGATTGAAACAATTCATTGCGCAGCGGCGACACCCGGGTGGCGGGCCGGGAGCACGGGGTTCCGCGCAACGGCGTCCGTACGATGGGGCGATGCTGCGGACCCGTGCGGCAGAGGGCATCAGTGGGGCAGGGCAAGTGGCGCGTGTGGCAGGGATCAAGGATGTGGCCCGGCAGGCCGGAGTGTCCGTGGGCACCGTGTCCAATGTGATCAACCGGCCCGAGGCGGTGCTGCCGGAGACCCGTGCCCGGGTGCTGGCGGCCATCGAGGAACTCGGGTACGTCCGCAGCGAGTCGGCCCGGCAGCTCAGGGCGGGCCGCAGCCGGATCATGGCCCTGCTCGTCCTCGACATGGGTAACCCCTTCTTCGTCGACGTGGCCCGTGGCGCCGAGCGTGCCGCCCGCGCGGCCGGCCTCGGCGTCATGGTCTGCAACAGTGACCAGAGCCCGGCGGAGGAGGCCGAGTACCTCGGACTCTTCGCCGAACAGCGGGTGTGCGGTGTGCTGGTCACCCCGGCCGACGCGACCGGCCGCAATCTGGAGGCGTTCAGCCGCCACCGGATCCCCTACGTGTTGGTGGACCGGGTGGCATCGGGCACGGGGACCTGCGCGGTCTCCGTCGACGATGTGCGCGGCGGCGCTCTCGCCGTCGGTCATCTGGTGTCGGCCGGGCACCGCTCGGTGGCCTACGTCAGCGGGCCCGGCGACCTCCCCCAGATCAGGGACCGGCGTGAGGGTGCCCTGTCGGCGCTCACCGACGCCGGACTGCCGCCCGAAGCACTCGTCGAGATCCCCTCCGACCGCCTGGACGTGGCCGCCGGCCGCGATGCCGGGGCCCGGCTGCTCGGTCTCGTCCCCCGGCCGACCGCGGTGTTCTGTGCCAACGACCTGCTCGCCCTCGGCGTGCTGCAGGCCCTGTACGCGGCGGGCGTGCGCGTGCCGCACGACATCGCCATCGTCGGCTACGACGACATCGAATTCGCCGCAGCCGCTGCCGTACCGCTCACCTCGGTCCGCCAGCCCGCGGTCGTGATGGGCCGGATGGCCGCGGAACTCCTGCTGGAGGAAGCGGACGACGAGGACGGCACCCACGAGCATCGCAGCGTGGTGCTCCAGCCGGAGCTCGTGGTGCGCGCCTCCAGCGCGGCGCCCCGCTGAGACCGCGGCCCCGTCGGCTTCGCCCCCGCTCGCGCCGTCCCGGTCCAACTCCGCGACCACGGAACGGAGTCCGGGGATCCGGTCGGCCCCGGCCCTTCCGGTGGCGCGTCGGCGACCGGTCGGGCCGTCTTCCCGTGGTTCCCGAATTCGGTATGTACGGTGCGGCGTTGGGCAACGCCCTTGCCCGAGCGGGGCCGTTCACGGGCCGCCGTGCCGAAAACCTGACGGCCGATCGGACGTCGGAGCGAATCCCGCCCGGTACCCGGGTGGGTGAACTCCTCGCGTGAAAAGGCGTGTTGATCGCCAATGAGGGCCCCACTGAGTCATGATCGTCCCGAGATGGTGGACACCTCCCCGGGCGATGCCCCCGCACCCCCTGCCGAAGAGCCGCGCGGCTGCCTCTTCGCGCTTTCCCAGCCCCCTCTGATGATCTTCCTCGCGGTGATCGGCAGCCTGCTGCTGATGGCCGCGGTGCATGATCTCTTCATGCTGTGAGCGGTCAGCCGGCCGCTTCCTTGCGGCGTGCCCGGTATGCGGCCACATGCAGACGATTACCGCAGGTCCGGCTTGAGCAGTAGCGGCGGGAGCGGTTGCGGGAGAGGTCGACGAAGGCGTGCCGGCAGTCCGGTGCCTCGCAGCGCCGCAGCCGTTCCTGCTCGCCCGCCACCACGATGAAGGCCAGTGCCATGCCGCAGTCGGCCGCGAGGTGATCGGCGATCGAGGCGTCCGGCGCGAAATAGTGCACATGCCAGTCGTAGCCGTCGTGATTGCTGAGCTGCGGTGTGGTGCCGGCGGCGGCCACGAGGGCGTTGACGAGCGAGGCCGCGATCCGGGCGTCGCCCGTCGCGAAGATCGCGGCGAAACGCGCCCGTACGTCCCGTACGGCGCGCAGGTCCTTCTCATGGAGCTCGCCCACGCCGCTGATGCGATGGCGCCGCGCGAAGTCGTACAGCGCTTCGATACCGGCGAGCCCGTCGGCCGGCCCGGTTTCCGGCTGCCCGCTCGCCGGCGGCTCGCTCTCCGGTGCGGTGTTCAGCAGATCGACCACCGTGTCGAGGGCGATCCGGGTGTCGTGGGGGATCAGCACGCTTTCGCTCCCTGGCCTCCGGCGGGCGGGTGTCCGCCGATGCCGGCTGACTCTACTGGTCCGGCGACGGCACACAGAGGGCCGAGAGGGCCCGTCACGGGTGCGGGGAACGCTTACCGGCCACCCGGTGACAGTGTGGGGGCGCGGGTGCCCGTCCGGGCCGAGAGGGGCTCTCCGGGGCTTCGGGGCATGCGCCCGTGCGCGTACGGCCGAAGGGCGGCGCGCGCCGACGCCGTCACCACGGTGGATTCCGTGATTACGGCGTCGGTTTCAGCCCTATGAGGTTGTCCGCGCGGCGCCGTCTCCCCGAGTCGGACGGCGCCGTGCAGCTCTCGGCCTGGCTCAGCTCTCGGCCAGGATGTGTGAGAGCTCCGTGTCGAGGTCGAAATGACGATGCTCGGTGCCCGGCGGAACTGCGGCGTCGGTCCGCTTCAGGAACGACTCCAGCGCCCTCGCCGGGGCTTCGAGCAGGGCTTCGCCCTCTGGGGAGCTCAGTGCGATGCAGACGACGCCCTGGCCGTGACTACGGGATGGCCAGACGCGGACGTCTCCGGTGCCGGTGGGCCGGTGCAGCCCCTCGGCAAGGAGGTCGCGGGCGAAAACCCATTCGACCGTTTCCTCCGCTCCGGTGTGGAAGGTGGCGTGCACGGCATAAGGATCGGCCGTGTCATACCGCAGGCCCGCGGGTACAGGCAGTGAGGACTCGCTCGACACAACGAGGCGCAGGTGCAGCTCGCAGCTGACCGTGGTGTTCATAAGCGCCAGGGCCTTTCGCTCAGTGTGCGCTCGGGGATTCGCACGTCGGCGAAATCGACATGCCACCTACGGTGGCGTTGTAAACCCCTCTGACCTTTTTGTGGCCCTTCAGGTAGCTCGTACGGCGGTGTGTAACTTTGGGTTATGCGGCCATTCCGGTGACGAAGCCCGTTCCGGTAGGTTGGCTCCCATGAACGCGGAGAGCGACGAGCGGGGCGGGGGCGTCCTGCCGGCGAAACCGTTGTCCGCCACGGGGGACGTGACGGACGGCGTCACGGAGGGTGTGACCAAGAGGGACCGGGCGCTCGGTTCCCGGGCGCCCGGATTCATCAAGGCGTCCAGGACGCTGCATCTGAGTTGGCAGGTCGGCGTCTTCGTGGTCGGCCTCGCGGTGGTCGTGGCGGGGATCATCATGCTTCCGCTGCCCGGCCCCGGCTGGCTGGTCATCTTCGGCGGCATGGCGATCTGGGCGACCGAGTTCGTGTGGGCACAGCTGGTGCTGCGCTGGACGCGGAGGAAGGTCACCGAGGCCGCCCAGAGGGCGCTCGATCCCAAGGTCCGGCGGCGCAACATCATCCTCACGGTGACCGGTCTGGTGATCATCGTGGTGCTGGTGGGGATCTACGTCTGGAAGTTCGGCATCACCATGCCGTGGAAGATCCACGAGTGACCCGGGCGTGGTCATGGGGCGCCGCTGACATGGGGTAATGTTTGGCCTGCGCCCGGGCGATTAGCTCAGTGGGAGAGCGCTTCGTTCACACCGAAGAGGTCACTGGTTCGAACCCAGTATCGCCCACCCGGGACAGAAGGCCCGTGAGACCGTAGAGTCTCACGGGCCTTCTGCGTTTCTTCATCGATTCAATGGGCCATGGCCGTGCGGCATGGAAAGAATCCATCCTTCGAGAAGAAACATCCGGATATCGGGATCGGGGCGGACTTCCGCGGCCGCCCTGCCGGATCACGGGAATTGACCGGAAGGAGTTCGGGCTCCGGACCTCACTGGGCAATGCATCCCGACGTCTTCCGGAACTCCGCGCATTCGATCAGGGCGAAAGGCGGAAAACGCCTGCCGTGCGAAGGCCAGGGGGAGTTGGTCCGTGTCTCCGCCTGTCCGGTACACCCCATCGGACGCCCTGACAGCCGCCCGTCGGCCCGAGCCCGTCAAGGCCCCGGACCGGCCGGGCGGCACGCCGTCAACGCATCCGGCCCAGGACCTCCTTCAGCCGTCGGGCATCGCGCAGCCGCTGCTCGTACGTCGCGCCGACCACCAGCAGCAGCACCCCGGCCAGCGCGGGCGGCAGCCAGCGCGGCAGCGCGCCGACGACCTGGACCACGTACGGCGCGAGTTCGTGCAGAGCGTCCAGCGCCAGCACCGCACCGCCGAGCAGCAGCAGCGCCTGCAGCCGCAGCCGCGCGCCCACCAGGGTGATCACCAGCGTCGCCACGCCGAGCAGCAGTGGCCGCAACCAGTGCGGATCGACCCATGCCGTGAAGAGGCTCGGCACCAACGTCGCGGCGAGACCCGCCCCGTACGCCGTCCACGACGACGCCTGCGGATCACGGCGCCGACGCAGCACACCGACTGCCAGGGCGGGCACCGTCACCGGGAGGGTGTACGCCTCCGGGACCGACACCCCCGAAGCCGACAGCCGCAGCCAGGCAGCCAGGACGAACAGCACCATCGCCAGAGGGCCGGCCACCGGTCGCCGCTCGGGCCGCACGGCCGTGCCCGCCGCCAGCACTCCGCACAGCGCCAGCACCAGCGCGAGGAACGGCAGGTCCGGCACCGCCATGCCCACCGCCACCACACCCGCGACGCCGCCGGTCAACTCGACCGCCGGAGCGGGCGGGCGGCCCCGCAGCCGCGCCCCGAGCAGCGCGGTCACCGTGGGGACGACCAGCATCACCGGCGCCGCCCGATACCCGGCGAGCCCCAGCGACTCCCCGACCGCGTGGGCCAGCACCATCGCGCACAGCACCGCGCCGCACGCGGGGAACGCCTGCACGAGCTGCGACGCCCGTACCGCCCGCACCGCCTGGACGGCCGGGAGCGGCGGCAACGCCCGCGCCGCCGAAGCCGTCGCGCCGCCGAGCACCACCGCGGCCGCCCCGAACACCACCAGCAGCACCGTGAATGCCGCGTACGTCGAGGCCTCCGTGGCGAGCGACAGCATTCCTGCGCCCGCCGCACCGATCAGACCGCACACCAGGGCGGTCGCCCCCACCCCGCCCGGTCCGCCGCGCAGACCGCGTACCGCGACCGCGAAGACCCCGGCGACCAGCGCCAACTGCACCGAAACAGCAGCGGCGTACGGCAATCCCAGTACCGCAGGGAGGGCCGTGAGCCCCGCCCAGCCGAGCGCCACCGCTCCGGCCCCCGCCGCGGCCCGCCACGCGGGCCCCGGCGACAGCACCGGTCCGGCTGCCCGCGATACCCGTTCCCAGAACCGGTGCACTGCCCCCAGCAGACCGGCCACCGCCAGCAGTACGACCGGCGCGGAGACCAGATGGGACCACGTCGGCCCCTCGGTGCCCAGTGCGCCTCGGACGCCGCCGTCGGGCGCCCCCGACCACACCCGGAACAGTTGCGTCACGGTACCGATCAGCGACATGCCGACCGGCGGCAGCGCGGCCAGCACCGCCCCCGCGGTCACCGCGGCCGAAGCCCACACCAGCCCCTGTCCGACCGGACGCGGCAGCGGAGCGCGCACCGCTGCCAGCAGCGTCACCCCGCACAGGAGGTACACAGGCACCGACCAGTCCCAGGTCACCCCGGCACGCAGCACACCGCCCAGCGCCGCCACCCCGCACAGCCCGGCCACCAGACCACCGGCCGCCGCGTGCGCCGACGGCGCACGCCACGCGCCGAACACCGCGACCGCCGCGCCCGCGAGCAACAGCGCGCCCGGCGCCGAAGCGGCCCCCATGCCGTCGGCGGACACCGACTGGCCCAGGGCCACCAGCAGCCCCGTCAGACCCGTCGCCCAGCCACCGACGCAGGCCGTCACCCGTACCGCAACGCCCCGGCCCCACAACGCGATCGCACAGTCCGACGCGGCCGTCAGCAGCAGCGCCCAGCCGAACGCCGTGGCGCCCGCACCCGCCGACCACGCCCACAGCAGCAGCGGCAGCTGCGCGCTCACCACCGCGAGCGGCAGCGGCAGCCGGAGCCGGTCGAGAAGCAGTCCGTAGGCCGTCCACAGCGCGGCGAGCACCGCCGCGGCGACAGCGGCGAACCCGCGTCCGTCGGCCTCGGGCACGGCCACCCGGTGCAGCGCGTAGGCGTCCAGCACCATCAGCACCGCAGCCAGGGCGGCGAGCGACTCGGCCGTCGAGGAGAGCCCGCGCCGCAGCAGCACGGCAGGAGCGGCCAGCGCCGCCACCGTCACCATCGCGAGTACCGCCGAGCGGCCCGCGATCCCCATGTCACCCCAGCTCACCAGGGTGAACGCGACAGCCGCGATGGTCAGCAGCAGACCGCCCAGGGTGAGCAGCACATTCTGCGCACTGCGCGGCGGCCCGGCCGGTGCGCCGGGGCGTCCGGGCGGAGCCGCGAACGGGGCAGGCGTCCGGAACGCGGGCAGCGGCCCGGTCGGAGCCGCGAACGGCGGGGCCGGCGGCACGGCAGACGGGGCGACCGGTCGCCCGAGCACACTCAGCAGCCAGGCACGACGAACCAGCAACTGGGACCGGCGGGCGTCCAGCCGGGCCAGCTCACGATCGAGGAGCGCCAATTCCTCGGCGGGCGGCGGCACATGTTCCATGAACCGGAGTGTGGCGCGAGCCACAGGACCGGACATGCGCTCGGATACTCAGTTCCCCGGCTGAGTACGGGCAGACTGGGTTCATGGACTGGAGTCACTACCGATTCGTGAGTGTCTGGGACCTGCCGGGACCGCCCGACACCGTGTACGAGATCCTCGGACGCCCCGACGACTACCCGCGATGGTGGCCGCAGGTCCGTGAGGTCACCTCGGTCGACGACACCACCGGTACCACCCGGATCCGCTCCTTCCTCCCGTACGACCTCGTCATGACCGTCCGCGAACGCCGCCGCGACCCCACGGCCCGGGTCCTCGAAGCGGCCCTCAGCGGGGACCTCGACGGCTGGGCCAGGTGGACGGTCACCGCGCGCGGTGGAGGCAGCCGGGCCACCTACGAGCAGGAGGTCGAGGTCCGCAGCCGGCTGATGCGGCTCCTCGCGGTGCCCGGACGCGTCGTGTTCCGGGCCAACCACGCCCTGATGATGCGTGCCGGACGCCGGGGCCTCACGGCCAGGCTGGAAGCGGTTTGAACCAGACCCGCCGGGCCCTGTATGGTTCAACCCGTTCCCGGGCGATTAGCTCAGTGGGAGAGCGCTTCGTTCACACCGAAGAGGTCACTGGTTCGAACCCAGTATCGCCCACCCGGGAGAGGCCGGTCCGTCAGCAGAATCGACGGACCGGCCTCTGCGTGTCCGGAAGCGGAGGCCGTGCCGTGTCCGCCGGCCCGCCCGTCCGGTCACGCCGCGGCCGGAAGCTCCGGGCGCAGCGGCCACGCGGGATCGACCGTCTCCGCCGTGCCGTTCTTCGCGAACCACGCCTGGAGGCCCCGCGCCTGCGCCGCGTGCCAGACGGCCTGCAAGGTGTGCAACTCCGGCGGCGTGAGCCGCTCCAGACGGGTCGAGAAGCGCCGGGCCACCGCCCGTACCAGCTCCAGCGAGGCCGTCGCGTCGGCCGCCGCGTCATGTGCGCCGTCCAGTACCACGCCGTACAGCTCACAGAGATCGGTGAGGGTGCGCCGCCCCTTGCGGTAGCGGTCCAGATGCTTGTCGAGCACGCGTGGATCCAGCACGCACAGCGAAGTGTTCTGCAGATAGCCGGCGAGCGACGACGCACGATGACGCCTCAGTTCGCGGTCCAGCAGCGTCAGATCGAACGGAGCGTTCATCACGACGAGCGGCCGCCCGGCCGCGCACTGCTCGGTCAGCGCGCGGGCTATCTCCTCCACCACCGGCGCCGGCCAACGGCCGTTGCGCTGAAGGTGATCGTCGGTCAGGCCGTGTATCTCGGTCGCCCCGACGGGTACCGGAACCCCCGGATTCACCAGCCAACGGGTGACGCGCACCCGTCCGCCCGTCGTGTCCTGGACGACCAGGGCGGCCGAAACGATCCGGTCCTCCTCGACGTCCACTCCCGTTGTCTCGGTGTCAAAAGCGGCCAGTGGCCCTTCGTACCAGTGAGTCATCCCCGAACTCCTCGTGCCCGAACGGCAGATGGCGTGATTCCCCTGCCCGGTCCGGTGATACCCGCCCTCTTTGCCTGATACGCCGTTTGCGGGCCGTCCCGTGCGGTGACAACACAACTGACGGGAAAAGAAGTCGCCCGTCGTCCGCACTCCGAAGAACCGATCGGCACAGCCCGGAAGGCACACGCAGCCATGGCGCTCGCGAAGCCCGAACCGAGCGGGCTGTTGCCCCAGCGGATCGCACCGCTGCGCGGCACACTCGCCACCACCGCCTGCATGGAGACTCTCCAGGTGGGCTACCTGCACGCGGTCGCGGCCGCGGCCGGATGTTCCCTGTCGCAGCCCTTCCCCGACAACGGCATCGACTGGCACGTCAGCCACGGCGCCCCCGGTCATGCCGTGGACGACGAGGTGACCATCAAGGTGCAGCTGAAATGCACCTACCAGGTCCCGCCCCGGCCGCCGGGACCGACGTTCGCCTTCACGCTCGACAACGCACACCTCGTGAAGCTCGCCCGTACCCCCGTCTCGGTGCACAAGATCCTGGTCGTGATGATCGTGCCGCGCAGCCAGGACGACTGGCTGCGCGCCGGACACGACCGGCTCGACCTGCGGCACTGCTGCTACTGGACCAACCTGGCCGGCCACGCGGTGACGGGCCGGCACCGGACCACCGTGCGGATCCCGACGTCGCGCATATTCGACGACCGGGCGCTCTGCGAGATCATGACCCGCGTAGGGGCGGGAGGGAGACCCTGATGCACCGGCCGATGGACGAGTCCGCCGACGAAGCGATCCCGTCAGTCACACGCCCGCACCCCAGTGAATCCGCGGCACCGTGGCCCACCGCCTCCCAGCCGCTCGGGGACGTCCCCGACCCCGCCCGTGTCGACCCCGCGGTCCTCGGTGCCCTGCTCGACCGGCACGGCTGGCGCCGCCGCGGCGGGGCGGCCGGGCGCTACAGCCGCTGGACGCCACCGGGACCACCGGCCCCGCCCGGCGGGGGTACGAGCCTCCTCGTCCCGGACACCACCGCCTTTCCCGACAGCGAGGACCTCCTCGGCGAGGCACTGACCGCGCTCGCCCGCAGCGCCGCCCCCTCCGCCCGCGAGGTCCTGATCTCCCTCGCCGTGCCCAGCGACGAGATCCGCTGGTGGCGCGAGGCCCCCGAACCGGTCGGGGGCGCGGCCGGAGCGGCCAGCTGGACGGGCGCGGAACAGCTGCACACCGCCGCCCGGCAGATCCTGCTCGCCGGAGCCCTGGCCGTGCGGGGACGCACCGGCTACCACGGGGCGCGCCACCGTCGCCGGGCCCGCGCGGCCCTTGAAGGCATGCTGGTCGGACCCGCGTCCGGCGGGCGCGACCTCACCGCGTTCGTCCCCGTGGAACCGGGCCGCGCCGTAGCCGTACGGCTGCACCACGCGTTGCACGCCACTCGCGACGCGGTGGACTACCAGCGGGCCACCGGAGGGCTCGAAGCCTTCGACGCCGCCGTCGAGGCGGGCGTCAGCCGGGAACTCACCGAGGCCCTCGTCACACTCGTCCGGGGCTCGGAAGGGGCCGGCATCGCGCTGGAATGGGCACCCGCCGCCGGGATTCCCGAGGGCTGCCCGGCCCGCCCCGAGCCGGTGGAGTTCTCCCCCGGAGACCTGCCCGCCCTGCGCCGGGCGGGCGCCCGCTACCTGAGGGAGGAACCGGCGGTGACGGTACGGATCACCGGCGCCGTCGTCCGGCTGCGCCGCTCGGGACCGCGTGGCGCCGGAGTCGTGCGGCTGCGGGTGCTGGCCGGCGCCGAGGTGCCGCACGTACGGCTGGAGCTGGACGAGGAGGCGTACCGGATCGCCGGCCACGCCCACCTGGTCGGGCTGCCGGTCCGGGTGGAGGGCAGGCTGGAGAGCCGCGGCGGTTTCCGGCGGCTGACCCGGGCCTCGCAGGTGGTGCCCGTGCAGGTGGACGAGGCGGAACGGGACCGGCTGATGAAGTCGCTCCAGGAGAACGTCGACTATTTCGAGGAGGCCTGCACCGGCGAATAGGGCTGTGGGGGCGTGCCGCGGGGGAGCGAGGGGCCTTCGCGGCTCAACCGTTTCGCAGAGGGGGCCCGCGGCTCGGTACGATTCGTATCGCACGCGCACCACACATTGCGTGCGTACCCCCTGAGTCAGGAGAGACCGGTGTCAGACGTCCGTGTGATCATCCAACGCGATTCCGAGCGGGAAGAGCGCGTGGTGACGACGGGCACTACGGCTGCCGAGCTCTTCCCCGGCGAGCGCACCGTCGTCGCCGCCCGGGTCGCCGGCGAGCTGAAGGACCTCGCGTACGCCGTCGCCGACGGAGAGGTCGTCGAGCCCGTGGAGATCTCCTCCGAGGACGGCCTGAACATCCTCCGGCACTCCACCGCGCACGTCATGGCGCAGGCCGTGCAGGAGCTCTTCCCCGAGGCCAAGCTGGGCATCGGCCCGCCGGTCAAGGACGGCTTCTACTACGACTTCGACGTCGAGAAGCCGTTCACTCCCGAGGACCTCAAGGCCATCGAGAAGAAGATGCAGGAGATCCAGAAGCGGGGGCAGAGGTTCTCCCGCCGGGTCGTGACGGACGAGGCCGCCCGTGAGGAGCTGGCCGACGAGCCGTACAAGCTGGAACTCATCGGCATCAAGGGCTCCGACTCCGTCGAGAACGCCGGCGACGGCGCGGACGTCGAGGTGGGCGGCGGCGAGCTGACCATCTACGACAACCTCGACCCGAAGACCGGCGAGCTGTGCTGGAAGGACCTCTGCCGGGGTCCGCACCTGCCGACCACTCGGAACATCCCGGCGTTCAAGCTGATGCGGAACGCCGCGGCGTACTGGCGGGGCAGCGAGAAGAACCCCATGCTGCAGCGCATCTACGGCACCGCGTGGCCCACCAAGGACGAGCTCAAGGCGCACCTGGAGTTCCTGGAGGAGGCCGCCAAGCGCGACCACCGCAAGCTCGGCAACGAGCTGGACCTCTTCTCCTTCCCGGACGAGATCGGCCCCGGTCTCGCGGTCTTCCACCCCAAGGGCGGCATCATCCGCCGCGCCATGGAGGACTACTCGCGCCGGCGTCACGAGGAGGAGGGCTACGAGTTCGTCTACTCCCCGCACGCCACCAAGGGCAAGCTCTTCGAGAAGTCCGGTCACCTGGACTGGTACGCCGACGGCATGTACCCGCCCATGCAGCTCGACGACGGGGTGGACTACTACCTCAAGCCGATGAACTGCCCGATGCACAACCTGATCTTCGACGCGCGCGGGCGCTCGTACCGTGAACTGCCGCTGCGCCTCTTCGAGTTCGGCACGGTGTACCGGTACGAGAAGTCCGGCGTGGTGCACGGCCTGACCCGCTCGCGGGGCTTCACGCAGGACGACGCGCACATCTACTGCACCAGGGAGCAGATGGCGGAGGAGCTCGACCGGACGCTCACCTTCGTCCTGAACCTGCTCCGCGACTACGGTCTGACCGACTTCTACCTGGAGCTCTCCACCAAGGACCCGGAGAAGTTCGTCGGCTCGGACGAGGTGTGGGAGGAGGCGACCGAGACACTGCGCCAGGTCGCCGAGAAGCAGGGTCTGCCGCTGGTCCCGGACCCGGGCGGCGCCGCGTTCTACGGCCCGAAGATCTCGGTGCAGTGCAAGGACGCCATCGGCCGCACCTGGCAGATGTCGACCGTGCAGCTCGACTTCAACCTGCCGGAGCGCTTCGACCTGGAGTACACCGGCCCGGACGGCACCAAGCAGCGCCCGGTCATGATCCACCGCGCCCTGTTCGGTTCCATCGAGCGCTTCTTCGCGGTGCTCCTGGAGCACTACGCGGGTGCGTTCCCGGTCTGGCTGGCCCCGGTCCAGGCGGTCGGCATCCCGATCGGCGACGCGCACATCCCGTACCTCCAGGAGTTCGCGGCCAAGGCCCGGAAGAAGGGGCTCCGGGTGGAGGTGGACGCCTCGTCCGACCGGATGCAGAAGAAGATCCGCAACCAGCAGAAGGCGAAGGTGCCCTTCATGATCATCGCGGGCGACGAGGACATGGCCAACGGTGCCGTCTCCTTCCGCTACCGCGACGGATCGCAGGAGAACGGCGTCCCCGTCGAGGACGCCCTCGCCAAGATCCAGAAGGCCGTCGAGGACCGCGTCCAGGTCTGACGGCCACCGAGCCCGGATCCGACCTGTGCGGAGTCCGGGCCCGACGGCACGGACCGAGCGGCCCCCGGAGAGCTACCCGCCCTCCGGGGGCCGCTTCTCGTCCTCCCGTCTGAACACGTGCAACAGCCACGACGAGAACGAACCGGTCACCGCCCCCAGCAGCCCCAGCCCACAGGCCATCAGGCACGCCGCGACGACGCGGCCGCCCGGTGTGACCGGCACCGTGTCCCCGTACCCCACCGTCGTGAGCGTCTCGCACGCCCACCACGCCGCGTCACCGAAGGTGAGGATCGAGGCACCCTGTGCCAGGTGCTCCTGGTGGTACACGGCGAGTGCGGCGGAGAAGCCGAGCAGCAGAGCGCTCGCACTCGCGTAGGCGATCACGCGGGCGTACAGGCTCAGCCGCGGCTGTTCCCTGCGGCGCTGGACCGCGGTGTAGACCCGGATCAGGCGCAGCGGCCGCAGCAGGGGAAGCAGCAGGACCAGCGTGTCCAGCCAGTGCGCCCGGAAGAAACGGTGACCGAGCCCGCTGAGGCGGAGTCGTACGACGTAGTCCGCGGCGAACAGCAGCCAGGTGGCGCAGACCAGGGCGAGGGCGAGGCCGCGCCAGGGCTCCGCGTCGTGGGGAGCCAGCACGCGGACCGCGTACCCGAGCAGGAAGAGCAGCGAGGCGCCGAAGAGCGGCAATTCCGTGCGCTGCTCCCAGCGCCTGAAGCGAAGAGGGACGGATTCCGCGGGCTGGTCGCTCATCGCCTCAGCATCTCCGGGCCCCGACGGGTGCGGCCCCGGCGACACGCTGCCCAGGGCTGAAGCAATATGCTGATCGGCATGACGAGTGAGCCGGAACAGCAGATCGGAGTGGGGACGCCCGACGCGTTCCAGCGCCTGTGGACGCCCCACCGGATGGCGTATATCCAGGGCGAGAACAAGCCGACCGGTCCGGAGGCCGGCGACGGCTGTCCGTTCTGTGCGATCCCGTCGAAATCGGACGAGGACGGGCTTGTCGTCGCGCGCGGCGAGAAGGTGTACGCCGTGCTGAACCTGTATCCGTACAACGGCGGGCATCTGATGGTGGTGCCGTACCGGCATGTCGCCGACTACACGGAGCTGGACGGTCCGGAGACCATGGAACTGGCCGATTTCACCAAGCGGGCGATGGTGGCCCTGCGGGCGGCGTCGGGCGCGCACGGGTTCAACATCGGGCTGAACCAGGGTGCTTCCGCGGGAGCCGGTATCGCCGCGCACCTGCACCAGCACCTGGTGCCGCGCTGGGGTGGCGACACCAACTTCATGCCGGTGATCGGGCATACGAAGGTGCTGCCGCAGCTGCTCGCCGATACGCGCACGATGCTGGCCGACGCCTGGCCCGCGGCCTGATCCGAGTTCTCGCTTCCGTGTGGGCACCCCGCTCGTGCCGGGGCGCCCACAGTGCTTAGGCGTCGTACAGGTCGGCCTTGCGCGGGGTCGGGTCCTGTACGGCACCGCTCAGAATCATCGAGCGGTTGTCGAAGCGTTCGGTGTCGACGCCGTTCTCCTCCAGGACGCGCAGGGCGGCGGTGTGCACGGCGCGCAGGACGGGGGTGGCGGCGCGCATCGCGTCATCGGCCATGAAGCGGTGGCGCCACGGCTTCTCGGCCCAGGCGTGGCGCAGGCCGAACGGCTCGGGCAGGGCGATCTTGCCGCCCAGATAGTCGAGGAGCGGCGGATACCAGGTGAACGGGGCGCGCAGGGCGAGGCGGACGACCTCGCGGGGCTCGACCAGCGCGAGGGTGATGTCGCGGGTCTCCCAGAACCGGACGGTCTTGTTGACCGTCTTCGTCTTCGCCGACGGCTTGCTGGTGAAGAGCGAGTGGACCGGTCCGAGCGCGTGTCCGGTGACCTCGATGCGCAGGGTTTCGTAGAGCACGGTGACCGTGATCATCATGGTGATGACCAACTGACCGTCCCAGAGGGTGAACTGGACGCCCAGGTAGTGCCGGTCGCCGCCGCCGAACTGCTGATGGTTGCAGATCCGCTGTATCTCGTGCGGCTTGACCTGGAAGGTGGCGACGTCCTCGCCGTCGGGGCGGGAGATCGAGTCGGCGTTCTCACCGACGGGTGACACGATCCAGTGGGTGACCGACGGAGTGGGGAATCCTCCGGTGTTCAGCGGGCCGCGCTCCAGCACCTTGAGCTGGTCGTGGATGGCCCGTATCAGATCCCAGCTGCGGAACTGGTGGAATTCCTTGCCTGGCTCCTTGGAGACGAGCTCCTCGGCGAGCTGCCAGCTGCCCCAGCGGGTGCCCATGCCGAGGATTCCCTTGGGGCCCGCGTAGAAGACCGAGTTGGACTGCTGTTCGGCGGAGAGCTTCTCCAGCCCCTGGCGCAGTGCCTCGCGGGCGGTCTCGTTCGGGTTCTTGGGGACGGCCTCGGGGATCTTGGCGATGACGCCGCCGCCGGAGAGCAGTCCTTCCCAGCGGGCGCGCATGTCCTTGGCGGAGGACTCGGCGATCCGCTTGGCGAGCAGCCAGCCGACGACGGGGGCGACGATCATCGCCCGTGCGTAGAGCGCCAGGAATCCGGTGAGCGGCAGCTTGACCAGGAAGAACAGGGCCACGATGCCGACAACCGGGAGCAGGGCGTTGCCCAGGGCGGCGAGGGCCTTGTCCTTGGTGCCGCTGAGCCCGTCGCGCAGCCGAAAGGTGATGACCCACAGGAGCATTCCGGGCAGGAAGAGAAAGCCGAACAGAGCGGTGACGGCGGTCAGTCTGGTATCGCGTGCCTTGCGGAGGCGGGTCGCGGACAGACAGTGCTCGACGACCGTCCGCGGGTCGGTCCCGAAGGACTGGACGAGTGCCTTCCGGGCGCCGCCCAGCATCCGCTCCTGGACGGCACGGGAGAACGCCTCACCGAGATTGGGCTTGAAGTAGTCGGACTTCAGGAATGTGGAACGGCCCGTCTTCACTTCGGACTTGTGCCACTCGCTGTTGGCGTCAAGGATCTGCTCCACCGGGCTGTCGCGGTACGCGGCCGAGGCGAGGGCGCTCGTCGCCACCGCCTGTCCGCCCGAGCCCTGGAGCGGGATCTGTGCTCCTGGAGAGAAATCGAATCCGTCGTTGGCCACTGTCGCCCCCACTCGCCGCCAAGCATCTGCTCCTGCGGCTGTTTCCCAACTGCCGTGCCCGGCACACCTTCTGAGCTGGGACCACAGCGTATCGTCCGGATCAATACGGCGCCCGCCCTTGTGGACAAGGACGGGCGGCACAGTCGATTACGCGTCGTTCGGGTTGTTTTGCTGCTGTTCGCGGATGCGTTCCGCGAGCTGTGGAGGCATGGCCTCATGCCGGGCGTACGCCCGGTCGAACCGGCCGGCGCCATGGGACAGGGAGCGCAGGTCGATCGCGTACCTGCCGATCTCCAGTTCGGGCACCTCGGCCCGCACGAGGGTGCGATCGGGGCCGGACTGCTCGGTCCCGATCACCCTGCCGCGCCGCCCCGACAGATCGCTCATCACCGGCCCGACGAAGTCGTCCGGGACCAGGACCTGGACCTCGGCGACGGGTTCGAGGAGCTGGATACGGGTGTCCGCGGCCGCTTCGCGCAGGGCCAGCGCGCCCGCTGTCTGGAACGCGGCGTCGGAGGAATCCACCGAGTGGGACTTCCCGTCCCGCAGGGTGACGCGTACGTCGACGAGCGGATGTCCCGCCGCCACCCCGCGGGCGGCCTGGGCGCGCACGCCCTTCTCGACGGAGGGGATGAACTGGCGCGGCACCGCCCCGCCGACCACCTTGTCGACGAATTCGATGCCCGAACCCGGTGGCAGCGGTTCCACGTCGATTTCGCAGATGGCGTACTGGCCGTGGCCGCCGGACTGTTTCACGTGCCGGCCGCGCCCGGTCGAGGGGGCGGCGAAGGTCTCGCGGAGCGACACCTTGTGGGGTACGGCGTCGACCTGGACGCCGTAGTGGCTGCGCAGCCGGTCCAGGGCCACGTCCTGATGTGCCTCGCCGAGGCACCACAGAACCACCTGATGGGTGTCCTGGTTCTGTTCGAGGCGCATGGTCGGGTCCTCGGCGACGAGCCGGGCGAGTCCCTGGGAGAGCTTGTCCTCGTCGGCCTTGCTGTGTGCCTCGATGGCGAGCGGCAGCAGCGGGTCGGGTGCCGTCCAGGGGTCCATCAGCAGCGGCCGGTCCTTGTCGGAGAGGGTGTCCCCGGTCTCGGCGTCGCCCAGTTTGGCGACGCAGGCCAGATCTCCGGCGATGCAGGCCGTGAGGGGACGCTGCTGCTTGCCGAAGGGGGAGGAGAGCGCGCCGACGCGGATCTCCGCCTCGTGGAAGGGACGGGGCTCGTGGCCGGGGGCGGTCAGGCCGTGCCCGAACACGCGGACGGTTTCGTCGGGACGCAGGGAGCCGGAGAAGACGCGGACGAGCGAGAGCCGGCCGACATACGGGTCGGAGGCGGTCTTGACGACCTCGGCGACCAGCGGGCCCCGCGGGTCGCAGGTCAGGACGGGCCGAGGGGCCCCGTGCAGGGGGGTGACCTCGGGCAGCGGACGCTCCAGCGGGGTGGGGAAGCCGCCGGTGATCAGGTCCAGCAGCTCGACCGTGCCGATGCCCTGGCGGGCGCCTTCGGCGGCGGGGGCCGCGGTGAGCACGGGGTGGAAGGCGCCGCGGGCGACGGCGCGTTCCAGATCGTCGACGAGTGTGTCGATGTCGATCCGTGCCCCGTCGAGGTAGCGGTCCATCAGGGTCTCGTCCTCGCTCTCCGCGATGATTCCCTCGATGAGCCGGTTGCGGGCCTCCTGGAGCCGGGGCTGCTGGGCGTCGGCGGGCGGGTTCTCCCGTCGCTCGCCCGAGGAGTAGTCGAAGATCCGCTGGGTGAGCAGCCCGGTGAGCCCGGTGAGCGGCGCGTGCCCGTCGGGGCCCTCGGGGCCGAGGACGGGGAGATGGAGCGGGAGTACGGCGTCGGGGTCGTCGCCGCCGAAGATCTCTCCGCAGACCCGGGTCATCCCGTCGAACGAGGTGCGCGCCGTGTCGAGGTGGGTGACGACGATCGCCCGGGGCATGCCCACGGCGGCGCACTCCTCCCACACGGCGCGGGTGGCGCCCGCCACGGCGTCGGCCTCCTGGGCGGCGGACACGACGAACAGGGCCGCGTCCGCCGCCCGCAGACCGGCCCTGAGCTCCCCGACGAAATCGGCGTATCCGGGGGTGTCCAGCAGATTGATCTTGTACCCGCCCCATTCGACGGGCACCAGGGAGAGCTGTACGGAACGCTGCTGGCGGTGCTCGATCTCGTCGTAGTCGGAGACCGTGGCGCCGTCCTCGACGCGGCCGGCCCGGTTGACCGCCCCGGCGGTCAGTGCGAGGGCCTCGACGAGGGTGGTCTTGCCGGAGCCGCTGTGGCCGACCAGCACCACATTCCGTACGGATGAGGGCCGGTCGGCCGTCGCTGCCCTGCCGGCGGCCCCGGTGTGTGCGTGTGTCCTGTCGCCCATGATGCGTGCCTCCCAGTGAGTGGCGCGGAGCGGGAAGAAGAACCGGCGCGATGGGGGAGAAGGTGCTCATACTCGGGCACGAGGAGCCGCCGCGGCGGCTACGGCGACGCCCGCGGTAATTCGAGCTTTCCACTCGGGCCGGATTGCGTCCATACGTCGTGCCCCGCCGCGCGAGGCCGGGTGCCCGGACGGTGGAGTGCGGCGGGCGTGACTACGATGGGCCAGCCGGTGGCCGAAGGGGCCGCTCGGCCCACCGACCCTCGGGAAGGCCATGCTGAACAAGTACGCGCGTGCATTTTTCACGCGTGTCCTCACACCGTTCGCCGCACTGTTGCTCCGTCTCGGCGTAAGCCCTGATGCGGTCACTCTGATCGGTACGGCCGGGGTGATGGCAGGTGCGCTGGTCTTCTTCCCGATGGGAGAGTTCTTCTGGGGCACGATCGTCATCACGATCTTCGTGTTCTCCGACCTCGTCGACGGCAACATGGCCCGGCAGGCCGGCATCTCCAGCCGTTGGGGCGCGTTCCTGGACTCGACCCTGGACCGGGTCGCCGACGGGGCGATCTTCGGCGGGTTCGCGCTCTGGTACGCGGGCAAGGGCGACGACAACGTGCTGTGCGCGGTCGCGATCTTCTGTCTGGCGAGCGGCCAGGTGGTCTCGTACACGAAGGCGCGCGGCGAGTCGATCGGGCTGCCGGTCGCGGTCAACGGACTCGTGGAGCGCGCCGAGCGGCTGGTGATCTCGCTGGTCGCGGCCGGACTCGCCGGTCTCCACAAGTTCGGTGTCCCGGGGATCCAGATCCTGCTGCCGATCGCGCTGTGGATCGTCGCCGCGGGCAGCCTGGTGACGCTCGTGCAGCGGGTCGTGACCGTGCGCCGCGAGTCCGCCGAGGCCGATGCGGCCGATGCGGCCAAGGCCGCCGCTGCGGACCGGGGGAGCGGGGCCGCGCAGTGAGCGGCGCACCGGGCGAGGCGCGAGCCGGCCTGCGGGACCGGCTGACCGACGGGCTGTACGGGCTCGGCTGGGCCGCCGTGAAGAAGCTCCCCGAACCGGCCGCCCGCGCTCTCTTCCGCACCCTCGCCGACCAGGCGTGGAAGCGCCGGGGCAAGGGCGTGCTGCGGCTGGAGTCGAATCTGGCGCGGGTGGTGCCCGGGGCCTCCCCGGCCCGGCTCGCCGCTCTCTCCAAGGCCGGGATGCGCTCGTACATGCGCTACTGGATGGAGTCGTTCCGACTGCCCACCTGGAGTCCGGAACGGATCAAGGCGTCCATAGACGTGACGGACGCGTACCGGCTGACCGACGGGCTGGGCGCGGGCCGCGGCGTCATCCTCGCCCTCCCGCACCTGGGGAACTGGGACCTCGCGGGAGCCTGGGTCACCACCGACCTCAAGGTGCCCTTCACCACGGTCGCGGAGCGGCTCAAGCCCGAGACGCTGTACGACCGGTTCGTGGCCTACCGCGAGGGGCTCGGCATGGAGGTCCTGCCGCACAGCGGCGGCGCGGCCTTCGGCACCCTGGCGCGGCGGCTGCGCGCGGGCGGCCTGGTCTGTCTCGTCGCCGACCGCGATCTGTCGGCGTCCGGCGTCGAGGTGACGTTCTTCGGCGACACCGCGCGCATGCCCGCCGGACCGGCGCTCTTGGCCCAGCAGACCGGGGCCCTGCTCCTGCCGGTTACACTCAGTTATGACGACACCCCCGTCATGAAGGCGCGCATCCATCCGCCGGTCGAGGTGCCGGAGTCAGGCAGTCGTGCGGAGACGACGTCCTCGATGACACAGGCGCTGGCCGATGCCTTCGCCGTCGGGATCGCCGAGCATCCGGAGGACTGGCACATGCTGCAGCGGCTCTGGTCGGCCGACCTGGAGAACCGGGAGGACCGGCCGTGAAGATCGGTATCGTGTGTCCGTACTCCTGGGACGTCCCGGGCGGTGTGCAGTTCCACATCCGGGACCTGGCCGAACACCTGATCCGTCTGGGACATCAGGTGTCGGTGCTGGCGCCGGCCGACGACGAGACGCCGCTGCCGCCGTACGTGGTCTCGGCCGGCCGGGCCGTGCCCGTCCCGTACAACGGCTCCGTGGCCCGGCTGAACTTCGGCTTCCTCTCGGCCGCCCGGGTGCGCCGCTGGCTGCACGACGGCACCTTCGACGTGATCCACATCCATGAGCCGACCTCACCGTCGCTGGGCCTGCTCGCCTGCTGGGCCGCGCAGGGACCGATCGTCGCCACCTTCCACACCTCCAACCCGCGCTCCCGGGCCATGATCGCCGCGTACCCGATCCTGCAGCCCGCGCTGGAGAAGATCAGCGCCCGCATCGCGGTGAGCGAGTACGCGCGCCGGACCCTGGTCGAGCACCTGGGCGGCGACGCGGTCGTCATCCCGAACGGGGTCGACGTCGGCTTCTTCGCCGCGGCCGAACCCAAGGCCGAGTGGCAGTCGAAGGGGGCGCGAGGCCCGGTTGAGGGCGCCGGCGGGGGACGGGAGGGCGGCACGATCGGCTTCATCGGGCGCATCGACGAGCCCCGCAAGGGCCTGCCCGTCCTGATGAGGGCGCTGCCCGCGATCCTCGGCGCACGCCCGGACACCCGGCTGCTGGTGGCGGGCCGCGGCGACGAGGAGGAGGCTGTCGCCTCGCTGCCCGAGGAGATGCGAGGACGCGTCGAATTCCTCGGCATGGTGAGCGACGAGGACAAGGCACGGCTGCTGCGCAGCGTCGATCTGTACGTCGCGCCCAACACGGGCGGCGAAAGCTTCGGCATCATCCTGGTCGAGGCGATGTCGGCCGGCGCGCCGGTTCTCGCGAGCGATCTGGACGCGTTCGCGCAGGTCCTGGACCTGGGCTCGGCGGGCGAACTCTTCGCCAACGAGGACGCCGACGCGCTGGCGGCGGCGGCGATCCGGCTGCTCGGCGACCCGGAGCGGCGTGCCGAGCTGCGTGAGCGGGGCGCGGCGCACGTGCGGCGCTTCGACTGGTCGACGGTCGGGGCGGACATCCTCGCCGTGTACGAGACGGTGACGGACGGAGCGGCATCGGTGGCGGCCGACGAGCGCACGGGCCTGCGGGCGCGCTTCGGGCTGGCGCGGGACTAGGGTCTTCCGCCCGGATCACGCCGGGTTCGCGTGCCCTGGTGCCGCGGGGGCCGGGGCGTCCGGCGGCGACGCCCGTTCGCCCGCGCCGCATCCGCGCCGTCGGTGGGACGGTCACACCGTCCGCGGGCCGACGGTAGCCTTGCCGCCCGTGATCGAAACCCTCATCTGGATCGCCGTCGCGGTGGTCGCGATCGGTATGTACCTCAGCTGGACCGCCGGACGGCTGGACCGCCTGCACACCCGCATCGACGCCGCCCGTGCCGCCCTCGACGCCCAACTCCTGCGCCGCGCCTCGGTCACCCAGGAACTCGCCACCTCGGGTGTCCTCGACCCGGCCGCGTCCATCGTCCTGTACGAGGCCGCGCACGCCGCCCGGCAGGCGGAGGAGGAACACCGCGAGGTCGCGGAGAGCGAGTTGAGCACCGCGCTGCGGGCGGTCTTCGGCGAGCCGGCCCAGGTGGAGACCGTGAAGGAGATTCCCGGCGGCGAGGAGGCGGCCTTTGAACTCGCCGCCGCCGTGCGCCGGGTCCCGATGGCCCGGCGGTTCCACAACGACGCGGTGCGGGCGGCTCGTGCGCTGCGGCGGCACCGCACAGTGCGGTGGTTGCGGTTGGCCGGGCACGCGCCCTTCCCGCTCGCCTTCGAGATGGACGACGAACCACCGGTCGCCCTCGCGGACCGCCCCGTCAGCTGACCCGGCGGCTCGCCCCGCCCCGTACATGACCGGGCTCACAAGCCATCCCGTACACGTTCAAAACGATCCACCGGCCTTCCATTGGCCCTTGCTGTGGACTGGTCCCGGAGAGTTTGCTCAGCACTGCACCAATCAGCGCTTTCAGCGACTTTTTCTCCGAGTGAGGTCGATCCGTGTCCACGCTTCCCACCACCCCGCAGTCCGCCGATTCCCCGGCCACCGGCACCGCCCGCGTCAAGCGCGGCATGGCCGAGCAGCTCAAGGGCGGCGTGATCATGGACGTCGTCAATGCCGAGCAGGCGAAGATCGCCGAGGACGCGGGCGCCGTGGCCGTCATGGCCCTGGAGCGGGTGCCGGCCGACATCCGCAAGGACGGCGGCGTGGCCCGGATGTCCGACCCGAACATGATCGAGGAGATCATCGAGGCCGTCTCGATCCCCGTGATGGCGAAGTCGCGCATCGGTCACTTCGTCGAGGCCCAGGTCCTGCAGTCCCTCGGTGTCGACTACATCGACGAGTCCGAGGTGCTCACCCCGGCCGACGAGGTCAACCACAGCGACAAGTTCGCCTTCACCACCCCGTTCGTCTGCGGCGCCACCAACCTGGGTGAGGCCCTGCGCCGTATCGCCGAGGGCGCGGCCATGATCCGCTCGAAGGGTGAGGCCGGCACCGGAAACGTCGTCGAGGCCGTCCGTCACCTGCGCCAGATCAAGAACGAGATCGCCCGGCTGCGCGGCTACGACAACAACGAGCTGTACGCCGCCGCCAAGGAGCTCCGCGCCCCGTACGAGCTGGTCAAGGAGGTCGCCGAGCTCGGCAAGCTGCCCGTCGTGCTGTTCTCCGCGGGCGGCGTCGCCACCCCCGCCGACGCCGCGCTGATGCGCCAGCTCGGTGCCGAGGGCGTCTTCGTCGGATCCGGCATCTTCAAGTCCGGCGACCCGGCCAAGCGCGCCGCCGCCATCGTCAAGGCCACCACCTTCTACGACGACCCGAAGATCATCGCGGACGCCTCCCGGAACCTGGGCGAGGCCATGGTCGGCATCAACTGCGACACGCTGCCCGAGGCCGAGCGCTACGCCAACCGTGGCTGGTAAGCACTGATGAGCGATACCCCTGTGATCGGAGTCCTGGCTCTCCAGGGCGACGTACGGGAACACCTGATCGCCCTGGCCTCGGCGGACGCCCTGGCCAGGCCGGTCCGGCGTCCCGAGGAACTCGCCGAGGTCGACGGCCTGGTCATTCCCGGTGGCGAGTCCACCACGATGTCCAAGCTGGCGTCCCTGTTCGGCATGCTGGAACCGCTGCGCGAGCGGGTACGGGACGGAATGCCGGTCTACGGCACCTGCGCCGGAATGATTCTGCTCGCCGACAAGATCCTCGACCCGCGCTCGGGCCAGGAGACGGTCGGCGGGATCGACATGATCGTGCGCCGCAACGCCTTCGGACGGCAGAACGAGTCCTTCGAGGCGGCCGTGGAGGTCGCCGGTGTCGAGGGCGGCCCGGTGGAAGGCGTCTTCATCCGGGCTCCGTGGGTGGAGTCGGTCGGCGCCCGGGCCGAGGTGGTGGCCGAGCACGGTGGCCACATCGTCGCCGTACGTCAGGGAAACGCCCTGGCGACGTCCTTCCATCCGGAACTGACCGGGGACCACAGGGTTCACGCGTTGTTCGTGGACATGGTGCGCGCAGTCGGCTGACTCGATCCCGGTAGGATCTCCCGGGTTCGGATCGATTTTTGGTGACGCGAAGGAGAAGGCAGATGTCCGGCCACTCTAAATGGGCTACGACGAAGCACAAGAAGGCCGTGATCGATGCCAAGCGCGGCAAGCTCTTCGCGAAGCTGATCAAGAACATCGAAGTCGCGGCCCGTACCGGAGGCGTGGACCCCGATGGGAATCCGACCCTCGTCGACGCAATCCAGAAGGCGAAGAAGAGCTCCGTTCCGAACAAGAACATCGATTCCGCGGTCAAGCGCGGCGGTGGCCTCGAAGCGGGCGGCGTCGATTACCAGACGATCATGTACGAGGGTTACGGCCCGAACGGCGTCGCGGTGCTCATCGAGTGCCTCACCGACAACCGCAACCGTGCCGCGTCCGACGTGCGTGTCGCCATGACCCGCAACGGCGGTTCGATGGCCGACCCCGGTTCGGTCTCGTACCTCTTCAACCGCAAGGGCGTCGTGATCGTCCCCAAGGGCGAGCTGACCGAGGACGACGTCCTGGGCGCCGTTCTCGACGCGGGCGCCGAGGAGGTCAACGACCTCGGTGAGAGCTACGAGGTCGTCAGCGAGGCCACCGACATGGTCGCGGTCCGCACCGCGCTCCAGCAGGCCGGCATCGACTACGACTCGGCCGAGGCCAACTTCCTGCCCACCATGCAGGTCGAGCTGGACGAGGAGGGCGCGCGCAAGATTTTCAAGCTGATCGACGCGCTGGAGGACAGCGACGACGTCCAGAACGTCTTCGCCAACTTCGATGTCTCGGACGAGGTCATGGAGAAGGTCGACGCCTGAGCCACGCTCAGCACAGCCTTCGCGGACGGGCCGACGGGGACACACCCCGTCGGCCCGTCGCATTGTCAGTGCGAGCCGATAGCCTGCGGGAACAGGTGACCGATCGGTACGGAGGGGGCGTCCATGCGGGTACTCGGTGTGGACCCGGGGCTGACCCGGTGCGGTGTCGGCGTCGTCGAAGGCGTCGCCGGCCGGCCCCTGACGATGCTCGGCGTTGGTGTCGTCCGGACTCCGGCCGATGCGGAACTCGGCCACCGGCTGGTCGCCATCGAACGCGGCATCGAGGAATGGCTCGACGAGCACCGGCCCGAATTCGTCGCCGTGGAGCGGGTGTTCAGCCAGCACAACGTCCGTACGGTGATGGGTACCGCCCAGGCCAGCGCGGTCGCCATGCTCTGCGCGTCCCGGCGTGGCATACCGGTCGCCCTGCACACCCCCAGCGAGGTCAAGGCGGCCGTCACCGGCAGCGGCCGCGCGGACAAGGCACAGGTTGGCGCGATGGTCACCCGGCTGCTGAGACTCGACGCCCCGCCGAAACCCGCCGACGCGGCCGACGCCCTCGCGCTCGCCATCTGCCACATCTGGCGAGCCCCCGCCGTCAACCGCCTCCAGCAGGCGCACGCGGCGGCCGCCGCCGCGGCCCGCACCGCTCGTGTTCCCCGTTCACCCGCAGTCCCCGTCCGGAAGGTCCCCCGATGATCGCCTTCGTCAGCGGCCCAGTCGCTGCAATCGCCCCGACCACGGCCGTGATCGAGGTCGGCGGCATCGGCATGGCCGTCCAGTGCACACCGAACACCCTGGCCGGCCTCCGGATCGGTCAGGAGGCCAGGCTCGCCACCTCCCTTGTCGTGCGGGAGGACTCGCTGACCCTGTACGGCTTTGCCGCCGACGACGAGCGGCAGGTCTTCGAACTGCTCCAGACCGCCAGCGGGGTCGGCCCCCGGCTCGCCCAGGCCATGCTCGCCACGCACAGCCCGGACGCCCTGCGGATCGCGGTCGCCACCGGCGACGAGAAGGCGCTCACCGCCGTCTCCGGCATCGGCAAGAAGGGTGCGCAGAAACTCCTCCTCGAACTGAAGGACAGACTCGGCGAGCCCATCGGCGCCCACATCGGTCAGCAGGGCATCGGCACCGCCGTCACCTCCTCCTGGCGCGATCAGCTGCAGGCCGCCCTGATCGGTCTCGGCTACGCCACCCGCGAGGCCGACGAAGCGGTCGCCGCTGTCGCCCCGCAGGCCGAGGCGGCCCTGGCCGAGCACGGACAGGCGCCCGTGCCGCAACTGCTGCGTGCCGCGCTGCAGACCCTCAACCGCGCGCGCTGACCCGAGCGCGGCACATCCGGGGACACCCCGACGCCGGGCCGGGCACCGCGCGGCACCGAAACACCCGAGGCGGGACAGACTGAATGAACTGGGACGAGACCGGACCCGACACCGACGAGCGATTCGACGAGCGCGTCGTCGCCGCCGGCGCGGACGGCGAGGACACCGCGGTCGAAGCGGCACTGCGGCCGAAGGACCTCGACGAATTCGTCGGCCAGGAGAAGGTGCGCGAACAGCTCGACCTGGTCCTCAAGGCGGCCAGGGCCCGCGGCGCCACCGCCGACCATGTCCTGCTCTCCGGCGCGCCCGGCCTCGGCAAGACCACCCTTTCCATGATCATCGCGGCCGAGATGGGCGCGCCGATCCGGATCACCTCGGGCCCCGCGATCCAGCACGCGGGTGATCTCGCCGCGATCCTCTCCTCCCTCCAAGAGGGTGAAGTCTTCTTCCTCGACGAGATCCACCGCATGTCGCGGCCGGCCGAGGAGATGCTCTACATGGCGATGGAGGACTTCCGGGTCGACGTCGTCGTCGGCAAGGGCCCCGGAGCCACCGCCATCCCGCTGGAACTGCCCCCCTTCACCCTGGTCGGAGCCACCACCCGGGCCGGACTGCTGCCGCCGCCGCTGCGCGACCGGTTCGGCTTCACCGGGCACATGGAGTTCTACGCCCCCACTGAGCTGGAACGCGTCATCCACCGCTCCGCGCGCCTCCTCGACGTGGCGATAGACACGGACGGCGCCGCCGAGATCGCCGGACGCTCCCGCGGCACCCCCCGTATCGCCAACCGGCTGCTGCGCCGCGTCCGGGACTACGCCCAGGTCAAGGCCGACGGACGGATCGATCGCGCCGTCGCCGCCGCGGCGCTCGGGGTGTACGAGGTGGACGCCCGCGGCCTCGACCGGCTGGACCGTGCGGTGCTCGGCGCCCTGCTCAAGCTCTTCGGCGGCGGTCCCGTCGGGCTGTCCACCCTCGCGGTCGCCGTGGGGGAGGAGCGCGAAACCGTGGAGGAGGTCGCGGAGCCCTTCCTGGTGCGCGAAGGGCTGCTGGCCAGGACGCCGCGCGGGCGTGTCGCGACACCCGCGGCCTGGGCCCATCTCGGTCTCGTGCCTCCGCAGCACGGCGGAAAGGGACAACAGGGTCTGTTCGGGGCGTGATGCGTCACAGGTTCACCCATACAGGAACGACCGGGCGTCGCCGGGCGTTGTTCCATCGATGCGGACTCGCTTAGACTCCGCCGATGCCGCCCTTAAAGGTCGGTGTACCCACCCCCGTAGATCAGGCCGCCTTCCAGCGCGGTCGTGCGAAGGAAACTCGTCCCGTGAATCCCGTGACTCTCCTCCCCTTCATCGTGCTCATCGGGGCCATGTTCCTGATGACGCGGTCCGCCAAGAAGAAGCAGGCGGCCGCTGCCCAGATGCGCAATGAGATGCAGCCCGGCACCGGCGTCCGGACGATCGGGGGCATGTACGCCACCGTCAAGGAGCTTCACGACGACACGGTCCTCCTTGAGATCGCGCCCGGCGTCCACGCCATTTACGCCAAGAACGCCATCGGCGCCGTCCTCGACGATGCCGAGTACAACCGCATCGTCCACGGCGACGGCGAGGACGCCCTCGACCTCGACGGCACCGTCGTGCCGGACGACGCCTCCTCGCTGACCGAGGCCGGCGACGACGAGGACACCTCGGACGATGCCAAGATCGACCTGGGCAAGAAGGCCGAGGCCGAAGACGCCGAGCCGACGGACGCCGGGTCCGACAAGTCCGACAAGAAGTCCGAGGGCAAGACCGACGGCGAGGCCGACGCGAAGTAACCCACGACCCGGGGATGCCGTGAGCCCACCGGCGTCCGGCACTCCCCGGACCGTGCGATCTTCTGCGGGGGCGGGTCCCCACTACACTTCGTGGCCGCTCGGGCGCGTACCCGGCGCGGGGCGGTTGGACAGGGAGAAACGAGAAGGTGGCAGCACCGAAGAAGGGCCGAGGGCCGGCCGGCGGTCAGGGCAGGCCGGGGCGTTCCCTGGCTCTGATCCTGATCGCCATGGTCGCGCTCACCGGCGGGATGTTCCTGGCCGATCAGCCGACGCCACGACTGGGCATCGACCTGGCGGGCGGCACGTCCATCACGCTTGAGGCGAAGAGCGAGCCGGGCCAGGAATCGGCGATCAACAAGACCAACATGGACACGGCGGTCCAGATCATGGAACGCCGTGTCAATGGTCTGGGCGTCTCCGAGGCCGAGGTCCAGACGCAGGGCGATCGCAACATCATCGTCAACATCCCCAAGGGCACGAACTCCGCCCAGGCCCGTGAGCAGGTCGGTACCACCGCCAAGCTCTACTTCCGGCCGGTGCTGACCGTCGCCCAGGGCACGCCCGCCCCGGCGCCCAGCGCCTCGTCGTCGGGCAAGCCCGACCCGTCCGCGAGCCAGAGCGCCTCGGCGGGGGACAAGGGGAAGACGACGCCGAGCCCGGACGCCACGACCCAGGGCCGCGCGGTCACCGACGGTCTCAAGGCCGACTCCACGCCGGACCCCAAGGCGAGCGGTTCCGCCGGCACGACGCCCGCGCCCTCCGCGTCCGCTCCCTCTGCCGCGGAATCGGCGGCCGCCGCCAAGCTGCAGAAGCAGTTCGCGGACCTCGACTGCTCCAGCAAGGCCTCCCGGTCGAAGGCCGCACAGGGCGCCAAGCCCACCGACACGGTCGTCGCGTGCAGCTCCGAGGGCGACGCCAAGTACGTTCTCGGCCCGGCCGAGGTGTCCGGCACCGAGGTCAACAACGCCAAGGCCGGCTTCGACCAGCAGCGCGGCATGTGGATCGTCAACATGGAGTTCACCAAGAAGGGCTCCAAGGAATTCCAGACGATCACGAAGAAGCTCTCCGCGCAGCCGTCCCCGCAGAACCAGTTCGCCATCGCGCTGGACGGCGAGGTCGTCTCGGCTCCTTACGTGCGCACGGCCCTCAGCGGCAGTGCCGAGATCTCCGGCAGCTTCACCCAGCAGTCCGCCGAGGACCTGGCCAACGTGCTCTCCTACGGTGCGCTCCCGCTCTCGTTCAAGGAGCAGAGCGTCACCACGGTCACCGCCGCGCTCGGTGGCGAGCAGCTCCAGGCCGGCCTGATCGCCGGTGCCATCGGTCTGGCTCTGGTCATCATCTACCTGGTGGCGTACTACCGCGGACTGGCGTTCATCGCGCTCCTGAGCCTGCTGGCCTCCGGCATCCTGACCTACACGATCATGTCGCTGCTCGGCCCGGCCATCGGCTTCGCGCTGAACCTCCCGGCGGTCTGCGGCGCCATCGTGGCCATCGGTATCACCGCGGACTCCTTCATCGTGTACTTCGAAAGGATCCGCGACGAGATCCGCGAGGGACGTACACTCCGCCCGGCCGTCGAGCGTGCCTGGCCGCGTGCCCGACGCACCATCCTGGTCTCCGACTTCGTGTCGTTCCTCGCCGCCGCGGTGCTCTTCGTGGTCACCGTCGGCAAGGTCCAGGGCTTCGCGTTCACGCTGGGTCTCACCACCCTGCTCGACGTGGTCGTGGTCTTCCTGTTCACCAAGCCCGTCATGACGCTGATGGCCCGTACGAAGTTCTTCTCCAGTGGCCACCCGTGGTCCGGACTGGATCCGAAGCGGCTCGGCGCCAAGCCGCCGCTGCGCCGCTCGCGCCGTGTCAACGCCCCCACTGACCCGAAGGAGGCGTGAGATGTCGCGACTCGGCACTCTCGGCGCCCGTCTCTACCGAGGCGAGGTCGGCTACGACTTCATCGGCAATCGCAAGATCTGGTACGGGATCTCGATCCTGATCACCATCACGGCCATCGTCGGCCTGGCGGTCAGCGGCCTGAACATGGGCATCGAGTTCAAGGGCGGCGCGGTCTTCACCACGCCGAGGACGAGCGTGGGCGTCACCGACGCGGAGAATCTGGCGACGGAGGCCTCCGGACACCAGGCAATCGTCCAGAAGCTCGGCAACGGCGGTCTGCGCATCCAGATCACCGAGGTCGACACCGCGAAGTCCGACCAGATCAAGGACCAGCTCTCCAAGGACCTCGACGTCCCGACGGAGAAGATCGCCGCCGACCTGGTCGGCCCCAGTTGGGGTGAGCAGATCGCCAACAAGGCCTGGACCGGCCTCGGCATCTTCATGGTCCTGGTCGTGATCTACCTGGCCATCGCCTTCGAGTGGCGCATGGCCATCGCGGCCCTGGTCGCGCTGATCCACGACATCACCATCACGGTCGGGGTCTACGCCCTCGTCGGCTTCGAGGTCACCCCGGGCACCGTGATCGGTCTGCTGACCATCCTCGGTTACTCCCTCTACGACACGGTCGTCGTCTTCGACAGCCTCAAGGAGGGCACGCAGGGGATCACCAAGCAGACCCGGTGGACGTACAGCGAGATCGCCAACCGCTCCATCAACGGCACGCTGGTCCGCTCCATCAACACCACCGTCGTGGCGTTGCTGCCGGTCGCCGGTCTGCTGTTCATCGGTGGCGGTGTCCTCGGTGCCGGCATGCTGAACGACATCTCCCTGGCGCTCTTCGTCGGCCTCGCCGCCGGTGCGTACTCCTCGATCTTCATCGCCACGCCGCTCGTCGCCGACCTCAAGGAACGCGACCCGCAGATGAAGGCCCTGAAGAAGCGGATCCTCGCCAAGCGCGCGGCGGCCGCCGCCAAGGGCGAGTCCGCCGAGGAAGACGGGCCGGACGACGGCTTCCCGGTGGACGCCGCACCCGCCGCCGCGGTCGTCGGCCAGCGCCAGCAGCCCCCCAGGGGCCACGGCCGGACCCCGGGGAAGCGTCGATGACCAGCAGCACCACCGGAACCACCCGCGAGCTCCTGCTCAGCCGGATCCGCGATGTGCCGGACTATCCGAAGCCGGGCGTGATGTTCAAGGACATCACCCCGCTGCTCGCGGACCCGGCGGCGTTCACGGCCCTCACCGACACCCTCGCGGAGCTGTGCGTACGGCACGGCGCCACGAAGATCGTCGGCCTTGAGGCGCGCGGCTTCATCCTGGCCGCCCCGGTCGCGGTCCGGGCCGGGATCGGCTTCGTACCCGTCCGCAAGGCGGGGAAGCTGCCGGGAGCCACGCTCAGCCAGGCGTACGAGCTGGAGTACGGCACCGCCGAGATCGAGATCCACGCGGAGGACCTGTCCGCCGACGACCGGATCATGGTCATCGACGACATCCTCGCCACGGGTGGCACCGCCGAGGCCTCGCTGGAGCTGATCCGGCGGGCCGGAGCCGAGGTGGCGGGCGTCGCGGTCCTCATGGAGCTCGGTTTCCTGGACGGGCGGGCCCGTCTGGAGCAGGGTCTGCGCGGCGCGCCGCTGGAGGTTCTGATCACGGTCTGAGCAGCAGCCGACCGCAGGTGGCAACGGCTCATGAGCGAAGTACGGGCACCCGGGAACAACCGGGTGCCCGTTCCGCGTTGTCAGGGGTCCCACGGTCCCCGGGGGAGGTCCGGCCGCAGGATCGATACGATGGCCTTTCCGGGTACCCGGATCCGCATGAGGAGCGCTCTTGCCAGACGAGGCCCAGCCAGTCGCCGCCCCGCAGCCCGACAAGCACGCGGCGGCCCCAGCCACGCCTGGGAAGAAGCAGCCCGCACAGAAGCCGAAGCCCCCGGCCCCCGAACCCGGCACGGGCCCGGAGCGGGCCGGTGCCGCGACGCTGCGCCCGGCGCCCGCTTCCCCCGCCCAGCCGCCGGTCGCCCCCGCCTCCCCGGCCGCGTCCGCCCCGAAGCCCCCGGCGAAGCCGGTGACCCCGGCCGCTCCCGCGACCCGTTCGGGCGGCTCCTCCAACCGGGTCAGGGCCAGGCTCGCCCGCCTGGGCGTGCAGCGCTCCAGCCCGTACAACCCGGTCCTCGAACCGTTGCTGCGCATCGTCCGGAGCAACGACGCCAAGATCGAGACCGCCACGCTGCGCCAGATCGAGCGCGCCTACCAGGTCGCCGAGCGCTGGCACCGCGGGCAGAAGCGCAAGAGCGGCGACCCGTACATCACGCATCCGCTCGCCGTCACCACGATCCTCGCCGAGCTCGGCATGGACCCGGCGACGCTGATGGCGGGACTGCTGCACGACACCGTCGAGGACACCGAGTACGGCCTGGACACCCTGCGCCGCGACTTCGGCGACCAGGTCGCGCTGCTCGTCGACGGCGTGACCAAGCTGGACAAGGTCAAGTTCGGCGAGGCGGCACAGGCCGAGACCGTACGCAAGATGGTCGTCGCCATGGCCAAGGACCCCAGGGTCCTCGTCATCAAGCTCGCCGACCGGCTGCACAACATGCGCACCATGCGCTACCTCAAGCGGGAGAAGCAGGAGAAGAAGGCCCGCGAGACGCTTGAGATCTATGCCCCGCTGGCACACCGCCTGGGCATGAACACCATCAAGTGGGAGCTGGAGGACCTCGCCTTCGCGATCCTCTACCCCAAGATGTACGACGAGATCGTCCGCCTGGTCGCCGAGCGGGCCCCCAAGCGCGACGAGTACCTCGCCATAGTGACCGACGAGGTCCAGGCCGATCTGCGCGCCGCCCGGATCAAGGCCACCGTCACCGGCAGGCCGAAGCACTACTACAGCGTCTATCAGAAGATGATCGTGCGGGGCCGGGACTTCGCCGAGATCTACGACCTGGTGGGCATCCGGGTCCTTGTCGACACCGTCCGCGACTGCTACGCGGCGCTCGGCACCGTCCACGCGCGATGGAATCCGGTCCCCGGCCGGTTCAAGGACTACATCGCGATGCCCAAGTTCAACATGTACCAGTCGCTGCACACCACGGTGATCGGTCCCAGCGGCAAGCCCGTCGAGCTGCAGATCCGCACCTTCGACATGCACCGTCGCGCCGAGTACGGCATCGCCGCGCACTGGAAGTACAAGCAGGAGGCCGTCGCGGGCGCCTCCAAGGTGCGCACCGACGTGCCCAAGAACACCGGACGGGGCCAGGACACCGTCAACGACATGGCGTGGCTGCGCCAGCTCCTGGACTGGCAGAAGGAGACCGAGGACCCCAGTGAGTTCCTGGAGTCCCTGCGCTTCGACCTTTCCCGCAACGAGGTCTTCGTCTTCACGCCCAAGGGCGACGTCATAGCGCTCCCGGCGGGTGCGACACCGGTCGACTTCGCGTACGCCGTGCACACGGAGGTCGGCCACCGGACCATAGGGGCACGGGTCAACGGGCGGCTCGTGCCGCTCGAATCGACCCTCGACAACGGCGACCTGGTGGAGGTCTTCACCTCCAAGGCGGCCGGCGCCGGGCCGTCCCGCGACTGGCTGGGCTTCGTCAAGTCGCCCCGCGCCCGCAACAAGATCCGCGCCTGGTTCTCCAAGGAGCGCCGCGACGAGGCGATCGAGCAGGGCAAGGACGCCATCGCGCGTGCCATGCGCAAGCAGAACCTGCCGATCCAGCGCATCCTGACCGGCGACTCCCTGGTCACCCTCGCCCACGAGATGCGCTACCCCGACATCTCCTCCCTGTACGCGGCGATCGGCGAGGGCCACGTGGCCGCCGCCGGGGTCGTGCAGAAGCTGGTGCAGGCGCTCGGCGGCGAGGACGCCGCCAACGAGGACATCGCGGAGAGCTCGCCGCCCTCGCGCAGCCGCAACAAGCGCCGCTCCAACGCCGATCCGGGTGTCGTCGTCAAGGGCGTCGAGGATGTCTGGGTCAAGCTCGCGCGCTGCTGCACGCCCGTACCCGGCGACCCGATCA
Organism: Streptomyces sp. NPDC104309; assembly: GCF_055584025.1. Lineage (NCBI taxonomy): Bacteria > Bacillati > Actinomycetota > Actinomycetes > Kitasatosporales > Streptomycetaceae > Streptomyces > Streptomyces sp. NPDC104309. The sequence goes on along the minus strand of NZ_JBVJMV010000003.1, from coordinate 132,687 downwards.
TCGGCTTCGTCACCCGCGGCAGCGGCGTCTCCGTGCACCGGGCCGACTGCGTCAACGTCGACTCCCTGTCGCAGCAGCCGGAGCGGATCCTGGACGTCGAGTGGGCGCCGACCCAGTCCTCGGTCTTCCTGGTCGCCATCCAGGTCGAGGCCCTGGACCGGTCGCGGCTGCTCTCCGACGTCACCCGCGTCCTGTCCGACCAGCACGTCAACATCCTGTCGGCGGCCGTACAGACCTCCCGTGACCGGGTCGCCACCTCGCGCTTCACCTTCGAGATGGGAGACCCGAAACACCTCGGGCACGTACTGAAGGCGGTACGGGGCGTGGAGGGCGTCTACGACGTCTACCGGGTGACCTCGGCGCGCAGGCCGTAGCGGGCGCTTTCCGCTCTGTCCGGCTCCCTCGGGCCGCTGGCTCCTCCCGGGCAGAGGCTCCGTGTGGGACGAGCCCGCCGGGCAGAGCCGCTGGGGGCGAGCCGTCGGCGCAGAGCAGGGCACGCTGCCGGGCCGACGTGTGGAACTGGTTCCCCAGGGGCCCGTGGTCAGGTGCGCGAGGCGTTCCGCCATGCTCCCTCGACCGCACGGAGAAGAGCACCGGTCCGGCTGGTGCCGTCCTGCGACCGGACTGGCCCTCGCACGCGAAGGCTGCTCTCGCACACGAAGACGAAAGGGCCCCTCGCACACGTCCCGGGAGACGTGTGCGAGGGGCCCTGCCGCACGCCGATCAGCGGATGAGGCCGGTCGGCGGCGGGTGCTGCCCGCTCAGCCGCCGAACTCCTCCAGGCCCTTGAGCGCCTGGTCCAGCAGCGCCTGCCGGCCTTCGAGTTCCTTGGCCAGCTTGTCGGCACGGGCGTTGTTGCCCGAGGCACGGGCCGTGTCGATCTGCGTACGCAGCTTGTCCACGGCCGACTGCAGCTGACCGGTCAGACCGGCGGCACGCGCACGCGCCTCCGGGTTCGTCCGGCGCCACTCCGACTCCTCGGCCTCCTGGAGCGCCCGCTCCACCGCGTGCATCCGCCCCTCGACCTTCGGGCGGGCGTCACGCGGCACATGGCCGACGGCCTCCCAGCGCTCGTTGATGGCCCGGAACGCGGCCCTGGCCGCCTTCAGGTCCGTCACCGGCACCAGCTTCTCGGCCTCGACCGCGAGCTCCTCCTTGAGCTTGAGGTTCTCGCCCTGCTCCGCGTCCCGCTCGGCGAAGACCTCGCCACGGGCGGCGAAGAAGACGTCCTGAGCACCGCGGAAACGGTTCCACAGATCGTCCTCGGCCTCGCGCTGGGCGCGGCCCGCCGCCTTCCACTCCGTCATCAGGTCGCGATAGCGGGCGGCCGTCGCTCCCCAGTCCGTGGAGCCGGAGAGCGACTCGGCCTCGACGACCAGCTTCTCCTTGGCCTTACGGGCCTCCTCGCGCTGGGCGTCCAGCGAGGCGAAGTGGGCCTTGCGGCGCTTGGAGAACGCCGAGCGGGCGTGCGAGAAGCGGTGCCACAGCTCGTCGTCGGACTTGCGGTCGAGCCGCGGCAGGCCCTTCCACGTGTCGACGAGCGCACGCAGCCGCTCGCCCGCGGAGCGCCACTGCTCGCTCTGCGCCAGCTCCTCGGCCTCGGCGACCAGTGCCTCCTTGGCATGCTTCGCCTCGTCGGTCTGCTTCGCCTTCTGGGCCTTGCGCTCCTCGCGCCGCGAGTCGACCGTCGCGACCAGCGCGTCGAGTCGCTTGCGCAGCGCGTCGAGGTCTCCGACGGCGTGATGCTCGTCCACCTGAAGCCGCAGGTGCTCGATGGCGGTCGTGGCGTCCTTCGCCGACAGATCGGTGGTCTTCACCCGCCGTTCGAGGAGGCCGATCTCGACCACAATGCCCTCGTACTTGCGCTCGAAGTAGGCCAGAGCCTCCTCGGGGGAACCCGCCTGCCACGATCCGACGACCTGTTCGCCATCGGCTGTACGCACGTACACGGTGCCCGTCTCATCGACGCGGCCCCACGGGTCGCTGCTCACAGCGCCTCCTCCACCTGATGCCCGCGAGAGGGTTCGCCCCCCTGGCATCGTCCACAGTTTCCTGGGGCGGGCAGCGCCCGCCCTGCACAACGCCAATCTAGGCGACCGGCCGCCCGGCTGTCCGCACTCAGCGCGGCCGAAATTAATCCGGCCCGCCTCGTCGTCACCGGCCGGCCCCGCCCCGTCACGACTTGTCGACAGCGGCCTTCGAGATGTCCACGGCCTTCTTCGGCGCACCGTCGGCGGCTCCTCCGGCCACACCCGCCGCACCGATGTCCTTGACGGCCTTCAGCGAGGCGTCGTCCATCGTGCCGAACGGCGTGTAGGTGGGCGGCAGTTTGCTGTCCTTGTACACGAGGAAGAACTGGCTGCCGCCGGTGTGCGCCTGGCCGGTGTTCGCCATCGCCACCGTGCCCGCCGGATACGTGACCGTGCCGTCCTTGCCCGCCTTGCCCAGCGCCGTCAGATTCTCGTCGGGAATCGTGTAACCGGGGCCGCCCGTGCCGTCGCCCTTGGGGTCACCGCACTGCAGGACGAAAATGCCCTGCGTGGTCAGCCGGTGGCACTTCGTACCGTCGAAGAAGCCCTTGTCGGCCAGCGACTTGAAGGAGTTCGTGGTGTGCGGGGTCTTCGCCCCGTCCATCGTGAACGCGATGTCGCCCTGGCTCGTCTTGAGCGACATCGTGTACTTCGCCTTTTTGTCGATCTTCATCGCGGGCTCGGGCGTGCTGCTCTCGCTCGGCGACGGGGAGGCCGACGGGCTCGCGGCCGCGTCGCTCTTGTCCTTCTTGCCGTCACCGTCGAGGGCGAGATACGAACCGACCCCGACGACCGCCACCACGGCCACCGCGGAAGCGATGACGACGGTCAGCCGCCGCGTCCTGCGGCGGGCCTCCTCCCGGCGGTGCTGCTGCCGCTCGAACTTCTCCCTGGCGAGCTGCCGCCGCCGCTGATCGCTGCTGACCACCGGGTGATCTCCTTGTGGGTCGTGTGATGGGGCCTGGGCTGCCCGTACCGTATATGGGTTAGCTGTGGAATGAGGAGCGCCGGTAGGCTCTGGAGTGCTGCGACCTCCTCAGTCGCGATTCGCCGTCGGACGACCATTAAGGACGATCGTGCTCATTGCCGGGTTCCCCGCCGGGGCCTGGGGGACCAACTGTTACCTGGTCGCCCCGGCCGCAGGCGAGGAGTGCGTGATCATCGACCCCGGCCATCAGGCCGCGTCAGGAGTCGAGGAAGCACTGAAGAAGCATCGGCTGAAGCCTGTCGCCGTCGTACTGACCCACGGCCACATCGACCATGTCGCCTCGGTCGTCCCGGTGTGCGGCGCGCACGACGTCCCCGCCTGGATCCATCCTGAGGACCGGTACATGATGAGCGACCCGGAGAAGGCCCTCGGCCGCTCCATCGGGATGCCGCTCATGGGCGAGCTGACGGTGGGGGAGCCGGACGACGTCAAGGAACTGAGCGACGGCGCCCTGCTGAAGCTGGCCGGTCTGGAGTTCGGTGTCGCGCACGCGCCGGGCCATACCAAGGGGTCGGTGACGTTCAGGATGCCCGAGGCCGCGGATGTTCCGCAGATCCTCTTCTCGGGCGACCTGCTCTTCGCCGGCTCCGTCGGACGCACCGACCTGCCCGGCGGCGACCACGCCGAGCTGCTCGAGTCGCTGGCCCGTGTGTGCCTGCCGCTCGACGACTCGACCGTGGTGCTGTCCGGCCACGGCCCCCAGACGACCATCGGCCGCGAGCGCGCCTCGAATCCGTATCTGCACGGCATGGACGCGCCCCGACGAGGAATGTGACGAGAGAAAAACCCGTGAGCACCTTCAAGGCCCCCAAGGGCACGTACGACCTGACCCCGCCCGATTCCGCGAAGTACCTCGCGGTGCGCGAGGCGATCGCCGCACCCCTGAAGAACTCCGGCTACGGCTACATCGAGACGCCCGGCTTCGAGGACGTCGCCCTCTTCTCGCGCGGTGTCGGTGAGTCCACCGACATCGTGACCAAGGAGATGTACACGCTCACCACCAAGGGCGGCTCCGAGCTGGCGCTGCGCCCCGAGGGCACCGCGTCCGTGCTGCGCGCGGCCCTGGAGGCCAACCTCCACAAGCTCGGCAACCTGCCCGTGAAGCTCTGGTACTCCGGCTCGTACTACCGCTACGAGCGCCCGCAGAAGGGCCGCTACCGGCACTTCTCGCAGGTCGGTGCCGAGGCGATCGGCGCCGAGGACCCGGTGCTGGACGCCGAGCTGATCATCCTGGCCGACCAGGCGTACCGCACGCTGGGCCTGCGGAACTTCCGCATCCTGCTCAACTCGCTGGGCGACAAGGAGTGCCGCCCCGTCTACCGGGACGCGCTCCAGGGCTTCCTGCGCGAGCTCGACCTGGACGAGGAGACGCGTCGCCGCATCGAGATCAACCCGCTCCGGGTCCTCGACGACAAGCGGCCCGAGGTGCAGAAGCAGCTGGTCGGCGCCCCGGTGCTGCGCGACTACCTGTGCGACGCCTGCAAGGCGTACCACGAGGAGGTGCGCGACCTGCTCTCCGCGGCCGGCGTGGTGTACGAGGACGACGAGAAGCTCGTCCGCGGCCTCGACTACTACACCCGCACCACCTTCGAGTTCGTCCACGACGGGCTCGGCTCGCAGTCGGCGGTGGGCGGCGGCGGACGCTACGACGGCCTGTCCGAGATGATCGGCGGCCCGGCGCTCCCGTCGGTCGGCTGGGCGCTCGGCGTGGACCGTACGGTGCTCGCGCTGGAGGCGGAGGGCATCGAGCTCGAACTGCCCGCGACCACCAGCGTCTTCGCCGTACCGCTGGGCGAGGAGGCCCGCAGGGTGCTCTTCGGGATCGTCACGCAACTGCGCCGCGAGGGCGTGGCAGCGGACTTCGCGTACGGAAACCGTGGCCTCAAGGGTGCGATGAAGAGCGCGAACCGGTCGGGAGCGCGGCTGACGATCGTGGCGGGCGAGCGGGATCTGGCCGAGGGACTCGTCCAGCTCAAGGACATGGAGTCCGGCGAGCAGACGGCGGTGCCCCTGGCGGACGTGGCCGAGGCGATCCGCGAGCGACTGGCCTAGGTCCTGTCTGGTCGATCTTCGTGGATCAGCCCGGGGCGTCTGATGCGGTGCATCGCAAGGCGGAGGTTCGTCCTCGTACTGGACGTACTCGGGCGACACCGACAACGCGGCGAGGTGCCGCACCAGACGCCCCGGGCCCGCGAAGATCGGCAGGACAGGGCCTAGCCGCAATACCGGTGACTTTGGCGCCCGACAGAGCCTCTGTGCACGACGTTTTCGCACGTCAGAGCCGTCAATGGCGCGCTAAGTCACTGGCATTGGGCCTAGCCGTTGCAGCACTGGGCTCTTTCGTTGGGATCTTGCCGGACAGACCCGGGTGGCGCGGGGCTCGCCGGACGGGCCGGAACACCGGCTCGTCCGGCGACCACACGCAGGGCTGACCGGCGTCACCCCGTTCAGCGGGCCGGCGGCGGGCATGGCGCAGGACCGCCGGCCCGAGCACCGGACACCCGGCGTCGATGTGATGACGTCCTCGTAGCCGTGCGGCCCGGTGAGGCGGGAAGCGAAGCACGTCACCGCCTCGCGCGTCGTCAACTCGGCGGCCGTGGATTCACCCTGCCGGACGGTTCCCGCCCGGTGCCCCAACGGAGGTCGGCGGACACCCGGTCCACGCCGAGCACCGGGACCCTCTCCGTGCCGAGGCGCGACGGCCCCGCGGGACTGCCATGCGGCGCTCCTCCCGCCCGTGCCCGGCCCGAGCGCTCCCCGCCCTTCGCCTCGACGGATCGCCAGGTCCGAGCCGTCGACCACGGCCGGTCCGCCGCAGCGCCCGCGCGGGACGCCCAGCGCCACCCCGCCCCGAGTGTTCCGGTCCGGTCGCACACGGAGCTTCACGTACATCTTTATGTCCATCGAACAGAAGCCCAGCGGTGCGGTGCGGCACAATGACCGTGCCCAGCAGGCCACTCACTGATGGAACGGCGATATGACGACTGCAGCGGTTGACCATCCCTCCTCCGACCAGGACGAGGACGGCGTGAAGAGGACCATCGGCGGCAGTCGGGCGTTCGCACTGCTGCTGGTGATCACGGGCGCCGCCGGACTCCTCGCCGCCTGGGTCATCACGATCGACAAGTTCAAGTTGCTGGAGGACCCCAACTTCACACCGGGCTGCAGTCTCAACCCGGTCGTCGCCTGCGGCAACATCATGAAGAGCGAGCAGGCCGCCGCCTTCGGCTTCCCGAACCCGATGCTCGGTCTGGTCACCTACTCCGTGATCATCGGCATCGGCCTGGCGCTGCTCGCGGGCGCCCGCTTCCGCAGCTGGTACTGGCTCGGAATGAACGCCGGCACGCTGTTCGGCGTCGGCTTCTGCACCTGGCTCCAGTACCAGTCGCTCTACAACATCAACTCGCTCTGCCTGTGGTGCTGCCTGGCCTGGGTCGCCACGATCTTCATGTTCTGCTACGTCACCACGCACAACATCGAGCACCGGATCATTCCGGCGCCGAACTGGCTGCGCAACGGACTGACGGAGTTCCACTGGGTGCCGCCGGTGCTGTGGATCGGCATCATCGGCATGCTGATCCTGACCCGCTGGTGGGACTTCTGGACCAGCTGACCGGCCCCACCGCCCGGCCCCTGCCGGGCGACCGGCCCGGCAGGGATGTCAGTGCCGTGACATAGGGTTCAAAACGTGGAGCCCGACCTCTTTACCGCAGCCGCCGAAGACCGCCAGGAGAAGGACCCGTCCAGCAGCCCCCTGGCTGTCCGGATGCGCCCGCGCACCCTCGACGAGGTCGTCGGCCAGCAGCATCTGCTCAAGCCGGGCTCGCCGCTGCGCCGTCTCGTCGGCGAGGGGAACGGCGGGCCGGCGGGCCCGTCGTCCGTGATCCTCTGGGGCCCGCCCGGCATCGGGAAGACGACTCTCGCGTACGTGGTCAGCAAGGCCACCAACAAGCGCTTCGTCGAGCTCTCCGCGATCACCGCCGGCGTCAAGGAGGTACGGGCCGTCATCGAGGGCGCCCGCCGTGCCACCGGGGGCTACGGCAAGGAGACGGTCCTCTTTCTCGACGAGATCCACCGCTTCTCCAAGGCGCAGCAGGACTCCCTGCTCCCGGCCGTGGAGAACCGCTGGGTGACCCTGATCGCCGCGACCACCGAGAATCCGTACTTCTCGATCATCTCGCCGCTGCTGTCGCGCTCGCTGCTGCTCACCCTGGAATCCCTCACCGACGAAGACCTGCGCGGCCTGCTGCGGCGTGCCCTGGCCGACGAACGCGGACTCGGCGGCACGGTGGCGCTGCCGGAGGACGCCGAGTCGCATCTGCTGCGCATCGCGGGTGGCGACGCCCGCCGGGCGCTCACGGCGCTGGAGGCCGCGGCCGGTGCGGCGCTGTCCAAGCAGGAGAAGGAGATCACCCTCCTGACCCTGGAGGAGACCGTCGACCGTGCCGCCGTCACGTACGACCGGGACGGCGACCAGCACTACGACGTGACGAGTGCGCTCATCAAATCGATCCGCGGCTCCGACGTGGACGCCGCGCTGCATTTCCTGGCCCGGATGATCGAGGCGGGGGAGGACCCCAGGTTCATCGCCCGGCGGCTGATGATCTCGGCGAGCGAGGACATCGGTCTCGCCGACCCCACGGCGCTGCCCACCGCCGTAGCGGCCGCCCAGGCGGTTGCCATGATCGGATTTCCGGAGGCGGCGCTCATCCTGAGCCAGGCCACGATCGCCCTGGCGCTCGCCCCCAAGTCCAATGCGGCGACACTGGCGATCTTCGCCGCCCAGGAGGACGTACGGAAGGGACTCGCGGGCCCCGTCCCGGCGCATCTGCGCGACGGCCACTACAAGGGCGCTGCCAAGCTGGGCCATGCCGTGGGCTATGTGTATCCGCACGATGTCCCCGGAGGTATCGCCGCCCAGCAGTACGCCCCGGACGCCGTCCGTGACCAGCGGTATTACCAGCCCACGCGCTACGGCGCGGAGGCGCGCTACGCGGATGTGGTGGAGCGGGTCCGCGAGCGGCTCGGCCGCACGGGCCCCGGCGGCGGCACGAGCCCGTCCGCCGGCTGAGCACGACGGGGCCGCCGAGGACGCGCCGGGCCCTGAGCGCGCGGGGGTCTTTCGGCTCAGCTCGCCGCGGCCTCGAAGAGCGTGTGCATGGCGTGGCGCAGCTCGCTGATGTCACGCACCGGCCCGGGAAATTCGAAGCGTGTGTCGAAGCAGCGGTCGCGGTCCTCGCACAGCCGCACCCGCAGCCCGTACCGGTCCAGCGCGAGCGGCACCACGGAGGACCGGCGGGCCGCGCCGGAATGGGCCGGACGCTCGCCGAGCAGCCCGTACAGCGCGTCCAGCTGTTCGCCGTGCGCCGCGTGCAGATGCTGGAGCAGTTCCGCCTCGTGGCCGACGAGCGGGTCGGGGGCCGCGTCCCGGAACGCGTCGGGTGCGACCTCCTCGGCGCCCCACAGATCGTCGATGTACGCCTCGCCCGTCTCCAGCCGCAGCGTCGTCCGGCCGGGCCCGGACATGCCCGGTACGGTGGTGAGCCGGCCGGAGACCCACGCGCGACCGCGGATGCGGTGGGGCACGGAGACCGGGGCGACGTCCGTGATCTCCAGCACAGCCGTCAGTTCGTCGTCCTCGACGTGCGTCGCCGCCCGCACGGCCGGGGAATCCGCGGGGAGTTCGAGGAACAGATCCCCGTCGGCGCCCACGTGCCTGGTCAGCGGCATCAGGGGATCCGGGCCTGCGGCGTTGAGCCCGGGGACGAGCAGTACCGCCGAACAGGTACTCTGTACGAGAGTTCGTGTGCGCTCGGCTGCTGACGGCATCCGAGTGTTTTCAAGCCCGCCGGGACGCGGCTGACCACGATCTGATCGGTCCTCCGTCGTATCGGCACCCTGAGAGGTGTCGACGCTGTCAGTGCTGTCCGTGATGTGTGTGGTGTTCCCCGGGCGAGACATGCGATCTCCTCAAGTAAGGTGAGCCTAACCTAACCTACAACGGAGGTCTGGAGAACGTGCCTAACCAGTCGCGTCCCAAGGTCAAGAAGAGCCGCGCGCTCGGCATCGCGCTGACGCCGAAGGCCGTCAAGTACTTCGAGGCCCGCCCCTACCCGCCGGGCGAGCACGGCCGTGGTCGCAAGCAGAACTCGGACTACAAGGTCCGTCTGCTGGAGAAGCAGCGCCTGCGTGCCCAGTACGACATCAGCGAGCGTCAGATGGCGCGTGCCTACGACCGCGCCAAAAAGGCCGAGGGCAAGACGGGCGAGGCGCTCGTCGTCGAGCTGGAGCGTCGTCTCGACGCCCTGGTGCTGCGTTCGGGCATCGCCAGGACCATCTACCAGGCCCGCCAGATGGTCGTCCACGGTCACATCGAGGTCGACGGCCGCAAGGTCGACAAGCCGTCCTTCCGTGTCCGTCCCGACAACATCGTGATGGTCCGCGAGCGCAGCCGCGACAAGCACCCCTTCCAGGTTGCCCGCGCCGGTGGCTACGCCCCCGACGGTGAGACCCCGCGCTACCTGCAGGTGAACCTGCAGGCCCTGGCCTTCCGTCTTGACCGGGACCCGAACCGCAAGGAAATCCCCGTGATCTGCGACGAGCAGCTCGTCGTCGAGTACTACGCCCGCTGATCCAGGCATAGCCGCTCTCAGCAGCGCTCCGGCCCGCCCCTCCCCGATGTACGGGAGGCGGCGGGCCTCCGCGTTTTCCCGGGGCCGGGCAGGGGGCCGGGCAGCCGGCCCGGCGGCTGTGCCCGGTTCGCGGGCCCGCTCCTGAGCGCCCTGGCCACCGCCGCGTCCAGATCAAGCTGCCCGCCCGCGCGCAGCCCCGACTCGTAGGGACCGTCGCCCAGCTCCCGGCGCGCCAGCTCCTCGCACCGAACCCGGGGCTGCCCGTAGTACGCCGAACCGAACAGCGGCAGCCCCACCGACGGCCAGATCCGGTCGGCGGCCCCCTGCAGCACCGCTGCCTCCGCCGCGTCCCCTTCCAGCGCCGTGACCAGTGCCAGCAGCTCCAGGGCGAGTACGGAGCCCAACAGATCGTGGAAGGCGTGACCGATCGACAGGGACTCGCCGAGCAGCTCCCGGGCCCGGTCCGGCCCACCCCGTTGCAGTGCGGCGAAGGCCAGCACGTACAGCGCGTACGAGAGGGCCCACCGTTCCCCGTGGTCCTCGCAGATCTCCCTGACCTCCTCGCAGATCGCGGCCGCCCCGTCCAGATCCCCGTGGAATCCGGCCGCCATCGCCAGTTCGATCTGGGCCATCAGCACATTGCTGTTCAGCTCACCGAGTTCCCGGTAGCGGCCGAGTGCTTCGCCCAGCAGCTCCTGCGCCCTGACCATGTCGTCCGTGAGAAGCGCCAGGCACCCCATCCGGTGCACCGCGTACGCGAGCGCCGTGGAGTCGCCCGCCCGGTCCGCCTCGTCCCGACACTCCTGCAGCGCACAGACCGCACCGACCGGGTCGCCCTGCAGCACGGCCACGTGTCCGAGCACCCACAAGGCCTTCAGCCGCGAGGAGTCGTACGGTGACTCCTCCTCCAGCACATGGTCCAGCCAGTGCCGGCCCTCCGAGAGGCGCCCGCACCCCACCCAGAGGAACCAGAGGGTGCCCGCCAGATACTGCGCGAGATGCGCCTCGTCCACGCTGTCCAGCGAATACTCCATCGCCCGCCGCAGATTCGGCAGTTCGCTCTCCACCCGGGCGGCCACCTCGTCCTGTCGCGGGCTGAACCAGTCGAGCTCGCACATGGTCGCAAGCCCCAGGAACCAGTCCCGGTGGCGGCGTCTCAACCGGTCCGTCTCACCCGTGGCCGCAAGCCACTCGGCGCCGTACTCGCGCACCGTGTCCAGCATCCGGTAGCGGGTGCCGGCCGCCCAGTCCTCACGTAGGACGACGGACTGCGTCAGCAGCCCGGAGAGCACATCGAGCACCGAGTCGGCCGGCAGATCGGCGCCGCTGCAGATGTATTCGACGGCCTCCAGATCGAACTGCCCGGCGAACACCGAGAGCCGCGCCCACAACAGCCGCTGCTCCGGCGCGCAGAGCTCATGACTCCAGCCGATGGCCGTACGGAGTGTCTGGTGGCGGGCCAGCGCGCTGCGGCTGGAGCCGGTCAGCAGCCGGAAGCGGTCGTCCAGGCGCTGCAGCACCTGTTCGGTGGAGAGGGCGCGCAGCCGTCCGGCGGCCAGTTCCAGCGCGAGCGGGATTCCGTCCAGCCGGTGGCACAGCTCGCGTGCGGTCGTGCGGTTGTGGTCGGTCAGCCGGAACTCCGGCCGTACCGCGGCGGCCCGCTCCTCGAAGAGGAGCATCGCGTCCTCGTCATTCATCGGCGCGAGCGGGAAGGTGACCTCGCCGTCCAGCTCCAGAGGCAGCCGCCCGGCGGCCAGCACTCGCAGGCGTGGGGCCCGGCGCAGCAGTTCACGTACCAGTTCGGCACAGGCGTCCACGAAGTGCTCGAAGCCGTCGATCACCAGGAGCAGTTGGCGCCCGGCGAGATGTTCGAGGAGTGTCGTGCGCGGTGGTCTGCCGGTGTGATCGGTGAGTCCGAGGGCGTCGACCAGTGCGTGGTCCAGCAACTCCGGATCGTGGAGGGCGGACAGCTCCACCATCCAGACTCCGTCGCAGTACCGTTTCTCCAAAAGTGTCGCGATCTTGGCGGCGCAGCGGGTCTTGCCCACTCCGCCGACCCCGACCACGGTGACGAGCCTCGACTCGTTCAGCAGCCGACCGAGGTCGGCCAGTTCGTCCTCTCGCCCCACAAACCTGTTCAGTTCCGCCGGGAGATTGCCGAGGGCGCCGGCGGAGGCGCTCGGATCGTGGGGGGACGGGCGGGAGCGCTGGGGGCGTCGCATGAAACACGCAGAGTACTGGTCCGGAAGCTCTCCGTACAATCTCCTTATGGCAACTCGGGCCTTCCCGCCGGTAATGCGGTACGGGGCGCGACCACCGGCGCGATAGGCTCGGGAGACGACGACTGGCTGTGGTGACGGCGGTCGCCGGACCGAGCAGAGACAGTACAGAGACAGCGACAAGCTAGAGAGCGGTGCACTGTGTCCGGTGGAGAGGTGGCCGGGATCCTGGTGGCCGTCTTCTGGGCGATCCTGGTTTCGTTCCTCGCCGTCGTACTGGTGAGGCTGGCCCAGACGCTCAGGGCGACCACCAAGCTCGTGGCGGACGTGACCGAGCAGGCGGTCCCGCTGCTTGCCGACGCCTCCGCCACGGTGCGTTCCGCGCAGACCCAGCTCGACAAGGTCGACGCGATCGCGTCGGACGTCCAGGAAGTGACCTCGAACGCCTCAGCGCTGTCCACCACCGTCGCCTCGACCTTCGGCGGCCCGCTCGTCAAGGTCGCCGCGTTCGGTTACGGGGTACGGCAGGCCATCGGCCGCAAGACCGATCCGGAACCGGAACCTGCCCGTCGGCCGGCCCGTCGCACGGTGATCGTCGGCCGCACCGTGCCGTCCACGCGCGGCAGGAAGCGCAACGGCAGAAACTTCCGCGGATCTAAGGACTGACGCAGCGATGTTCCGCCGTACGTTCTGGTTCACCGCCGGCGCCGCCGCCGGTGTCTGGGCCACCACCAAGGTCAACCGGAAGCTCAGGCAGCTGACCCCGGAGAGTCTCGCGGCGCAGGCCGCGGACAAGGCGATCGAGACCGGCCACAAGCTCAAGGACTTCGCTCTGGACGTCCGTGAGTCGATGGCCCGGCGAGAGGCCGAACTGGGCGAGGCACTGGGCCTGGAGGCGCCGGTCGACCCGGACCTCCCCGTGCGGCGTCAGTTCGCCGTCGAGGCGGCCGAACCCGTCGGACCGGACAGGCCCCTCGAAGTCGGCAACCACCGCAAGCTCCCCTACAACTCGTACAACCGGAATGAGGACCACTGATGGAGTCGGCTGAAATTCGTCGCCGCTGGCTGAGCTTCTTCGAGGAGCGCGGTCACACCGTCGTCCCTTCGGCGTCGCTCATCGCGGACGACCCGACTCTGCTGCTGGTCCCCGCGGGCATGGTCCCCTTCAAGCCGTACTTCCTCGGCGAGGTCAAGCCGCCCGCGCCGCGCGTCACCAGCGTGCAGAAGTGTGTCCGTACACCGGACATCGAGGAGGTCGGCAAGACCACCCGGCACGGCACGTTCTTCCAGATGTGCGGCAACTTCTCCTTCGGGGACTACTTCAAGGAAGGCGCCATCAGCTACGCCTGGGAGGCTCTGACGAGCTCCGTGGCGGACGGCGGCTTCGGTCTCGACCCCGAGCGGCTGTGGATCACGGTCTATCTGGACGACGACGAGGCCGAGCAGATCTGGCGCGACAAGATCGGCGTACCGGCCGAGCGCATCCAGCGCCTGGGCAAGAAGGACAACTTCTGGTCGATGGGCGTCCCCGGTCCCTGCGGCCCCTGCTCCGAGATCAACTACGACCGCGGCCCCGAGTTCGGCGTCGAGGGCGGCCCGGCCGTCAACGACGAGCGGTACGTGGAGATCTGGAACCTGGTCTTCATGCAGTTCGAGCGGGGTGCCGGCGACGGCAAGGAGGACTTCCCGATCCTCGGCGACCTGCCGTCGAAGAACATCGACACGGGTCTGGGCCTGGAACGCCTCGCCATGATCCTGCAGGGCGTACAGAACATGTACGAGACCGACACCCTGCGCGTCGTCATGGACAAGGCCACCGAGCTGACCGGTGTGCGGTACGGCGCCGACCACGGTTCGGACGTCTCGCTGCGCGTGGTCGCCGACCACATCCGCACCTCCGTGATGCTCATCGGTGACGGCGTCACCCCCGGCAACGAGGGCCGCGGCTACGTGCTGCGCCGCATCATGCGCCGCGCCATCCGCAACATGCGGCTGCTGGGTGCCACCGGACCGGTCGTCAAGGACCTGGTCGACGTCGTGATCAACACGATGGGGCAGCAGTACTCGGAGCTGATCACCGACCGCAAGCGCATCGAGACCGTCGCCCTCGCCGAGGAGGCCGCGTTCCTCAAGGCCCTCAAGGGCGGCACCAACATTCTCGACACCGCCGTCACGGAGACCAAGGCCGCCGGTGGCAAGGTCCTCGCCGGCGACAAGGCGTTCCTGCTCCACGACACCTGGGGCTTCCCGATCGACCTCACCCTGGAGATGGCCGCCGAACAGGGCCTCTCGGTCGACGAGGACGGCTTCCGCCGCCTGATGAGGGAACAGCGGGAACGTGCCAAGGCCGACGCCAAGGCCAAGAAGACCGGCCACGCCGACCTCTCCGCCTACCGTGCGGTCGCCGACAACTCCGGCATCACCGAGTTCACCGGCTACACCGCCACCGAGGGCGAGTCGACGATCGTCGGCCTGCTCGTCGACGGCGTGCCCTCGCCCGCCGCCTCCGAGGGTGACGAGATCGAAGTCGTCCTGGACCGCACCCCGTTCTACGCCGAGGGCGGCGGCCAGCTCGCCGACCAGGGCCGGATCCGGCTCGACAGCGGCGCCGTCATCCAGGTGCGCGACGTCCAACAGCCGGTCCCCGGCGTCTCCGTCCACAAGGGCTCGGTGCAGGTCGGCGAGGTGACCGTCGGCGCCTCCGCCTACGCCGCCATCGACAACACCCGCCGCCGCGCCATCGCCCGCGCCCACAGCGCCACGCACCTCACGCACCAGGCGCTGCGCGACGCACTGGGACCGACGGCCGCCCAGGCCGGTTCGGAGAACTCGCCGGGCCGCTTCCGTTTCGACTTCGGCTCGCCTGCCGCCGTGCCCGGCACGGTCCTGACCGACGTCGAGCAGAAGATCAACGAGGTCCTCGCCCGCGAACTCGACGTCCAGGCCGAGGTCATGTCGATCGACGAGGCCAAGAAGCAGGGCGCCATCGCCGAGTTCGGCGAGAAGTACGGCGAGCGGGTCCGGGTCGTCACCATCGGCGACTTCTCCAAGGAGCTCTGCGGCGGCACGCACGTGCACAACACCGCCCAGCTGGGCCTGGTGAAGCTGCTCGGCGAATCGTCCATCGGTTCCGGGGTGCGCCGCATCGAGGCCCTCGTCGGCGTGGACGCGTACAACTTCCTTGCCAGGGAGCACACGGTCGTCGCCCAGCTCCAGGAGCTGGTCAAGGGCCGTCCCGAGGAGCTTCCGGAGAAGATCGCCGGAATGCTCGGCAAGCTGAAGGACGCCGAGAAGGAGATCGAGAAGTTCCGCGCGGAGAAGGTCCTCCAGGCCGCTGCCGGACTGGTCGATTCCGCCAAGGACGTACGCGGCGTCGCCCTGGTCACGGGGCAGGTACCGGACGGCACCTCGGCCGACGACCTGCGCAAGCTCGTCCTGGACGTCCGAGGGCGCATCCAGGGCGGCCGCCCGGCCGTCGTGGCCCTGTTCACCACCGCCAACGGCCGTCCCCTGACCGTGATCGCCACCAACGAGGCCGCCCGGGAACGCGGACTCAAGGCCGGTGACCTGGTCCGTACCGCCGCCAAGACCCTCGGCGGCGGTGGCGGCGGCAAGCCGGACGTCGCCCAGGGCGGCGGCCAGGACCCCGAGGCCATCGGCGCGGCCGTGGCCGCGGTCGAACGCCTCGTCACCGAGACGGCGTGACAGCGGGGATGACACAGATGCGCCGCGGTCGTCGTCTCGCGATCGATGTCGGGGACGCCCGGATCGGGGTCGCCTCGTGCGACCCCGATGGGATCCTCGCCACGCCGGTGGAGACCGTTCCGGGACGCGATGTCCCGGCGGCCCACCGGCGGCTCGGGCAGATCGTCGAGGAGTACGAGCCGATCGAGATCATCATCGGCCTGCCGCGGTCCCTCGGCGGCGGTGAGGGGCCCGCCGCTGCCAAGATCCGGGTCTTCGCCCAGGAGGTGGCCCGCTCGGTCGCGCCCATTCCGGTGCGATTGGTGGACGAGAGGATGACCACAGTAACGGCGAGTCAAGGACTGCGCGCCTCGGGCGTGAAGTCCAGGAAAGGCCGTTCCGTCATCGATCAGGCTGCCGCTGTGGTGATCCTTCAGAACGCTCTGGAGTCCGAACGGGCGTCAGGTAAACCCCCGGGCGAAGGCGTCGAAACGGTTGGCTGATCGCGATACGGTAACGTTCCGCGCGATGTGGCGGTGTTCGAACAAACACCGCACAGCAAAGAGACGGAACGTCGTCTCGCGGCTCTAGGGGATCGATGACTGAGTATGGCCGGGGCCCCGGCTCCGAACCGTGGCATCCCGAGGACCCCTTGTACGGGGACCAGGGATGGGGAGGACAGCAGTCCGCCCACGGCCAGAACCAGTACGGCGGCGGGCAGCAGCCCTATCCCCAGGACCCGCACGCGCACCAGTCGCACCCGCAGGATCCGTACGCGCAGCAGCAGCAGCAGCAGCAACAGCAACAGCAACAGCAACAGCAACCCCAGGATCCGTACGCGCAGCAGCAACAGCAACCCCAGGATCAGTACGCGCAGCAGCAACAGCATTTCCCGGACCCGTACGCACAGCAGCAGCCTTACCAGCCGCAGCAGCCGACGTACGGGGTCCCGCAGGATCCGTATGCGCAGCAGCAGCCCCAGCAGCCCCAGCAGCCCCAGTACGACAACGGCGGCTGGGACACCGGGCAGCAGTCCGCCGGGATGCCCTACGACCCCCAGGCGTCGGCCGACCCCTACGGCGGCAGGCAGGCCGGCTACGGCGAGACGCCCGACCACTACGGCACGCCGGAGGCCTACCCGCCGCCGCAGCCCCCGGGCCGCCGGGAGGCCGCTCCCGAGCAGGCCCCCACGCAGAACCCCGACTGGGACCCGGAGAGCAAGCCGGAGGAGACCCACCCCTTCTTCACGGGCGACGACGGCGACAAGGACGACGACGAGTACGACGACGATCCGCGTGAGACGCGCCGCGGTGGCCGGGGCGGCAACGAGCGCCGGGGCAAGGGCAAGAAAAAGAGCCGCAGCGGCTGCGCGTGCCTGGTCGTCTCGCTGGTCCTGGCCGGCGGCCTCGGGGGAGTGGGATACCTCGGGTACACGTTCTGGCAGGACAAGTTCGGCGCGGCGCCCGACTACACCGGAACGGGCACCGGCGAGGTCGAGGTCGAGATCACGAAGGGCGCCCTCGGATACGACATCGGCAACATCCTGAAGCAGAAGGGTGTCGTCAAGAGCGTCGACGCGTTCGTCGCCGCGCAGAACGAGAACCCCAAGGGCAAGTCCATCCAGGCCGGCGTCTATCTGCTCCACGAGCAGATGTCCGCGGCCGAGGCCTTGAAGCTGATGCTCGACCCGAAGAGCCAGAATCTTCTGGTCATTCCCGAGGGCACCCGCAACAGCGCGATCTACGAGAAGATCGACAAGAGGCTGGGCCTCAAAGCCGGGACCACGCAGGGAATCGCCAAGACCGATGCGGGCAAACTCGGTCTGCCGGAATGGGCGAACAACGATCCGCAGATCTTGGACCCGCTGGAGGGCTTCCTGTTCCCGGCGGCCTACCCGGTCGTCAAGGGAATGAAGCCCGAGGCCGTCCTGAAGAAGATGGTCTCCCGGGCCAACGAGGAGTACGGCAAGGTCGACCTCGAAGGCTCCGCCCAGAAGCTGGGCCTCAAGAACCCCTGGCAGGTGATCACCGTCGCCAGCCTCGTTCAGGCCGAGGGCAAGTACAAGCACGACTTCGACAAGGTCGCACGAGTCGTCTACAACAGGCTCAAGCCGAACAACACCGAGACCTACGGGCTCCTCGACTTCGACTCGACGGTGAACTACGCCAAGGCGCAGAGCACGCTGGACATAGGGGCAGTGTCCGGTCTGCGGGAGTTCAAGCATCCGTACAACACGTACTACATCCACGGCCTGCCGCCCGGCCCCATCACCAATCCCGGCGAAGCCGCGCTGCATTCGGCGATCAAGCCCGCTCCCGGACCCTGGTACTACTTCGTATCCGTGACCGAGGACAAGACCCTGTTCGCGGTCACCAACGACGAGCAGGAACGGAACCGGAAGAAGTACGAAGAGGAGAAGTCGGGCCAGTGAGCACCATCCGGCGGGCGGCCGTTCTCGGCTCGCCCATCGCCCACTCGCTCTCCCCGGTCCTGCACCGGGCCGCGTACGCCGAACTCGGCCTCACCCACTGGACGTACGACCGGTTCGAGGTCGACGAGGCGGCCCTCCCTGCCTTCATGGCGGGGCTCGACTCCACCTGGGCCGGGCTCTCGCTGACCATGCCGCTCAAGCGCGCGATCATCCCGCTGCTGGACTCCATCAGCGAGACCGCGTCCTCGGTGGAGGCCGTCAACACGGTGGTTTTCACCGAGGACGGCCGCCGGATCGGCGACAACACCGATATCCCCGGCATGATCGCCGCGCTGCGCGAACGCGGTGTGGAGAAGACCGACTCGGCCGCCGTTCTCGGGGCCGGAGCGACCGCTTCCTCGGCGCTCGCCGCGCTGGCCGAGATCTGTACGGGACCGGTCACGGCCTACGTCCGAAGCCGGGAACGGGGCCAGGAGATGCGCGACTGGGGCGAGCGCCTCGGCGTCGACGTCCGGATCTCCGACTGGGCGGACGCCGGGCAGGCGCTGCGGGCCCCGTTGGTCATCGCCACCACCCCGGCCGGTGCCACGGACGCGCTGACCGACGCCGTACCGGATCGGCCGGGCACGTTGTTCGATGTCCTGTATGACCCATGGCCGACTTGTTTGGCGGCGGCGTGGTCGAGGCACTGCGGTGATGTCGTGGGCGGCCTGGATCTGCTGGCACATCAGGCGTTGCTTCAAATCGGCCAATTCACCGGAAATTCCGATATTTCGATTGCGATGTTGAAAGAAGCCGGCTCGAAAGCGCTGGAAACGGCACATTCACCAAAAGGCGAGATCGATGGTTAGCTGATTTTCGTAAAGTAATTACTTCCCATCTTGGTGGATGTTAAGTTTCGTTCACGAGAGAATGGGAGGGGTCGTGAAGAAGCGCCGTACAGCTGTCACCTTGGCGTCATGTATTTCGATGCTGGGGTTTGGAATTGCTGTAGCGGAGCCGGCTGCAGCCGCTGCGACAACGCCTGAGGGTGCATGCGGGTCGGGATACTCCAGACTTCAGTCGGTGGGCATGGGGTGGAGTAGTCAGAATCAGGAATTCTCGGCACGCACCTACTTGCTCTACAGTTCGGCCACGGGGAAAAATTGCGTGGTGACGATGCGAAGCCCTGGATGGTGCGGGAAGGGTACTGAGCTGCTTGAGGCGGGCATCCAAGCTCAGGGCGGTTCATGGAATAAAGGCCGCGGGAATTACCAGTACTATGCGGGCCCTGTTTATGTTAAAGCGGTAAATGCTTGCGTGAGGTATTTGGGTGGTGCCCAATACGTCGATAATGGCGTATTCTGGGACAGTTGCACCAGCCCTTATGGCTGGTGTGGCTGACCCGACTGGTCGGTCCAGTAAGTGGTGGAGACGCTGTCGCGGTGGGCGCAGGCAAGAGTGCCCACCGCGACAGCGGCCGTGAACAGACTCGGCCCGAAGCATCCCGCTCGTCCGTCTGCTGGACCGGCAGCCGGTTCGTACCCCAGGTCGTGGGAGGATCGAAGGCGGCGGGCCAGGGTCGCGCACCCGGTCGCGCCGTCGCAGTTCCAGGCGCGAGCATGAGGAGCACCGTTGAGCAGGTTGCGCTGGCTGACCGCGGGGGAGTCGCACGGCCCCGCACTCGTGGCGACGCTGGAGGGTCTTCCCGCCGGCGTCCCGATCACCACGGAGATGGTGGCGGACGCACTCGCCCGGCGGCGGCTCGGATATGGCCGCGGTGCGCGGATGAAGTTCGAGAGGGACGAGGTCACCTTCCTCGGCGGGGTGCGCCACGGTCTCACCATGGGCTCCCCGGTCGCCGTGATGGTGGGCAACACCGAGTGGCCCAAGTGGGAACAGGTCATGGCGGCCGACCCGGTCGACCCCGAGGAACTGGCCGCGCTGGCCCGCAACGCCCCCCTGACCCGCCCGCGGCCCGGTCACGCCGACCTCGCGGGCATGCAGAAGTACGGCTTCGACGAGGCCCGGCCGATCCTGGAGCGCGCCAGTGCCCGCGAGACGGCGGCCCGGGTCGCGCTCGGCGCCGTCGCGCGGTCGTACCTCAAGGAGACCGCGGGCATCGAGATCGTCAGCCATGTCGTCGAGCTGGCCGCGGCCAAGGCGCCGTACGGCGTCCTGCCGACGCCGGCCGACGTCGAGCGGCTCGACGCCGACCCGGTGCGCTGCCTGGACGCCGACGCGAGCAAGGCGATGGTCGCCGAGATCGACCAGGCCCACAAGGACGGCGACACCCTCGGCGGTGTGGTCGAGGTGCTGGCGTACGGAGTGCCCGTCGGTCTCGGCTCGCACGTGCACTGGGACCGCCGTCTCGACGCCCGGCTCGCCGCGGCCCTGATGGGCATCCAGGCCATCAAGGGGGTCGAGGTCGGCGACGGCTTCGACCTGGCCCGGGTTCCCGGCTCCAAGGCGCACGACGAGATTCTGGTCACCGAGGACGGCATCAAGCGCGCCTCCGGCCGCTCCGGCGGCACCGAGGGCGGTCTGACCACCGGCGAGCTGCTGCGGGTCCGCGCCGCGATGAAGCCCATCGCGACCGTGCCCCGCGCGCTCGCCACCGTCGACGTCGTCACCGGCGAACCCGCCAAGGCTCACCACCAGCGCTCCGATGTCTGCGCCGTTCCGGCTGCGGGCATCGTCGCCGAGGCGATGGTCGCGCTGGTCCTCGCCGACGCCGTCGCCGAGAAGTTCGGCGGGGACAGCGTCCCCGAGACCCGCCGCAATGTGCGGTCGTACCTCGACCACCTCCAGATCCGATGAGCGGCCCCCTGATCGTCCTCGTCGGCCCGATGGGCGTGGGCAAGTCCACGGTCGGTGAACTGCTCGCGGACCGGCTCGGCACCACCTACCGGGACACCGACGTGGACGTCGTGGCCACAGCCGGCAAGCCGATTCCGGAGATCTTCTACGACGAGGGCGAGGAACACTTCCGGGAGCTGGAGCGACAGGCCGTGCACGCCGCCGTCGCCGAGCACACCGGTGTCCTCTCCCTCGGTGGCGGTGCCGTGCTGGACGACGCCACCCGAGCGCTGCTCGCCGGTCACCCCGTCGTCTATCTCTCGATGGACGTGGAGGAGGCCGTCAAGCGGGTCGGTCTGAACACCGCCCGCCCGCTGCTCGCCGTCAACCCGCGCCGCCAGTGGCGCGAACTGATGGACGCCCGCCGCCACCTGTACACCGAGGTGGCCCGCGCGACCGTCGCCACCGACGAGCGCACCCCCGAAGAGGTCGCCCAGGCGGTCCTCGACGCATTGGAACTGCCGGAACGCACGGACGACCCCGTCACCCCCGGCCGGGAGAACACATGACCGAGCAGGGCCCCACCCGTATCCGGATCGTCGGCAGCGCGGGCACCGACCCGTACGAGGTGCTGATCGGCCGGCAGCTGCTGGGCGAGCTGCCGGCGCTCGTCGGCGACCGCGCCAAGCGGGTCGCCGTCCTGCACCCCGAGGCGCTCGCCGAGACCGGTGAGGCGGTCCGCCAGGACCTCGCCGCGCAGGGCTACGAGGCCATCGCGATCCAGCTGCCGAACGCAGAGGAGGCCAAGACCGTCGAGGTTGCGGCGTACTGCTGGAAGGCGCTCGGGCAGACCGGCTTCACCCGCACCGACGTCATCGTCGGCGTCGGCGGCGGAGCCACCACCGATGTGGCCGGTTTCGTCGCGGCGACCTGGCTGCGCGGGGTGCGCTGGATCGCCGTGCCCACCACCGTCCTCGCCATGGTCGACGCGGCCGTCGGCGGGAAGACCGGCATCAACACCGCCGAGGGCAAGAACCTGGTCGGCGCCTTCCACCCGCCCGTCGGGGTCCTGTGCGACCTCGCCGCCCTGGACTCGCTGCCCGTCCACGACTACGTCAGCGGCATGGCCGAGATCATCAAGGCCGGTTTCATCGCCGATCCGGTGATCCTCGACCTCATCGAGGCCGATCCGGAAGGCGCCCGTACCCCCACCGGGCCGCACACCGCCGAGCTGATCGAACGCGCCATCCGGGTCAAGGCCGAGGTCGTCTCCAGCGACCTCAAGGAATCCGGGCTTCGCGAGATCCTCAACTACGGCCACACCCTGGCCCACGCCATCGAGAAGAACGAACGCTACAAGTGGCGTCACGGCGCGGCCGTGTCGGTGGGCATGGTCTTCGCCGCAGAGCTGGGCCGGCTGGCCGGACGCCTCGACGACGCCACCGCCGACCGGCACCGCGCGGTCCTGGAGTCCGTCGGACTGCCGCTCACCTATCGCGGCGACCAATGGCCCAAGCTGCTGGAGAACATGAAGGTCGACAAGAAGTCCCGCGGCGACCTGCTGCGCTTCATCGTCCTCGACGGGCTCGGCAAGCCCACCGTGCTGGAGGGCCCCGACCCGGCCGTGCTGCTCGCCGCCTACGGGGAGGTGTCGGCGTGACCCGCCGGGTTCTCGTCCTCAACGGGCCGAACCTCGGCCGGCTCGGCTCCCGCGAGCCCGATGTGTACGGCGCCACGTCGTACGCCGGACTCGTCGAAACCTGCCAGGCCCTCGGCAAGGAGCTCGGCTTCGAGGTCGACGTCCGGGAGACCAACGACGAGGGAGAGCTGATCCGCTGGCTCCACGAGGCAGCGGACGGTTCCGTCCCGGTCGTTCTCAACCCGGGCGCGTTCACCCACTATTCGTACGGAATGCGGGACGCGGTGGCCCAGCGCACCGCCCCGCTGATCGAGGTGCACATCTCGAATCCGTACGCACGGGAGGAATTCCGCCACACCTCCGTGGTGGCGCCGGTCGCCACGGGAACCGTGGCCGGATTCGGCATCGGTTCCTACCGCCTCGCCCTGCGTGCTCTCGCCGACGAGCTGACCGACTGACGGACCGGCACACCGGCACACCGGAAGGCCGAGCGGCCGACCGGGCACTGTGCGCCGTCCCCGACCGTTGCCTCTGTGGCGGCCGGGGACGGTACGGTTGCCGTTCCACCAGCGGCAGCCCCTAGTTGCCTGTACGAGACGGAGTGGCACCGGATGCAGCACGCAGTGGGGGGCCCGCTGCCGCCGCCCCAAGGCCCCGGAAGCGGACCTGTCGGCTGGACGCACCAGGCCCGGCACCCCGGACCGCCGGGGCCGCCGCCCACCACCCCTCCCAGCCCCCAGGGCTGGAGCGGGACCGCCCCGCAGCACGCCCCGCCTTCCTCCAGGGACACCGCCGGACACGTTCAGCTGCCGCCCGGCGGTCCTGTCCCGCTCCCCGCGCCGCCCGCCGAGCCCGGCACCGGCAGCGCGACCCTCGCCGTCCTCCTGATCGGCCCCGCGGGTGCCGGCAAGACCACCGTGGCCAAGCTGTGGGCCAGCCGCCGCCGGGTTCCCACGGCCCACGTCAGCCTCGACGACGTCCGTGAATGGGTCTGCTCCGGCTTCGCCGACCCGCAGGCCGGATGGAACGACCACTCCGAGGCCCAGTACCGCCTCGCCCGCCGTACCTGCGGCTTCGCCGCCCGCAACTTCCTGGCCAACGGCATCTCCTGCATCCTGGACGACGCCGTCTTCCCGGACCGGCCGGTCGTCGGCCTCGGCGGGTGGAAGCGCCACGTCGGCCCCGGACTGCTGCCCGTCGTGCTGCTGCCCGGCCTGGAGATCGTGCTGGAACGCAACGCGGCCCGCAGCGGCAACCGCCGCCTCTCGGACGAGGAGGTCGCCCGGATCCACGGCCGGATGGCCGGCTGGTACGGCTCCGGGCTGCCGATCATCGACAACTCGACCTACGACGTGGAGACCACCGCCCGCGTCCTGGACGACATACTCGCCCGTTCCATAGCCAGCCCACCGGCCTGGTGAACCCCGGGGGACGGTGAGCCGGCTCCGGTGAGGAGTCCGTCCGCGGCCCCCGGTCGGATGCGCTGACCGAGCAGGCACGCGCAAGCGCTCGTAGGCTCGTGACATGTCAGACGTGTACGCCGTCCGCCGCGGGCTGCTCCGCGACCGGTGCGCCGCCGTCGGATCCGCGGCCGCTCTGGTCTCCCGCCCTGCCAACGTCCGCTACCTCGCAGGCGGAGCGCCCCCCGGCGCCGTGCTGCTGCTCGGCCCCGGCGAGGACGTCCTGCTCTGCCCCGGTGAGCCGACCGGCGACCTCGCCGAAGGACGTACCGACGATCAGCTGCGGGTGTCCTCGCTGCCCGCCACCGACGGCGATCCGGCGGTCGCGGCCGCCGATCTGGCCGGCGTCTCGGGTGCGGAGTCTCTGGCCGTCGAGGAACACCATCTGACGGTCGCCCGCCACCGGGCCATGGGCTCGGTCGCCCCCCGGCTCCGCCTGGCCGATCTCGGTGCCGTCGTCGAGCAGCTGAGGGTCGTCAAGGACGAGGAGGAGATCGCCTGTCTGCGGATCGCCGCCGAGATCACCGACCAGGCATTGGGTGAACTCCTCGAATCCATCCTGGTGGGCCGCACCGAACGGCATCTCGCCCTGGAGCTGGAGAGGCGCCTGGTGGACCACGGCGCCGACGGCCCTGCCTTCGCCACCTCGGTGGCCACCGGGCCGAACTCCGGTCAGGGCCGCCACCGGCCCTCGGACCGGCGGGTGGAGGAAGGGGATTTCCTCTCCGTCTGCCTCGGTGCGAACTATCGCGGCTACCGCTGCGAGATCGGCCGTACGTTCGTCATCGGGACGACGCCCGCCGACTGGCAGATCGAGCTCTACGACCTGGTTTTCGCCGCTCAGCGGGCCGGACGCGAGGCCCTCGTGCCCGGTGCCGCGTACCGCGATGTGGACCGCGCCGCCCGCCACCTCCTGGACTCGGCGGGCCACGGCGGGGGCCTCGCGCCCTGGACCGGGCACGGGGTGGGGCTCGAAATCGACGAGGACCCGCAGCTGACACCTGCAGCCATGGGTAAACTGGACGCTTGCGTGCCGGTCACCGTCGAACCGGGGGTCCACCTCCCGGGCCGGGGCGGGGTCCGGATCGATGACACGCTCGTCGTGCGCCCCGAGGCGGACGGCGGACCCGAGCTACTCACCATTACGACCAAGGAGCTGCTCGCGCTCTAGCGCGCATCCTCGGTCGTTCCACCAGCTTCAGTCCAGGAGATTCCGCAACCGTGGCTTCCACGAACGACCTCAAGAACGGCCTGGTGCTCAAGCTCGACGGAGGCCAGCTCTGGTCCGTCGTCGAGTTCCAGCACGTCAAGCCCGGCAAGGGCCCGGCCTTCGTGCGCACCAAGCTCAAGAACGTGCTCTCCGGCAAGGTCGTCGACAAGACGTTCAACGCCGGCGTGAAGGTCGAAACGGCCACCATCGACCGTCGCGACATGCAGTTCTCGTACATGGACGGCGAGTACTTCGTCTTCATGGACATGGACACGTACGACCAGCTCATGGTCGACCGCAAGGCTGTTGGCGACGCCGCCAACTTCCTGATCGAGGGCTTCACCGCCTCCGTCGCCCAGTACGAGGGCGAGGTGCTCTACGTCGAGCTGCCCGCCGCCGTCGAGCTGACCGTCCAGCACACCGACCCGGGCGTCCAGGGCGACCGCTCCACCGGCGGCACCAAGCCCGCCACGCTGGAGACCGGCTACGAGATCGGCGTCCCGCTCTTCATCACCACCGGTGAGAAGATCAAGGTCGACACCCGCTCGGGCGACTACCTCGGCCGGGTGAACAGCTAACCGTGGCTGCTCGGAACACGGCCCGCAAGCGTGCCTTCCAGATTCTCTTCGAGGCCGACCAGCGCGGTGAGTCCGTGCAGACGGTCCTCGCGGACTGGGTGCGGCACTCGCGGACCGACAACCGTCAGCCGCCGGTCACCGAGTACACGATGGAGCTCGTCGAGGGGTACGCGCAGTACGCGGACCGGATCGACGACCTCATCGTGACCTATGCCGTGGACTGGGAGATCGACCGCATGCCGGTCGTCGACCGGAACATCCTGCGGCTCGGTGCGTACGAGCTGATCTGGGTGGACGGGACCCCGGACGCGGTGGTGATCGACGAGGCGGTCCAGCTCGCCAAGGAGTTCTCCACCGACGAATCCCCGTCCTTCGTGAACGGGCTGCTGGCCCGGTTCAAGGACCTCAAGCCGAACCTCCGCCGGGAGCAGTAGCCGCCGGTGGCGTTCAGCCGACGAAGGGCCCACGGTCACCCGACCGTGGGCCCTTCGGCATGGGGCGTCCGACCGCCGCGGACACAAAAAGCCGTGCCGGCGCGGGCGCCCGTACGAGCGACCCGCACCGGCACGGCGGTACGTTTCTCCAGAGGGCTGTCAGCCCTCCTCGTGGGCGACGGCGCGACGCGCGTCCGCGTCCAGCACGCCCCAGCTGATCAGCTGTTCCGTGAGCACGGACGGCGACTGGTCGTAGATCACGGCCAGCGTGCGCAGATCGTCCTGACGGATCGAGAGCACCTTGCCGTTGTAGTCACCGCGCTGGCTCTGGATCGTCGCGGCATAGCGCTGCAGCGGTCCGGCCTTCTCCGGCGGGACGTGGGCGAGGCGCTCCAGGTCCAGGACAAGCTTCGGCGGCGGCTCGGCGGCGCCGCCGGGCGTCGTACCGGGCAGGAGCTCCTGCACCGGGACCCCGTAGAAATCCGCGAGCTCGGCGAGGCGCTGCACGGTCACGGCACGGTCGCCGCGCTCGTACGAACCGACCACGACGGCCTTCCAGCGGCCCTGGGACTTCTCCTCCACGCCGTGGAGGGAGAGGCCCTGCTGGGTGCGGATGGCACGGAGTTTGGCCCCGAGCTGCTTTGCGTATTCGCTGGACATATGGCTCCCCGGACGCTGGAACATTGCGCGGCTCCGCCGCGTGGCTGGTAACTCACTGTGAGGTTACGCAGCGTTACTTGGATGCGTCAAGCCGAATGGTCCGGACCGGCACCTCCCGGGGCGTGACCTGGGCCCGGCGCAAGCCCTGGTAACATCGATGACGCAATTTCGACGTCCTTTAAGGTCCGTCCAGTGAGGCGGAGAAGGAGGTCCGTTTCTTATGGACGCACAGCACGAAGCCACCGGCAACGCGGCGCGCCCCGTTCTGGAGGCTCCCGACATCGCCCGGGTAATGACCCGGATCGCCCACGAGATCGTCGAACGCGCCAAGGGCGCCGACGACGTGGTGCTCCTCGGCATTCCGACGCGAGGTGTCTTCCTCGCCCGCAGGCTCGCCGAAAAACTCCAGGAGATCACCGGCCGGAAAATGCCGGTCGGCTCCCTCGACATCACCATGTACCGCGACGACCTGCGGCTGCGCCCGGCGCGCGCCCTGGCCCGCACCGAGATCCCCGGCGAGGGCATCGAGGGCCGTCTGGTCGTCCTCGTCGACGATGTCCTCTTCTCGGGCCGTACGATCCGCGCCGCGCTCGACGCGCTCGGCGACATCGGCCGCCCCCGCGCGGTGCAGCTCGCGGTCCTCGTCGACCGTGGTCACCGCGAACTTCCGATCCGTGCCGACTACGTCGGCAAGAACCTCCCCACGTCGCTGCGGGAGACGGTCAAGGTCCAGCTCGCCGAGGAGGACGGCCGCGACGCCGTGCTGCTCGGGGTCCAGCGGACCGCCCCGGCGGACGCGCAGTAGCCGCAGCACACCCGTACGGGCGACGCCGAGCCCGTAGGGCGGCTTCCGCACGCCCGCATGCCTGAATCCTCCAGCCACCCGGAGAACACCCAGATGAAGCGTCACCTCATCTCGGCCGCCGACCTCACCCGCGACGAAGCCGTCCTGATCCTCGACACCGCCGAGGAGATGGCACGGGTCGCGGACCGGCCGATCAAGAAGCTCCCGACCCTGCGCGGCCGTACCGTCGTCAACCTCTTCTTCGAGGACTCGACGCGTACCCGCATCTCCTTCGAGGCCGCCGCCAAGCGCCTCTCCGC
Source organism: Streptomyces sp. NPDC104309 (assembly GCF_055584025.1). Taxonomy (NCBI): domain Bacteria; kingdom Bacillati; phylum Actinomycetota; class Actinomycetes; order Kitasatosporales; family Streptomycetaceae; genus Streptomyces; species Streptomyces sp. NPDC104309. The sequence continues at coordinate 104,840 of NZ_JBVJMV010000003.1, read as the reverse complement.
CGATGTCATCAACTTCTCCGCGAAGGGCTCGTCCGTCTCCAAGGGCGAGTCGCTCAAGGACACCGCGCTGACCCTGGAGGCGATGGGCGCCGACGCCGTCGTCATCCGGCACGGCGCCTCCGGCGCCCCGTACCGCCTCGCCACGTCCGGCTGGATCGAAGGCGCCGTCGTCAACGCCGGTGACGGCACCCACGAGCACCCCACCCAGGCCCTCCTGGACGCCTTCACCATGCGCCGCCGCCTGGTCGGGGCCGACGCCGGTCTCGGCCGGGACCTCGAAGGCCGCCGGATCACCATCGTCGGCGACATCCTGCACAGCCGGGTGGCCCGTTCCAACGTCCACCTGCTGACCACGCTCGGCGCCCGCGTCACTCTGGTGGCCCCGCCGACCCTCGTCCCGGTCGGCGTCGAGCAGTGGCCTTGCGAGGTCAGCTACAGCCTCGACGACGTGCTGCCGAAGTCCGACGCGGTGATGATGCTTCGTGTGCAGCGCGAACGGATGAACGCCGCGTACTTCCCCACCGAGCGCGAGTACTCCCGCCGCTACGGCCTGGACGGCGACCGCATGGCGAAGATGCCCGGGAACGCGATCGTCATGCACCCCGGGCCGATGGTCCGCGGCATGGAGATCACCGCCGAGGTCGCGGACTCCGACCGGTGCACGGCCGTCGAGCAGGTGGCCAACGGCGTCTCGATCCGCATGGCCGTCCTGTACCTGCTGCTGGGCGGCTACGAGCCCGCCGCCGCGGCCCACCCGTCGCCCGCCACCCCCGCCCGTACCGAGGAGAACAAGTAATCATGAGCAAGATCCTTATCCGCGGCGCGAAGGTCCTCGGCGGCGAGGCCCAGGACGTCCTGATCGACGGCGAGACCATCGCGGCGGTCGGCACCGGACTGGACGCCGGCGACGCGACCGTCGTCGAGGCCGCGGGCCAGATCCTGCTGCCCGGCCTCGTCGACCTCCACACCCATCTGCGCGAGCCCGGCCGCGAGGACTCCGAGACCGTCCTCACCGGCACCAAGGCCGCGGCCGTCGGCGGCTTCACCGCCGTGCACGCCATGGCCAACACCTTCCCGGTCGCCGACACCGCCGGTGTCGTCGAGCAGGTCTGGCGGCTCGGCAAGGAGTCCGGCTACTGCGACGTGCAGCCGATCGGCGCCGTCACCGTCGGCCTGGAGGGCAGGAAGCTCGCCGAGCTCGGCGCCATGCACGATTCGGCCGCCGGGGTGAAGGTCTTCTCCGACGACGGCAAGTGCGTCGACGACGCGGTGATCATGCGCCGCGCGCTGGAGTACGTGAAGGCCTTCGACGGTGTGGTCGCCCAGCACGCCCAGGAGCCCCGCCTCACCGAGGGCGCCCAGATGAACGAGGGCGTCGTCTCCGCGGAACTCGGTCTCGGCGGCTGGCCCGCGGTCGCCGAGGAGTCGATCATCGCCCGCGATGTCCTGCTCGCCGCCCACGTCGGTTCCCGGGTGCACATCTGCCACCTGTCGACCGCCGGCTCCGTCGAGATCGTCCGCTGGGCCAAGTCCAAGGGCTGGAACGTCACCGCCGAGGTCACCCCGCACCACCTGCTCCTCACCGATGAGCTCGTACGGTCCTACAACCCCGTCTTCAAGGTGAACCCGCCGCTGCGCACCGAGGCCGACGTCATGGCCCTGCGCGAGGCGCTCGCCGACGGCACCATCGACTGCGTCGCCACCGACCACGCCCCGCACCCGCACGAGGACAAGGACTGCGAGTGGGCCGCCGCCGCCATGGGGATGGTGGGTCTGGAGACCGCGCTCTCCGTCGTCCAGCAGACGATGGTGGACACCGGCCTCATCGACTGGGCGGGCGTCGCCGACCGGATGTCGTTCCGCCCGGCCGCCATCGGCCGGCTCGACGGACACGGCCGGCCCGTCTCGGCCGGTGAGCCAGCCAACCTCACCCTGGTCGATCCGGCATACCGTGGTGTCGTGGACCCCGCGGGCTTCGCCTCCCGCAGCCGCAACACTCCGTACGAGGGTCGCGAGCTGCCGGGCCGAGTCACCCACACCTTCCTGCGGGGCCGTGCCACGGTCGTCGACGGGAAGCTCGCGTGACATCACTCACCCCCCTGTACCTCCAGCTCGCCGCCGAGCAGAAGTCGGCCGAAGTGACCGACTGGTCCGCTCGCATCAGCTGGGTCGTCGGACTGCTCGTCCTCATCGCCTTCGTCTACTGGCTGATGCGCCAGGGATGGAAGTGGCGGGGGAGTCTTCAGTCCGATCTGCCGGAACTCGACTCCACCCCCGAGGGGTTCGCGGACGGCGAGTTGCTGCTGACGCTGACCGGCCGGTACCACGCCTCGACGACCGCCGGACAGTGGCTCGACCGCATCGTCGCCCACGGCCTCGGCACCCGCAGCCGCGTCGAGCTCACCCTGACCGACCAGGGCCTCGACGTCGTACGACCCGGGGCGGCCGACTTCTTCGTACCGGCCGCCGCCCTGCGCGAGGCCCGGCTCGACAAGGGCATCGCCGGCAAGGTCCTCCCCGAGGGCGGCCTGCTGATCATCACCTGGGCGCACGGCGACAAGCTGATCGACTCCGGCTTCCGCTCCGACCGCTCGGCCGAGCACCCGGCCTGGGTCGAGGCCATCAACCATCTCACCAGCTCTACGGAAGGCACCGCACGATGACGATCTCCACCCGGGGAGCCGGCAAAGCTCCCGCCGTACTCGTCCTGGAGGACGGCCGCGCCTTCCGCGGCCGTGCCTACGGGGCCGTGGGGGAGACCTTCGGCGAGGCGGTGTTCTCCACCGGCATGACCGGCTACCAGGAGACGCTGACCGACCCCTCGTACCACCGCCAGGTCGTCGTGATGACCGCCCCGCACGTCGGCAACACCGGTGTGAACGACGAGGACCCCGAGTCCGGACGCATCTGGGTCTCCGGCTACGTCGTCCGCGACCCCGCCCGGGTGCCGTCCAACTGGCGCTCGCGGCGCTCGCTCGACGAGGAGCTGGAGCGCCAGGGAGTCGTCGGCATCAGCGGCATCGACACCCGCGCCCTCACCCGCCACCTGCGCGAGCGCGGCGCCATGCGCGTCGGCATCTTCTCCGGCGACGCCCTCGCCGACGAGGCCGCGCTGCTGGCCCGCGTCCAGCAGGCCCCCGAGATGGTGGGCGCCGACCTCTCCGCCGAGGTCGCCACCAAGGAGACGTATGTCGTCCCCGCGATCGGCACCAAGAGGTTCACCGTCGCCGCGATCGACCTCGGCATCAAGGGCATGACCCCGCGCCGGATGGCCGAACGCGGCATCGAGGTGCACGTGCTGCCCGCCACCGCCACCCTGGAGGAGGTGTACGCGGTCGAACCCGACGGCGTCTTCTTCTCCAACGGCCCCGGCGACCCGGCCACCGCCGACCACCCGGTCTCCGTGATGAAGGGCGTTCTGGAGCGCGGGACCCCGCTCTTCGGCATCTGCTTCGGCAACCAGATCCTGGGCCGCGCGCTCGGCTTCGGCACATACAAGCTGAAGTACGGCCACCGCGGCATCAACCAGCCTGTGCAGGACCGCACGACCGGCAAGGTCGAGGTCACCGCGCACAACCACGGCTTCGCCGTCGACGCCCCGCTCGACCAGGTGTCCGACACGGAGTTCGGCCGTGCCGAGGTCTCCCACGTCTGCCTGAACGACCAGGTCGTCGAGGGCCTCCAGCTCCTCGACCGACCGGCCTTCAGCGTCCAGTACCACCCCGAAGCAGCCGCGGGCCCGCACGACGCCGCGTACCTCTTCGACCGTTTCGTCTCCCTGATGGAGGGCCAGCGTGCCTAAGCGCTCCGATATCCAGTCCGTCCTGGTCATCGGCTCCGGTCCGATCGTCATCGGGCAGGCCGCCGAGTTCGACTACTCCGGCACCCAGGCCTGCCGCGTCCTCAAGGCCGAGGGCCTGCGCGTCATCCTGGTGAACTCCAACCCGGCGACGATCATGACCGACCCGGAGATCGCCGACGCCACCTACGTCGAGCCGATCACCCCCGAGTTCGTCGAGAAGATCATCGCCAAGGAGCGCCCCGACGCGCTGCTCCCGACCCTGGGCGGCCAGACCGCGCTCAACACCGCGATCTCCATGCACGAGAACGGCGTCCTGGAGAAGTACGGCGTCGAGCTCATCGGCGCCAACGTCGAGGCCATCAACAAGGGCGAGGACCGCGACCTCTTCAAGGGGGTCGTCGAGGCCGTCAAGGAGAAGATCGGCCACGGCGAGTCCGCCCGCTCGGTCATCTGTCACTCCATGGACGACGTCCTGGCGGGCGTCGAGACGCTCGGCGGCTACCCCGTGGTCGTCCGCCCCTCCTTCACCATGGGCGGCGCCGGCTCCGGCTTCGCCCACGACGAGGAGGAGCTGCGCCGCATCGCCGGTCAGGGCCTCACGCTCTCCCCGACCACCGAGGTGCTCCTGGAGGAGTCCATCCTCGGCTGGAAGGAGTACGAGCTGGAGCTGATGCGCGACAAGAACGACAACGTCGTGGTCGTCTGCTCCATCGAGAACTTCGACCCGATGGGAGTCCACACGGGTGACTCGATCACCGTCGCCCCGGCGATGACGCTCACCGACCGCGAGTACCAGCGGCTGCGCGACATCGGCATCGCGATCATCCGCGAGGTCGGCGTCGACACCGGCGGCTGCAACATCCAGTTCGCCATCGACCCGACCGACGGCCGGGTCATCGTGATCGAGATGAACCCGCGCGTCTCCCGCTCCTCGGCGCTCGCCTCGAAGGCCACCGGCTTCCCGATCGCCAAGATCGCCGCCAAGCTGGCCGTCGGCTACACGCTCGACGAGATCCCGAACGACATCACCGAGAAGACCCCCGCCTCCTTCGAGCCGACCCTCGACTACGTCGTGGTCAAGGCCCCCCGGTTCGCCTTCGAGAAGTTCCCCTCCGCCGACTCCACCCTCACCACCACCATGAAGTCGGTGGGCGAGGCCATGGCGATCGGCCGGAACTTCACCGAGGCCCTCCAGAAGGCCCTGCGCTCCCTGGAGAAGAAGGGCTCGCAGTTCGCCTTCACCGGCGAGCCCGGCGACAAGGCCGAGCTGCTGGCCGAGGCGGTCCGCCCGACCGACGGCCGGATCAACACCGTCATGCAGGCGATCCGAGCCGGCGCCACCCAGGAGGAGGTCTTCGACGCCACGAAGATCGACCCCTGGTTCGTCGACCAGCTCTTCCTGATCAAGGAGATCGCCGACGAGCTGGCCGCCGCCGACGAGCTCGGCGCCGAACTGCTCGCCGAGGCCAAGCGGCACGGCTTCTCCGACGCCCAGATCGCCGACATCCGCAGCCTGCGCGAGGACGTCGTACGTGAGGTGCGGCACGCGCTGGGCATCCGCCCGGTCTACAAGACCGTCGACACCTGCGCCGCCGAGTTCGCCGCGAAGACGCCGTACTTCTACTCCAGTTACGACGAGGAGACCGAGGTCGCGCCCCGCACCAAGCCCGCGGTGATCATCCTCGGCTCCGGCCCCAACCGCATCGGCCAGGGCATCGAGTTCGACTACTCCTGCGTCCACGCCTCCTTCGCGCTGAGCGACGCGGGCTACGAGACCGTGATGGTCAACTGCAACCCGGAGACCGTCTCCACCGACTACGACACCTCCGACCGCCTGTACTTCGAGCCGCTGACGCTCGAAGACGTGCTGGAGATCGTGCACGCCGAGTCCCTCGCGGGCCCGGTCGCCGGTGTCATCGTCCAGCTCGGCGGCCAGACCCCACTGGGTCTGTCGCAGGCGCTCAAGGACAATGGTGTACCGGTGGTCGGTACGTCCCCGGAGGCGATCCACGCCGCCGAGGACCGCGGCGCCTTCGGCCGCGTCCTGGCCGAGGCGGGACTGCCGGCCCCGAAGCACGGCACCGCCACCACGTTCGACGAGGCCAAGGCCATCGCCGACGAGATCGGCTACCCCGTCCTGGTACGCCCCAGCTACGTGCTCGGCGGTCGGGGCATGGAGATCGTGTACGACGAGGCGCGGCTCTCCTCGTACATCGCCGAGTCCACCGAGATCAGCCCCACCCGGCCGGTCCTGGTCGACCGCTTCCTCGACGACGCGATCGAGATCGACGTCGACGCGCTCTACGACGGCACCGAGCTCTACCTCGGCGGCGTCATGGAGCACATCGAGGAGGCCGGTATCCACTCCGGCGACTCCGCCTGCGCGCTGCCCCCGATCACGCTCGGCGGCTACGACATCAAGCGGCTGCGCGCCTCCACCGAGGGCATCGCCAAGGGCGTCGGCGTACGCGGACTGATCAACATCCAGTTCGCGCTCTCCGGCGACATCCTGTACGTCCTGGAGGCCAACCCGCGCGCCTCCCGGACCGTCCCCTTCACCTCGAAGGCGACCGCGGTCCCGCTCGCCAAGGCAGCCGCCCGGATCTCGCTGGGCGCGACCGTCGCCGAGCTGCGCGCGGAGGGCCTGCTCCCGGCGAACGGCGACGGCGGCACCCTGCCGCTCGACGCGCCGATCTCGGTCAAGGAGGCCGTCATGCCGTGGTCGCGCTTCCGCGACATCCACGGCCGCGGCGTCGACACCGTCCTCGGCCCGGAGATGCGCTCCACCGGCGAGGTCATGGGCATCGACTCCGTCTTCGGCACGGCGTACGCCAAGTCGCAGGCCGGTGCCTACGGCCCGCTGCCCACCAAGGGCCGCGCCTTCATCTCGGTGGCCAACCGCGACAAGCGCTCGATGATCTTCCCGGCGCGTGAACTCGTCGCCCACGGCTTCGAGCTGCTCGCCACCTCCGGCACCGCCGAGGTCCTCAAGCGCAACGGCATCAACGCCACGGTCGTGCGCAAGCAGTCGGAGGGCATGGGCCCGCAGGGCGAGAAGACCATCGTCCAACTGATCCACGACGGCGAGGTCGACCTGATCGTCAACACGCCGTACGGAACCGGTGGCCGGCTCGACGGCTACGAGATCCGTACCGCCGCCGTGGCCCGGTCCGTGCCGTGCCTGACGACGGTCCAGGCGCTCGCCGCCGCCGTCCAGGGCATCGACGCGCTCACCCACGGAGACGTCGGCGTCCGATCGCTCCAGGAACACGCGGAACATCTGACCGCGGCCCGCGACTAGCAGCAGGCAGGGGGACACCGGAAACGGTGTCCCCCTCTCTGTGAGGACACCGAGGACACCCCGATGTACAAATTCTTCTTCCAGCTGGTCTTCAAGCGGATGGACCCGGAGCGGGCGCACCACCTGGCCTTCCGCTGGATCCGTCTCGCCGCACGCATCCCCGTACTGCGCACCTTCGTCGCCGCGGCGCTCTCTCCTCGCCACAAGGAACTGCGCACCGAGGCCCTCGGCCTGCGGATGCACGGCCCCTTCGGCCTCGCTGCCGGCTTCGACAAGAACGCCGTGGCGATCGACGGCATGGCGATGCTCGGCTTCGACCACGTCGAGATCGGCACGGTCACCGGCGAGCCGCAGCCCGGCAACCCCAAGAAGCGCCTCTTCCGCCTCCTCGCGGACCGCGCGCTGATCAACCGCATGGGCTTCAACAACGAGGGCTCGGCCGCCGTGGCCGCGCGCCTGGGCGCCCGCAGGCCGGTCTTCAGGACCACGGTCGGCGTCAACATCGGCAAGACGAAGGTCGTGCCGGAGGCCGAAGCGGCCGGCGACTACGTGAAGTCCACCGAGCGCCTCGCCGCCCACGCCGACTACCTCGTCGTGAACGTCTCCTCGCCCAACACCCCCGGTCTGCGCAACCTCCAGGCCACCGAGGCGCTCCGGCCGCTGCTCGGCGCGGTGCGCGAGGCGGCCGACCGGACCGTCACCGACCGACGGGTCCCCCTGCTCGTCAAGATCGCCCCCGACCTCGCGGACGAGGACGTCGACGCGGTCGCCGATCTCGCGGTCGAGCTGGGTCTGGACGGCATCATCGCCACCAACACCACCATCGCCAGGGACGGCCTCGGTCTGAAGTCCTCGCCGTCCCTGGTCGCGGAGGCCGGCGGGCTGTCCGGTGCGCCGCTCAAGGCACGGTCCCTGGAGGTCCTGAGCCGTCTGTACGGGCGGGTGGGCGACCGGATCACCCTGGTGGGTGTCGGAGGCGTCGAGAACGCCGAGGACGCCTGGCAGCGCATCCTCGCCGGGGCCACCCTCGTCCAGGGCTACAGCGCCTTCATCTACGAGGGACCGTTCTACGCCAGGGCGATCCACAAGGGCCTGGCCGCGCGCCTGGCCGCCTCCCCGTACGCCACCCTCGCCGAAGCCGTCGGCGCAGAAACCAGGAAGGCCACCGCATGATCCCGGAACCGTTCGGCGCACGCCTGCGCCGCGCCATGGACACCCGCGGCCCGCTCTGCGTCGGCATCGACCCGCACGCCTCGCTCCTCACCGCCTGGGGCCTGACCGACGATGTCGCGGGCCTGGAGCGCTTCACGCGTACGGTCGTCGAGGCGCTGGCGGACCGGGTCGCCGTGCTCAAGCCGCAGTCCGCGTTCTTCGAGCGGTTCGGCTCGCGCGGCATCGCGGTCCTGGAGAAGGCCGTCGAGGAGGCGCGGGCGGCCGGCGCGCTCGTCCTGATGGACGCCAAGCGCGGTGACATCGGCTCCACCATGGGTGCCTACGCGGCGACCTATCTGCACCAGGACTCGCCGCTGTTCTCGGACGCGGTCACCGTCTCGCCGTACCTGGGTTTCGGTTCGCTGCGCCCGGCGCTCGACGCTGCGGTGCTCTCCGGCGCGGGCGTCTTCGTGCTGGCTCTCACCTCCAACCCGGAGGGCGCGGAGGTGCAGCGTGCCACCGCCACCGACGGCCGGCCGCTGGCCCAGCTGATGCTCGACCACATGGCCGCCGAGAACGAGGGGGCGACGCCGCTCGGCTCCGTCGGCGCGGTGGTCGGAGCCACGCTCGGCGACGCGGGCGTGGATCTCGCCATCAACGGTCCGCTGCTCGCCCCCGGAATCGGGGCCCAGGGCGCGACGCCCGCGGATCTGCCGGGGGTCTTCGGCGACGCGGTGGGCAACGTACTGCCCAGTGTGAGCCGCGGCGTACTGAGCCAGGGGCCGGACGTGGCGGGGCTGCGCGCAGCCGCCGATCGGCTCACGGACGAGGTCCGGACGGCCGTCGCGGGTGGATGACCGGACCGCGTTTACAGCGTGTTGACTGAATCCTGACCAAAAAACTCGGTTGTTATGCCTGAAATGTCCTGGTCGGCCAAGGCTGACCAGGACTTTTCGTTGGTTCTCGCTGACTCGGGCGGCCTTGGCCGCTAGTCTCCGTCGAGAGCCGACGTACACGAGTTGTCCGTCGCTCACCTGGTGTGGAGCATCCAGCTTCCTCACCGGTCCGTATCCGACAGATCGACATCCGAGGTGACGTAGGCGTGGCTCTTCCGCCCCTTACCCCTGAACAGCGCGCAGCCGCGCTCGAAAAGGCCGCCGCGGCTCGCCGGGAGCGGGCCGAGGTCAAGAATCGACTCAAGCACTCCGGCGCCTCCCTCCACGAGGTCATCAAGCAGGGCCAGGAGAACGACGTCATCGGGAAGATGAAGGTCTCCGCCCTCCTGGAGTCCCTGCCGGGCGTGGGCAAGGTCCGCGCCAAGCAGATCATGGAGCGGCTCGGCATCTCCGAGAGCCGCCGGGTCCGGGGTCTGGGCTCCAACCAGATCGCGTCCCTGGAGCGTGAGTTCGGCAGCAAGGCGGCCTGAGGTTCTCGGGCACGCCCGAGAACCTGGATAATCGCTCCATGGCTGCAACATCCCGGGGGACGTCCCCCGTACCCCCGGACGTACGTCCGCGGCTGACCGTGCTCTCCGGCCCCTCAGGGGTCGGCAAGAGCACGGTCGTCGCTCATATGCGCAAGGCCCACCCCGAGGTATGGCTCTCGGTGTCGGCAACGACCCGCAAACCGCGCCCCGGCGAGCGCAACGGTGTCCACTACTTCTTCGTGGACAACGACGAGTTCGACAAGCTGATCGCCAACGGCGAGCTGCTGGAGTGGGCCGAGTTCGCCGGCAACCGGTACGGCACGCCGCGCCGCGCCGTGCTCGACCGCCTGGAGGCGGGTGAGCCGGTGCTGCTGGAGATCGATCTCCAGGGCGCGCGGCTGGTCCGGCAGTCGATGTCGGACGCCCGGCTCGTCTTCCTGGCCCCGCCGAGCTGGGAGGAGCTGGTGCGCAGGCTCACCGGTCGGGGCACCGAGTCCGCCGAGGTGATCGAGCGCCGGCTCGCCGCCGCCCGGATCGAACTGGCCGCCGAGTCCGAGTTCGATACGACACTGGTCAACACCTCCGTCGAGGACGTGGCGCGTGAGCTGCTAGCCTTGATGTTGGATTCCTCCGGCCACCGCGCAGGCAGCGACTGACGCAGCCGGCACGGGCGGAACCACGGAGTTCCGCACTGTCAAAGGTTTCTTTGATCTTTACCCCCTTCGGAAGGCAGAGAGTGTCCTCTTCCATCACCACGCCCGAGGGCATCATCAACCCGCCGATTGATGAGCTCCTTGAGGCCACCGACTCGAAGTACAGCCTCGTGATCTACGCCGCCAAGCGCGCGCGCCAGATCAACGCGTACTACTCGCAGCTCGGTGAAGGTCTCCTGGAGTACGTCGGTCCGCTCGTCGACACCCACGTGCACGAGAAGCCGCTCTCGATCGCGCTCCGCGAGATCAACGCGGGCCTGCTCACCTCCGAGGCCATCGAGGGCCCCGCGCAGTAAGCAGGAGTTGCACCTTCACCACAGGCCCGGCGGCCGCGACCGCCGGGCCTGTGGTGTGTCCGGGGCGACAGCACCGGGCCGGGGGCGGTGAGGCAGCATGGGGGTGTTCGTATCCGAGTGCGGGGAGACGCAGTGGACAAGCCGAAGGTCGTTCTTGGGGTCAGCGGGGGCATCGCCGCGTACAAGGCGTGCGAGCTGCTGCGTCGGTTGACCGAGTCCGGTCACGACGTGAGGGTCGTCCCGACCGAGTCGGCGCTGCACTTCGTGGGGGCGGCCACCTGGTCCGCGCTCTCCGGCCACCCGGTCGCCACGGAGGTCTGGAACGACGTCCACGAGGTGCCGCACGTCAGGACCGGCCAGAGCGCCGACCTGGTCGTCGTCGCCCCCGCCACCGCTGACATGCTCGCCAAGGCCGCCCACGGTCTCGCCGACGACCTGCTCACCAACACGCTCCTCACCGCTCGCTGTCCGGTCGTCTTCGCGCCCGCCATGCACACCGAGATGTGGGAACACCCGGCCACCCGGGAGAACGTGGCCACGCTGCGCCGCCGCGGCGCCGTCGTCATCGAACCCGCCGTCGGCCGGCTGACCGGCGTCGACACCGGTAAGGGCAGGCTCCCCGACCCCGGGGAGATCTTCGAGGTCTGCCGCCGGGTGCTGACGCGCGGGCCCGCCGAACCCGATCTGGCGGGCCGGCACGTCGTGATCAGCGCGGGCGGTACGCGGGAGCCCCTCGACCCGGTGCGCTACCTCGGCAACCGCTCCTCCGGCAAGCAGGGCTACGCACTGGCGCGCACCGCGGTCGCCCGCGGTGCCCGGGTCACGCTGATCGAGGCCAACACCGGCCTGCCCGATCCGGCCGGTGCCGACGTCCGGCACGCCGGTACCGCCGTACAGCTGCGCGAAGCCGTGCTGAAGGCCGCCGCGGACGCCGATGTGGTCGTGATGGCGGCGGCGGTCGCCGACTTCCGGCCCGCCGAGTACGCGCCGGGGAAGATCAAGAAGAAGGACGGCCAGGAGCCCGCGCCCATCACGCTCGTCCGGAACCCCGACATCCTTGCCGAGGTCGCCGGTGCGCGCGCCCGGCCGGACCAGATCGTCGTCGGTTTCGCCGCCGAGACCGACAACGTCCTCGCCAACGGCCGTGAGAAGCTCCGCCGCAAGGGCTGCGATCTCCTCGTCGTCAACGAGGTCGGTGAGCGCAGGACCTTCGGCTCCGAGGAGAACGAAGCGGTGGTGCTCGCGTCCGACGGCGGCGAGACCCCGGTGCCGCACGGCCCCAAGGAGGCGTTGGCCGACACGGTCTGGGACCTCGTGTCGTCGCGCTGGGCATGAATTTCTCGTTTCGCGCCTTCGAACGGGTTGAAACCCTTGAAATATGGGGGTAAATGGCTTTCTCGGCAGGCGATTTTCGTACAGTCGCCGGCCGTGCCACAGGTCACAGAACTCCCAAAGGGCGAGACACGCTGTCCGCTGAACGAAAGCGACAGATAAACTGGTCCCGGACCGTGTCGGGCGCAGCTCCCGGCGGTCCGCCAAATGATCAGCCAGCAGCCGCTGCAACCCCAGGGAGCGATGTGTCCCGCCGCCTCTTCACCTCGGAGTCCGTCACCGAGGGCCACCCCGACAAGATCGCTGACCAGATCAGCGACACCATTCTCGACGCGCTGCTCCGTGAGGACCCCCGGTCCCGCGTCGCGGTCGAGACCTTGATCACCACCGGTCTGGTGCACGTTGCGGGTGAGGTCACGACCAAGGCCTACGCCGACATTCCGACCCTCGTGCGCAACAAGGTTCTCGAAATCGGCTACGACTCCTCCAAGAAGGGCTTCGACGGCGCCTCCTGCGGTGTCTCGGTGTCCATCGGCGCGCAGTCGCCCGACATCGCGCAGGGCGTCGACACCGCGTACGAGAAGCGGGTCGAGGGTTCCGCCGAGGGCGAGGAAGACGACGAGCTCGACAAGCAGGGCGCCGGTGACCAGGGCCTGATGTTCGGGTACGCCTGCGACGAGACGCCCGAGCTCATGCCGCTTCCGATCTACCTCGCGCACCGGCTCTCGCGCCGGCTCTCCGAGGTCCGCAAGAACGGGACCATCCCGTACCTGCGCCCGGACGGCAAGACGCAGGTCACCATCGAGTACGACGGCGACAAGGCCGTCCGTCTCGACACGGTCGTCGTCTCCTCGCAGCACGCCAGCGACATCGACCTCGACTCGCTGCTCGCGCCCGACATCCGCGAGTTCGTCGTCGAGCACGTGCTCGCGCAGCTCATCGAGGACGGCATCAAGCTGGACACCGAGGGCTACCGGCTGCTGGTCAACCCGACCGGCCGCTTCGAGATCGGCGGCCCGATGGGCGACGCCGGTCTGACCGGCCGCAAGATCATCATCGACACCTACGGCGGCATGGCCCGCCACGGCGGTGGCGCCTTCTCGGGCAAGGACCCGTCGAAGGTCGACCGCTCCGCCGCGTACGCCATGCGCTGGGTCGCCAAGAACGTCGTCGCCGCGGGTCTCGCCGCTCGTTGCGAGGTGCAGGTCGCGTACGCGATCGGCAAGGCCGAGCCCGTCGGTCTGTTCGTCGAGACGTTCGGCACCGCCGCGATCGAGACCGAGAAGATCGAGCACGCCATCGGCGAGGTCTTCGACCTCCGCCCGGCCGCGATCATCCGCGACCTCGACCTGCTCCGTCCGATCTACGCCCAGACCGCGGCGTACGGCCACTTCGGCCGCGAGCTGCCCGACTTCACGTGGGAGCGCACGGACCGCGTGGACGCGCTGCGCACGGCGGCCGGGCTGTAGGGCCGCCGCCCTCCGTCCTACGCCGGGGCCCGGACGCCGCACAGGGTGTCCGGGCCCCGGTGCGTGCGAACGCCGGTGGGTGCGACGCCGGGGCCGCTGTCAGTGGTGTCTGGTAGGAATTTGGCTGTGAGCAGCGACAACGAGCGATCCGAGGACCCCGGGCACGGGGCCCCGGAGCAGCTTGCGCTGATTCGGGAGACGGTACGGCAGGCGAAGGTGCCGCGGGCCAAGCCGCGGACCTGGCGCGGCGCCGCGCTCGCCAAGGAGCTGCCCGTCGCCCGGGTACTGGTCAACAAGGGCGCGCTCCATCTCGACCAGTACTTCGACTACGCCGTGCCCGTGGAGCTGGACGCCGACGCACAGCCCGGAGTGCGGGTGCGGGTGCGGTTCGGGGCCGGGGCGCGCCATGTCCGCGGTGGCCGGCGCGAGGGGGGCGGGCTGATCGACGGGTTCCTCGTCGAGCGGCTCGCCGAATCGGACTACGCGGGAGCCCTTGCCGCGCTCGCCTATGTCGTTTCGCCGGAACCGGTGCTGGGACCGGAGCTGCTCACCCTCGCACGGGCCGTCGCCGACCGCTACGCGGGCAGCCTCGCCGATGTGCTGCAGCTGGCTGTGCCGCCCAGGAACGGACGGGCCGAGTCCAAGCCCTCGCCCGCCCCCCTGCCACCGCTCCCCGCGCCGTCGGCGGGGAGCTGGGAGCGGTACGCGCAGGGGCCGGCGTTCCTGCGCGCGCTGGCCGGCGGCGGTGCGCCCCGGGCCGTATGGACCGCGCTGCCCGGACCGCACTGGCCCGAGGAGATCGCCAGGGCCATGGCCGCGACGCTCGCCTCCGGGCGCGGCGCACTCGTCGTCGTGCCGGACGGCCGGACCGCGGGGCGGGTGGACGCCGCGCTCACCGGACTGCTCGGTGAGGGACGTCACGCACTGCTGACCGCCGACTCCGGACCGGAGAAGCGATACCGGGAGTGGCTCGCCGTGCGGCGAGGCTCCGTGCGGGCCGTCGTCGGGACGAGGGCCGCGATGTTCGCGCCCGTCGCCGATCTCGGCCTGGTCGCCGTCTGGGACGACGGGGACTCCAGCCACAGCGACGACCACGCCCCCTTCCCGCACGTCCGCGAGGTGCTCGAACTACGGGCGGCGCACGGCCGGTGTGCATTCCTGCTCGGCGGTACGAACTGCACCGTGGAGGCGGCCCAGCTGGTGGAGAGCGGCTGGGCGCTGCCGCTGCGCGCGGACCGGGAGCAGCTACGGATCGCGGCGCCGCTGGTGAGGACGGTCGGTGACGGGGAGCTGGCGCGGGACGAGGCCGCGAGGACGGCCCGGCTGCCCAGCCTGGCCTGGCAGACGGTACGGGACGGGCTGCGCAGCGGTCCCGTCCTGATCCAGGTGCCGCGCCGCGGATACGCGCCGCGGCTGGCCTGTGAGCGCTGCCGGGAACCTGCTCGGTGCCGGCACTGCGCCGGACCGCTGCAGGCACCGGACCAGCGGGATCTCAACTGTGCCTGGTGCGGGCGGGCCGAGACCGCCTGGCACTGTGTCGCCTGCGGTTCCGGTCGGCTGCGGGCGCAGATCGTCGGTGCCCGCCGGACCGCCGAGGAGCTGGGCCGGGCGTTCCCTGCCGTGCCGGTACGGACGTCGGGCCGCGATCACATCCTGGATTCGGTGCCACAGGCGCCGGCGCTGGTGGTCAGCACGCCGGGTGCCGAACCCGTCGCCGAGGGCGGCTACGCGGCGGCGCTGCTGCTGGACGGCTGGGCGATGGTCGGGCGCCCCGACCTGCGGGCGGGTGAGGAGGCGCTGCGCCGCTGGACGGCCGCGGCCTCGCTGGTACGGGGACAGCCGGAGGGCGGCACGGTGGTGATCGTCGCCGAGCCGACGCTGCGGCCGGTGCAGGCCCTGGTGCGCTGGGACCCGGTCGGACACGCCCGCCGCGAGCTGGCGGAGCGCGCCGAGCTCGGCTTTCCGCCGGTGTCCCGGATGGCCGCGGTGACGGGCTCGCCGGACGCGCTCGCCGCGTTTCTCACAGCCGCGGAACTGCCGCCGGAGACCGAGGTGCTCGGCCCGGTCCCGGTGCCCGGCGCCGAACCCGGCAGGCCCCGTCGGTCCGGCGACGCACCGCCGGGGGAGTCCTGGGAGCGGGCGCTGCTCAGAGTGCCTCCGGGGAACGGGGCGGCGCTCGCGGCCGCGTTGAAGGCGGCGCAGGCGGCGCGGTTGTCCCGGGGCAGTGGTGAACAGGTCCGGATCAGGGTGGATCCGCCGGACATCGGGTGACGGCGAGGTGCTGCCGGGCGCGGATCGACCGGAGGGACCGGGCGCGGAGACGCGGCTGCCCCGCCGTGCGTCGGGCGCGGCGGGGCAGGGATGGGGTGGTCAGCCGTTGCGTGGGCCGGGGAAGACCCCGGGGCGCAGGTCCTCGCGCAGTGACGGACGGTCCGCCGACGGCTGCGGGGGCATGGAGCGTGCGGCGGGCACGACGGGCAGGCCCGACGGGTTGGTGGGGCCGGGCGCGGCGGGCAGGGGGCGCGGCACCGCGGTCTCCGCTACGGCCTCCGCCGCCCCCGGCTGACGGGCGTTGCGGCGAGCGCCGTAGCGGCGGTGCACCGCCTGCTTGGTGACTCCGAGCGCGGAGCCCACCGCGTCCCAGGAGAAGCCCAGCGAGCGGTCGAAATCCACCGCCGCGGTGACCAGGGTCTCGACGCTGTCGCGCAGTTCCTGTGCCAGCCTGACAGTGGGGGCCGGGGCCCTGCCGTAGACGACGAAGCCCGTGGACGGGCCGGAGCGGCGCGGACGGTAGACGTTGCCCAGTTGGGCGGTGAGCGTGCGCAGCGCGTCCACCTGCCGCCGGACCCGCTCGATGTCCCGCACCAACAGGTGCAGGCTGGCCCGCGCTTGAGCGTCGTGGGTTGCGTGGTCGGCCATGAAGAAGCCTCTCGAACCGGCGTTGAAAGGGATCGGGCCGCTCCGTGGCGGCTCGCTTCGGTCAATCTCTCTTGACCAACGCGGCAGCCGGGGATCTGGTCACGCTGGAGGGGCGCGTGCGCATGTCCAAGGGGCGCGCAGTGATGCGTACGCCCCCCGGTCGCCTGGCCCATAGACTTGTGCGTTGCTCGTCACCGTTACGTTTCGGCCTGAGAGGCAGTCAGCCACCCATGAAGCTCGTCTTCGCAGGCACCCCCGAGGTAGCCGTACCCGCCCTGGACGCACTGATCGCCTCCGACCGGCACGAGGTGGCCGCCGTCGTCACCCGGCCCGACGCCCCCGCCGGGCGAGGCCGCCGCCTGGTGGCCAGCCCCGTCGCCGAGCGCGCCGAGGAGGCCGGGGTCGAGGTGCTCAAGCCCGTCCGGCCGCGCGACGAGGACTTCCTGGCGCGGCTGCGGGAGATCGCCCCGGACTGCTGTCCGGTCGTCGCCTACGGGGCACTGCTGCCCAAGGTCGCGCTCGACGTACCCGCCCACGGCTGGGTCAACCTCCACTTCTCGCTGCTGCCCGCCTGGCGCGGCGCGGCCCCCGTGCAGCACTCGATCATGGCCGGGGACGAGGTGACCGGTGCGTCGACCTTCCTGATCGAGGAGGGGCTCGACTCCGGCCCGGTGTACGGCGTCCTCACCGAAGAGGTACGGCCCACCGACACCAGCGGTGATCTGCTCACCCGGCTGGCGTTCGCCGGTGCCGGGCTGCTCGTCGCGACCATGGACGGCATCGAGGCCGGCACGCTGCACGCCGTGCCGCAGTCCGCTGGGGGAGTCACCCTCGCACCGAAGATCACCGTGGAGGACGCCCAGGTGCAGTGGTCCGCCCCTGCCCTGCGGGTCGACCGCGTGGTGCGCGGCTGCACGCCCGCTCCCGGTGCGTGGACGGTGTTCCGGGGGGAACGGCTGAAGCTGATCCAGGCGGTGCCCGTGCTGGACCGCGCGGATCTGGCGCCCGGCGAGCTGTCCGCAGCCAAGAACAATGTGTACGTGGGCACCGGGTCGCACGCCGTCGAGCTGCTCTGGGTGCAGCCGCAGGGCAAGAAGCCGATGCGGGCCGCCGACTGGGCCCGCGGGGTGCGGATCGTCCACGGCGAGCTGCTGGGGAGCTAGGGCCTCTCGTCCGGATCCTGCCGGGCTCGCGTGGCCCGGTGCCATGACCTGAGAGGTCTGCCGGGCCTCGCGAGCCGGTGGACCTTTCCGGTCGTAGCACCGGGAAACCGGGGGACGGGGCGGCGACGTAGGCTTGGAGAGTTCGTCCTCTCATCATCAGCGGAGCACCTTTCACGTGAACGACCAGCAGCGTCACCGTCCCGCCAAGCCGCATCGCCGTCCCAAGAAGGACCCCGTCCGGTTCCTCGCCTTCGAAGCGCTCAGGGCCGTCGACGAACGTGACGCGTATGCCAACCTCGTACTTCCTCCGCTCCTGAAGAAGGCCCGCGCCAAGGGCGACTTCGACAACCGGGACGCGGCGCTGGCGACCGAGCTGGTCTACGGGACGCTGCGTCGGCAGGGGACGTACGACGCGATCGTCGCGGCCTGCATCGACCGGCCGCTGCGCGAGGTCGACCCGCCGGTCCTCGATGTGCTCAACATGGGTGTGCACCAGCTGCTCGGCACCCGTATCCCCACCCATGCCGCGGTCTCCGCCAGCGTGGAACTGGCCCGGGTGGTGCTCGGCGAGGGCCGGGCCAAGTTCGTCAACGCCGTCCTGCGGAAGGTCTCCGCGGACGACCTCGACGGCTGGGTCGCGCGCGTCGCCCCGGCCTACGACGAGGACGCCGAGGACCACCTCGCCGTCGTGCACTCGCATCCGCGGTGGGTCGTGTCCGCCCTCTGGGACGCGCTGGGCGGCGGCCGTGCCGGGATCGAGGACCTCCTCGAAGCGGACAACGAAAGGCCGGAGGTCACCCTGGTGGCCCGCCCCGGCCGCGCCACCACCGACGAGCTGCTCACCGCTCTCGGCGACGAGAACGGCCTGCCCGGCCGCTGGTCTCCCTACGCGGTACGGATGGCGGAGGGCGGCGAGCCCGGTGCCCTGACGGCCGTGCGGGAGAGCCGCGCCGGGGTCCAGGACGAGGGCAGCCAGCTGGTGGCCGCCGCCCTGGCCGCCGCGCCGGTGGAGGGCAGCGACACCTGGTGGCTCGACGGGTGTGCGGGGCCCGGCGGCAAGGCCGCCCTCCTCGGGGCGCTCGCCGCCGAACGCGGCGCCGCCCTGCTCGCCGCCGAGAAGCAGCCGCACCGGGCCCGCCTCGTCGAGCGCGCGCTGGCCGGCAACCCCGGCCCGTACCAGGTGATCACCGCCGAC
The DNA here is from genome assembly GCF_055584025.1 of Streptomyces sp. NPDC104309. Lineage (NCBI taxonomy): Bacteria > Bacillati > Actinomycetota > Actinomycetes > Kitasatosporales > Streptomycetaceae > Streptomyces > Streptomyces sp. NPDC104309. The sequence goes on along the minus strand of NZ_JBVJMV010000003.1, from coordinate 86,072 downwards.
GGCACCCGCCCGCCGTGGCGGCCGGGCAGCTTCGACCGGGTCCTGATGGATGTGCCGTGCTCGGGCCTCGGCGCGCTGCGCCGCCGCCCGGAGGCCCGGTGGCGTCGGCGCCCGGAGGATCTGGAGAGCTTCGCCCCGCTGCAGCGTGGTCTGCTGCGCGAGGCCATGACGGCGGTACGGGTCGGCGGCGTCGTCGGCTACGCGACCTGTTCCCCGCATCTCGCTGAGACCCGGGTCGTCGTCGAGGACGTGCTCAAGGGGCGCGGCGGGCGGCCGGTCGAGGCGGAGTGGATCGACGCCCGCCCGCTGATGCCGGGAGTGCCCGCGCTGGGCGACGGTCCCGACGTCCAGTTGTGGCCACATCTGCACGGCACGGACGCGATGTACCTGGCGCTGCTGCGGCGTACCGGCTGAGCCCGGCCGTCGTGCGGACGGGAAGGTCGACGGGTACCGGGCCCGGTAGGCGACGCGTGTGGTTGAGTTCCAACCCGTGGTGCCGTGACGTACCTCCCCGGAGCTCGTACCCCTGCCTGCGCATCCGTGGGGCGGCGGCGGCCACTGACCTGTTGACCGCCACCTGCCCCACCGTGACCTACTCCTCCTGCCCCACCACGTCCGCAGGCAGGGCGAGCTGAACGAGCATCGTCTTGCGGCGTGCGACGCGCAGTGCGCGGCCCGGGGGAAGGATGCGGGGCTTGACGCTGTCGAAGACGTACCCCTCGGAGGGCGGGCAGGACATCATCAGGCCGGGGGAGTTGACCTCCTGGAGCTTGCGCATCAGGGGGTCGAGGCGGGACGCGCCGGTCGAGGCCCGAGCGACGACGACGTGCAGGCCGACCTCGAAGCCGAGGGGCAGGTGCGGCAGGAGCGGGTCGAAGGGGCTGTTGAACGCGGAGGCGACCATCTCGTAGTCGTCGATCAGGACGAACAGCCGCGGGCCCGTCCACCAGTCCGCGCGCCGCATCCGCGCAGGTGAGATGGATTCGTCGGGCGCGCGGACGGCCATCGCGCGGGCCACTCCGTCGACGAGTTCGCGCAGCTGGTCGGCTGCCACCGCGTGGCCCAGGCGGTACTCCTCGGGCACCGCTTCGACGAGTTCGCGCCGGTAGTCGACGACGAGGATGCGCGCCTCGTCGGGGGTGTGGGTGGCGACGATCTGCTGGGCGATCAGGCGCAGGGCACTGGTCTTGCCGCTCTCGGTGTCGCCGATCAGCATCAGGTGCGGGCTCTGCGCGAAGTCGTGTGAGACCGGGGCGAGTTCGGCCTCGTCGAGACCGAGGGGGATCAGCAACGGCCGCTCCACGGGCGGGAGCTCGGCCGCCGTGAAACGGACCGGGAGCATGCGGACCGGCGGGGCGGGCGGCGCGTCCCAGTTCTCGGCGACGGCCTCCACCAGATCGGCCAGTGCGTCGGTGAGGTCCTCCGCGTCCTCACCGCCGTCGATGCGCGGTAGTGCGGTGAGGAAGTGCAGCTTGTCGGCGCTCAGGCCGCGGCCGGGCACCGCGGGAACGGAACCCGCCTTGCGGATGTCGATCGCGGAGTCCATCGGGTCGCCCATCCGCAGCTCCAGACGGTTGCCGACCTGGTCGCGCAGGGCCGCGGAGAGTTCCACCCAGCGGGACGTGCTGATCATCAGATGGATGCCGTAATTGAGCCCGCGGGTGGCGAGGCCGTTGAAGACGGCGACGTCGTCGAACATGTCGCTGCGCACCGTGGACCAGCCGTCCACGACGAGGAACACGTCGCCGAAGGGTTCGTCCGGGTACTGTCCGGCCGCCCGCCGCTTGCGGTAGGTGGCCATCGAGTCGATGCCCTGCTCCTGGAAGAACATCTCGCGCCGGTTGAGCAGCGAGGTGACCTCGGCGAGGGTGCGCGAGATACGTTCCCGGTCGAGGCGGCCCGCGACGCCGCCGACGTGCGGCAGCGCGGCGAGCCCGGCGAGCGCACCACCGCCGAAGTCCAGGCAGTAGAACTGGACTTCGCGTGGGGTGTGGGTGAGGGCGAGCGCGGTGATGAGGGTGCGCAGCAGGGTGCTCTTGCCGCTCTGCGGACCGCCCGCGACGGCGACGTGGCCGCCCGCGCCGGCGAGGTCCACGGTGAGCAGGTCGCGTACCTGCTCGAAGGGCTTGTCGACGATCCCGACCGGCACCCGCAGCTTGCCCCGGTCGGGTGAGCCGGCCGTGGTGAGACCGAAGTCGGGGTCCGGTACCAGCGGCGGCAGCAGTGCGTCCAGGCCCGGCGGGGCGTCCAGCGGGGGCAGCCACACCTGGTGTCCGGGTGGTCCGCTGTCGCGCAGGCGGTCCAGGGCGAGCGCGAACAGCGTCTCGGTGGAGTCCGGGTCCGGGGCGGTCGCCGGGTCCGGGTCGGGGGACGCGGGCAGGGTGCGGGGGATCACCCAGCCGGTGCCCCACGGCACCACCTGGCGTGCGATCTGAGCCTGTTGGACGCTTCCGCGCTTGGGCTTGTACGTGCCGGACACGTACGCGGCGCGGAACCGGGTGAGGGCCTCGACGCCGCTCTTGAGATAGCCGCTGCCGGGGGTGGGCGGCAGGTGGTAGGCGTCGGGAACGCCGAGGACGCCGCGGCTTTCGATGGCGGAGAAGGTCCGCAGGCCGATGCGGTAGGAGAGGTGGGACTCCAACTGGTGCATGCGGCCCTCCTCCAACCGCTGTGATGCCAGCAGGAGATGGACGCCGAGCGAGCGGCCGAGGCGGCCGATCATCACGAAGAGGTCCATGAAGTCACGGTGAGCGGCGAGGAGTTCGGAGAATTCGTCGACGACGATGAAGAGGGAGGGGAGCGGGGCCAGCGGGGTCCCGGACGCGCGTGCCTTCTCGTACTCCAGAACCGAGGAGTAGTTCCCCGCGCGCCGGAGCAGTTCCTGGCGGCGCATCAGTTCGCCGTGCAAGGCATCCTGCATGCGGCCGACGAGTGGGGTCTCCTCTGCGAGGTTGGTGATGACCGCGGAGGTGTGCGGCAGGGAGTCCATGCCGAGGAAGGTCGCGCCGCCCTTGAAGTCGACCAGGACGAAATTCAGGGTTTCCGAGGAGTGGGTGAGGGCGAGGCCCAGGACCAGGGTGCGCAGCAGTTCGCTCTTGCCGGAACCGGTGGCGCCGATGAGCATGCCGTGCGGGCCCATGCCGCCCTGCGCGGACTCCTTGATATCGAGTTCGACGGGCGTGCCGTCCTCGCCGACGGCGATCGGCACCCGCAGCCGCTCCCGGCTCTCCAGCGGGCGGTTGAACAGCCGGGCCGGGTCGTGGTGGCGCAGGTCGGTGATGCCGAGCAGGGTGGTGAGTTCGGTGTCGGTGGCGAAGGGCTCGGCGGACACCGCGCCGCCGCCGAGACGGTACGGGGCGAGGCGTGCGGCCAGGGTGCGGGCGGTCATCGGGCCGAGCGCGTCCGGTGTGCCCAGCAGCTGCGACTGCTCCTTGCGCTCGCGGTCGGTGCGCACCAGGTGGAGGCCGTCGTCCTGCACACGCAACCGCAGGGTGCCGCGCGCGGGCTTCCAGGCGAAGGACTGCGACAGGTCGACGACGACGGTGTTGCGGTAGCCGGGGCCCTCCAGCCGGTGCCCGCCGGGGACGATGCCGCCGTCCACGACGATCACGGTGAACGGCTCTTCGCGGCCGGGCGCGGTCTCCGGGTCGAACGGCGGGCGTTCGGTGAAGTCCGCGCCGAGCAGTTCCTCCAGCTCGACGAGTCCGGAGGCGGCGGCACGGGCCTGTCCGGCACCGTCGCGCTGGTACGGGTGCTGCGCGTGCGGCAGCCACTTCACCCAATCCCACTCCGGGCGCCGGGCATCCGACACGCACAGCGCGACGGTCAGCTCCTCTGGGGCGTGGAAGGCCGTGAGTTGGGCGATCAGCGCCCGGGTCAGGGCGCGCGCCCCGACCTCGTCGCCGTGTACCAGCACTCGCGACCAAGCCCGCAGGTACAGGGCGATGGGCTGGTCGGGGACGGTGGCGTAGGCGCGGATGAAGCTGCGCAGCGCGTGCGAGGAGAGCGGTTCGAGATCCTCGACGGGCTTGGTGGACAGCGGCGCGAGCCGGGTGCCGAGCTTCTGGTCGCCGACGGCGACGCGTACCTCCGCGAAGTCCTCGTCGGCCGGGCGGCGTTCCCACTGCCTGCTGGTGCCGGTGAGCCCCCACAGGGCGGCCGGATCGGGATGCCGCCAGGCCTGGGCCTTCTGCTGGGCAGCGACGGTGCGTCGGATCTTGCGCCGGGTCTGCGCCAAGTAGCGCAGGTAGTCGCGGCGCTCGCCCTTGAGTTTGCGCTTGCGGTCTCCCGCGCTGCGTATCAGCTGGCCGACGATCATCGCGACGGACGACAGCAGCATCAGACCTATCGCCATGTAACTGAACGCGGTCGCCTGTCCGGGCCGGATGAACATCATCAGCATCGCGAGCGACGTGAGGCCCATCGGGAGGTACATCCACATGGCGGACGTGTTCGGTTCCGCCTCCGGCAAGGTGGGCGGCTCCTGGAGGCTCAGCTCGCCGTCCGGCATGTCGGGGCCGCGTCGGCGGGCGGGGCGGCGGAACAGAACTGTGCTCACGCGGGGGGTCTCCTCGGGCTGGTCGCGCCGGAAGTGGGCGCATGCCTGGGCAAGGCGGGAAAAAGGTGCGCGCGGGAGGCGTTTGCGACCTGACGTGTGATCAAAGGTAGTGTGCGGTGCTCGACTTCGGTATTCCGGCCCCTCGGAGAGGTGTGGCCCCGCCGCCATGACAGACATATCCGGCCCCGGCCTGTGCCGACTCACGGTCAGAACCCCGGAACGGCTCATCGACCTCGCGGTCCCCGCGGACGTTCCGGTAGCCGATCTGCTGCCCACCCTGCTCGATCACGCGGGCGACGGCCTCGCGGAGAAGGGCATCGAACACGGCGGCTGGGTCCTGCAACGCCTGGGGGAGAAGCCCCTCGACGAGGAGAGCACCCCGGACGCGCTGTCGCTGCGCGACGGCGAAACGCTTTTCCTGCGCCCCCGCACCGAGGCGCTGCCCCCGGTCCACTTCGACGACCTGGTCGACGGGGTGGCTTCCACGATGCGCGAGCGCCCGCACGGCTGGGCGACCCGCACCAGCCGCTGGCTGCTGCGCGGCACCGCCGTGGTGCTGCTGGCGGCGGGCCTGCTGGTGCTGGCTCTGCCGGGCGGCTCCGCGTCCGTACGGTCCGCCGTCGCGGCGGGCACCGCCGTGCTGGTGCTGTTCGGGGCCGCCTCGGCGAGCCGGGCGGTCGGTGACTCGGCGGCGGGCGCCGCCCTCGGCGTACTCGTCCCGCCGTACCTGGCGCTGGCCGGTGCGCTGCTGCCCACCGGCGACCCGGGCCCGCAGCTGATGGGCGCCCGCCTGCTGGCCGGGTCCGCGGCGGCGGCCGGTGGCGCGGTCCTCGCGGTGGCCGCCGCCGCCGCGTTCGTACCGCTGTTGCTGTGTGCGGCGGTCGTCGCGATCGCGGGCGCGGTGTGGGGCGTGCTGATGCTGATCACGGACGTGCCCGCCGCGCACGCGGCGAGCATCGTCGCCGTTCTCGCCGTCGTCTTCGGCGGCATGGTGCCCGGAATGTCCTTCCGGCTGTCCGGGCTGCGGCTGCCCGCCCTGCCCACCAACGCCGAACAGCTGCAGGAGGGCATCGAACCCCACCCCCACCAGCAGGTGGTGACCCGCACCGCCCTCGCCGAGGAGTGGATGACCGCCCTGTACGCGGCGACCGGCCTGATCTGCGCGGGCGTCCTCACCGCCCTCGTTCTGGACCGCCCGGAGACCGCGTCCCTGGTGACCTCGGCCGTCCTGTCCGTACTTCTGCTGCTGCACGCACGCGGCATCGGCAACGTGTGGCAACGACCCGCCGTCCTCCTGCCCGGCCTGTACGGACTCGTCCTCATGGTCGTACAGGCGGCGCGCGCCCTGCCCGCCGAGCAGCGCCCGGCCCTGCTCGGCGCGCTCCTCGCGGTCGCCGCGATGGCCGCGATCGCGTCGTGGACGGTGCCCGGCCGCCGCATGCTGCCGCACTGGGGACGGGCCGCCGACATCCTGCACACTCTGTCCGCCGTCGCGTTGATCCCGCTGTCGCTGTGGGTGCTGGGCGTCTACGGCGCGCTGCGCACTGTGGCCGGCTGAGAAGGGGGGGCGGGCACATGCAGTCCAGGAAGGACCAGGTCCAGGCCCACATGTTCGTCATGGGGCGGCTCACCAGCGGCATGCTGCGGAGCGATCCCGACTCCCCGGAGAGCCCGGTGGGCCGCACCAACCGGGGCATGGCGTGGGGCATCGGCCTCGGAGTCGTCCTCGTCGTCGGTTTCCTGTTGTTCGGGATGATCTCCCCGGCCGGGTCGAAGACCTGGCGGCAGGAGTCCGCGCTGATCGTGCAGAAGGACACCGGCACCCGTTACCTCTACCTCGACGGCAAGCTGCGCCCGGTGCGCAACTACGCCTCGGCGAAGCTGATCGCCGCCGACAAGCTCAAGCCGGTGACGGTGTCGGGCAGTTCCCTCACCGGCGAACAGCACGGCACCCCCGTCGGCATCCCCGGCGCCCCCGACGCCCTGCCGGGTCTCGGTGATCTGGAGCGCGGCGCGTGGCAGGTCTGCGCCGACGAGCCGGAACGCACCGGCCCCGACGGCACCGGTCGGGAGCCCGTCACCTCCCTGCGCGTCGGCTTCCCCACCGACGGCGCGTCCCTCGGACCCGACCGGGCGGTCCTCGTCCAGGGGCCGGACGGGCGGCGGTACGCCCTGTGGGGTGACCACCGGCTGCGACTGGGCGCACACGGCGCGGCCGAGGCGCTCGGCTACTCGGGCGCGGTGCCGGTCCGGGTCTCGGCGGCGTTCCTCGACAGCGTCCCGGCGGGCCCGGACCTGACTCCGCCGGAGGTCGAGGGCCGGGGCGACGCCGGGCCCCGGATCGGCGGCCGCCCCAGCCGCGCCGGCCAGGTGTACGAACTGGCCTCACCCGGCGCCGCACCGCAGCGCTTCCTGCTGGAGAAGGCCGGACTGCGCGCACTGAGCACCCCCGGCGCGGCGCTCGTCCTCGCCGACGACCGTACGGCCAAGCTCGCCTACCCCGGCGCGCCCCCAGCCGCCATCGCGCTCACCGCCGACCAGCTGGCACAGCATCAGGCCCCGGCGGCCGAGGCTGCCAAGGACCCCGGCGGCTGGCCGTCCCATACCCCCGCGGTACGGGACCCCGGCGCCGCGTCGGTGTGCGTGCAGGTCCAGCCGGACGGGGCCGCGCCGCGGGTCCGGCTCGCGCTGCTGACGGGCGCCGAACGGGTGGACGCCCCGGCTTCCGGGCCGGAGGTGGCCCGGCCGTGCCTGGCGGTGGACGGAGTGGCGGTACGCCCCGGAGGCGGCGCCCTCGTACAGGCGCTGGGCGCGGGCGGCACGGTGATCGGCACGACGACCTACCTGGTCACGGACGTGGGCGTGAAGTACCGGCTGCCCGACGCCGATTCCGTCGGCCGTCTCGGCCTGAAGGGCGGCCACGCGCAGGCGGTGCCGTCGCGGCTGCTGGACATGCTGCCGACGGGACCGGTGCTGGACGCGGCTGCGGCGAGGGGCGAACAGCAGCCTTCGGCGGCTGCGTCGGTCCTGGCGAAGAAGTCCTGCTGAAGAAGGCCGCCGGTGTGCCTCGGATGGCGTCCTGACGACACCTGATCATCCGTCAATTACTGCTCCCCGAGGGTCGGAAGATCAAGACAGTCTCAGATTTCACCTCGGAACATTGCCTGTGTCACATGGGCATCCTTAGCATCAGAGATTCAGGCGTCCATGCCGCAGAAGGGAACCTCTCTCATGTCAACTCCTCCGTCCCCCACCGGTCTTCAGACTTCCTCCCAGGCCGAGAATCAGAAGGGCTATACCGCCCTCAGCATGGCCAAGTCGGGCATCCAGCAGTCCCAGCAGGACGTGCAGACCACCATGTCGGGCCTGATGGCCGCGTACGGAGGGCAGGACGGCGGCGCCTTCCAGAAACTGCTCTCGGAGTGGAGCGGGCAGGTGGACATCATCACCAAGAACATCGCCGAGATGATGCACAAGCTGGAGGAGACCGGGGTCCAGCAGAGCAATGTCCAGCAGCAGAACACGGACAGCATTCTCAGCAGTAACACGTCGAACGACATCTTCAGCCAGCTGACCTGACCGTTCGGCCCGTACGGACCGTCGCCTTCTTCTCCCCTCTCCTCCCTCTTCTTCCGCAAGGAGTAAGACATGTCCACCCCTCCCGCCGGATACGACCCCAGCAACAAGACGGACGGCATCATCCACGTCGAGTACAAGCACGTGGACCAGGCCGCCGAGGACATGCAGCTCCAGACGCAGCGCATCAAGAGTCTCGTCACCGCCCTCAACGAGGAGCTGCAGGGACTGCACGGCGCGTGGCAGGGCGCGGACGCCGCGACCTACGCGAAGATCCAGCAGACCTGGAACTCCGCGACGGAGCAGCTCGGCACCGTGCTGGCGAGGCATGGCAGCACCCTCAGCAACATCTCGGACCTGTACCGCAAGCACGAGAACCGCAGCGCGGCGGACTGGGGCGGCATCAACATCGGCCGCTGAGCGGTCCGTCGTCCCTTTCCCGTCCCTGCTGATTGCGAGAAGTCATGGCGACCGACCTGTCGCATCTGGACACGACCACGCTCCAGGCATTCCTCGACACCGATGTGCAGAGCTTCCTCGACCTCCTGGCCGCGCTCAAGCTGGACGGGGCCGTGACCACCGGCGACACGACCGACTTCCACGGCGTCGCGGCCATGCAGTACCTGGCCGCGCAGTTCGCCGATCCCTCGCACGGATACAGCAACGCGGTGCTGAAGCTCGGCAAGCTGGCGACGGCGGAGGGGAAGGCCGAAGGTCCGCTCACCGCGCTGCCGCTCCTGGAATACCTGAAGAAGGCGTCGTCGGCGCTCGCCACGGTCGAGGACAACCAGGAGACTCTCTTCACGGATATCCGGGACAACCTGAAGACCGTCCTCGACGACATGAAGAAGACGCAGAAGGACAGTCTGGAAGACATCGAGAGCCAGCAGTTCCTCAATGACCTGCACAACGTGGAGACGGATCTGACGCCGGCGCAGACGCAGTAGATCCGATCCCGCCACTCGTCCCCTCAGGGCTGCCCCGTAATCCCTGGCGAGCGCGCGACGACAGCTACGGCACCTCCCCGCGTTGCCGGAACATCCCGGTACACCCAGTACCGGGAAGCTCCTCCGCCTCGCGATGCACCGCATCCGGACGCTGTGTGCTGATCCGCCAAGGAGCACGGGACAACCCTTACCCCGTCACCACAGAAGGAGAGCCGAACCACCCATGGTCGATTCGAGTTGGGAATCAGTCGTCAAGCAGCTCACCGGCTTCGACGGCGGTACCCGGATCAATGTCGCCGCCGTGGGTGGTGCGGACGAAAAGACGGGCGACGGCAGTGAGTGGATGATCATCGACATCAGCCACGGGAGCGGCTACCGCGACACGACCCCCGCAGTGGACACCCCCGGGGCCAAGCTCGGTCGGACCATCAAGTTCTACGGCACCAGTTCCAGTTCCACCTCCAGCAGCCCGGAAAACGTCCAGGTCTACACAGTGAAGCTGTCCCTTCCCTGGAGTTCGTCGAACGGTGCGGACTGGAGCGACAACGGGAACGCCGGCGCTTTCGACTGGGGTTATGGGCAGGCGTTGACGAAACTGGTGACGGATCACACCACCTCCGGGTTCGGGGACGGGTACACCCCCTCCCGGACAGTCGCTGAAGCCGACGCGCTGGACCTGCGGACCTTCGCCCCCACGGCGAAGGCGTTCGACCGGGTCACCGAGTACTTCCGCACGCAGGCTCCGATACTCGAACAGTGGGTGAAGGACCTCGAAGGGGAGTACTCCGCCTATCGCGGCACCGGCGCCGATGTGTTCCGGGATCTGATCGACGCCGTGAGCGTCGGGTACAAGGACTTCCTCCGGATCATCTCGGCGGCCAGTCCGTCGGGGGGAGAGCCGTCCGTGGGCGATTCCACATACCATTCGGATTCCGCGGTCGGCGACAAGCTGCTCGAAGCCGAGCGGGCGATCCACGCGGCCGCCACCAGCTTGAAAACCGCGTGGACGACATGGGTGGACACCGGCATGTGGCTGGGGACCGCTCACCTCGACAAGCTGCTCGATGAGGTGGCGACCTGGCTGAACGAGAACAACATCAGCAAGATGAAGCAGACAAATCCTGGTGTCTCGCAAACCGGAGACGGCTTCCTGAAAACGCATCCCACCTACGGCGATCTCACCAAGTCGGAGAGCTGGAAGCAGATATCCAGGACGGCTTACACCCAGTGGAGCGCCACCCTCTCCGCCCTCGACACCGCCGCGAACAAGGCCATGCTGGATCTCAACCAGGCCATGTTGAAGGCGAATTCGACCACCTCATTCACCTTCAAGGCCGGCGTCTCCAGCCTCAAGGAGGCCAATGCCGCCGACGAGGCCGCCAGGGCCAAGGCCGACGCCGAGAAGGAAAAGGAGGATGCCAAGAAGGAGCTGGAGAAGCAGAAGGAGGATGCGAAGAAGGACCTGGATGATCTGAAGAACGGCGGCAACGACAAAACCAACGACATCAAGCCTCCCTCGCTGGATCCGAACAAGACCGGAGGAAACGAGTTCGGCAACATCGGTGGCGGTGGCGGTGGCGGTGGTGGCGGTGGTGGCGGTGACGGCATCGGCGGGGGCGACGGGACGAAGTCCCCCACCACCGGCCGGATTCCCCCGCTCGATCTCAACGGCACCAGCGGCAACGGCAACTCCGGCCTCGACGGCGTCATCAAGAATCCCGACGGCTCCGTCTCCGTCAAGAACCCGGACGGCTCGACCACCACCACCTACCCGGACGGCCACCAGGAGAAAACTCCTCCCGGCATCCTGCCCCCGGTTCTCAAGCCCAATACGGGCGGCGGTTGGGGCACGGGTGGCGGCAGCCACACTCCCGTCAAGACGGTCAAGGGTCCCGACGGCAGCACGACCTCGTACAACAGTGACGGTTCACGCACCATCACGCACAAGGACGGCACGACCACCACGGTCAACCCCGACGGGACGTCCGTCACGACCAACCCCGACGGCTCCAAGACCGTCCTGAACAAGGACGGCAGCGAGACCGTCACCTACCAGGACGGTACGAAGACCACCATCCGGCCCGACGGCTCGACGGTCACCCAGTACCCGGACGGCACGTCCACCAAGTTCGCCTCGAACGGCACCCTCACCTCCACCGACGCCCAGGGCCACAGCACCGTCACCCACCCGCAGCCCGGCGCGACCGTGCACAACCCGGACGGCTCCACCACGGTGTACGGGAAGGACGGCTCGACCACGACGACCTTCCCGGACGGCACCAAGACCTCCGTCACGGCGAACGGGACCGTCACCACTGTCGACCCCGACGGCACGAAAACCGTCTCCCACCTGGGCAAGGGGACGTCCTCGATCCAGTACGCCGACGGTTCTGTCGCGCAGGTCGGCCCGGACGGCACCGTCTCGACGACGTACAAGGACGGCAGCACCACCAAGCTGGGCCCGGACGGCACCTACACCAAGGTGGACACGGACGGGCACAAGACGACCGAGCACCTGAACACCCTGGGCGGCGGCAACACCCCGCAGACCACGCACCACCCGGATGGCTCGTCGACCACGAAGTACCCGGACGGCACCGTCGACAAGCAGCTCAAGGGCGGCGGCCACCAGATCACCTACCCGGACGGGCGGACGGTCACCACCGACGCGTACGGCCGCATGACCGGCGGCAGCGGAGGCGCCGGGGGCGGCGGTGGGCTGGGGCCCAACCCCACGTCCGGGAAATCCGGCGGCACGAGGGGCAACTACGACTACTACGACTATCCGGACAGCAAGAAGGCGAACTCACCCCTCAGCGGCGGTGGTTACGGCGGCTCGGGTGGCGGCGGTGGCCAGCTCCCCCCGCTGGGCCCGAACCCCCTTGGTGGGCAGGGCCTCACCCCGGGCGGCGGCCTGGGCGCCGCCGGAGCGGGCGCGGCCCTGGGCGGCGAGCGCACCCGCTCCATGGCCATGGGCGAGGCGGCCGGAGCGCGCAGTCGCTCCGCGCAACTTGCCTCTGAAGAAGCAGCGTTGGCGGCACGCCGCCCCAACACCACCTCGGGCAGCGGCATGCCGATGATGCCCCCGGGGGGCGGCGGCATGGGAGGCATGGGCGGCAACACCCAGAGCGACGAGCGCGAGCGCTCCACCTGGGTGAGTGAGGACGAGGACACCTGGGGTACGGACGAGGGCGGCGTGACGGCCGCCATCGGCCGATGACTCGTGCATCGGGCAACTCTTATGCATGACAAGGAAGCCCGCATGACAAGGCAATTCGGATGAAGCACACGAAGGCGGTGGGACAGGCGTGATCAACCCCATGGAAGAACGGCTGGCGGAGGCGCTTGCCGAGTTCGAGGAGACCCGGACCAAACTGGGCGAGGCGGCGGCGGCCGCCGCCCGGATCTCGGCCACCGTCATGGCCAAGGACCGCTCCGTGGAGGCGACGGTGGGCGCGCAGGGTGAGCTGACGCAGCTCCGCTTCCCGACAGCTCGCTACCGGACCATGCCGCCGGCCCAGCTCGCCAACGTACTGATGACGACGATCGGCGCGGCGCGCGCGCAGGCGGCAGCCCAACTCGCCGATGTCTACAAGCCCTTCGGGCCGATCCCCGGCATGTCGGCGGACGCCGGGGCCGGCTTCCAGGAGCTGGACTGGGAGGAGCTGTTCGCGCCGATGCGCGAGGAGGGGCTGCCGATGCCGCCGGTCAAGGCGCCGCCCCGGGCCTCGGGCGCACTGCTCGACGAGCTGGTCGAGGACGGCGACACGCCAGACACGGCGCACACCGCCCGTGAGGGGGAGGGACGGCGATGAGCGACGGCACGCTGGAGGTCGATCCGGCCGGGCTCGACCAGAGCGGCGAGAACCTGGACCAGGTCGCCGAGAAGATCAAGCTCATCCGGGACGACTACCTCGACAAGATCACGTCGTACCACGGGTGCTGGGGCGACGGGGAGTTCGGCGAGACCTTCGCCAAGAAGTATCTGCCCGCGGTCCAGGACGCCAAGACAGGCGTGACCGAGCTGAGCAAGGCCCTGACCGGCAGCTCGGAGAGCCTGAAGACCACGGCCAAGGAATTCCACAAGCACCAGGAGAACATCCTCGAATCGATTCAGCACCATGGTGGAAGGCAGCGCTGAGCCGTGTCCCTGGAGTTCCCGCCCGAGTGCGCGTGGCTGTTCGCCGCGCTGACCGGTGAAGTGCCCCCCAACGGCGACGAGGACAAGATGTTCGCGCTCGCCGAGGTCCACAAGGACCTGCACGGCAAGCTGACGAACGACATGAAGCAGCAGATCGCCGAGGCGCTGGGGTACACCAGGAAGAACTTCAGCGGGGACGCCGCCGAGATGTACCAGGCGGCGATGAAGGGTTTCATCGGCGAGGAGGGGCTGGACTACTTCAACGCGGTCGCCGACCAGGCGAAGTTGCTGGGCGAGTTCACCCGCGAGAGCGCCACCCAGCTCCAGTACACCAAGTACATGATCATCGCCCAGCTGGTGGAACTGCTGGTCGAAGCGGCCGTGGCGGCGGCACTGGCGTTCTTCTTCGGGGCTTCGATCCAGGCGTACCTGGCGAAGCAGGCGATCGTACGGTTCATCATCCGCACCCGGCTCGGCCGGTTGATCATGACGCTGCTCATGCACGAGCTGATCAACGTGGGCATGGGTGTCGCGATGGACCTGCTGGTCCAGTGGTCGCAGCTCAACCAGGGCAGCCGCGACAACTTCGATGGCTCGCTCACCAAGGGCGCGGCGCTGTCCGGCGCCATCCAGGGCCTGCTGGCCGGTCCGTTCGAGTTCCTGGGCAACAAATTCGGCAAGAAGCTGGCCGACCTCTTCGGCAAGGACGGCGGCAAGAACCTCGGCAAGCAGCTCGACGAGGCGTTTCCGCCGCCCCCGGTGCACGGGCCGAAGGGGCCGACGGGCATCGGCCCGAAGCCGCTGAAGACCTTCGGCGAGGACATCGCGAAGAACTTCAAGGACCACCTGCCGAAGACCGCGGGGCCGGGCGGGAAGGAGGCGGGCGACAAGTTCGTCGAATCGGTCGGCGACACGTTCAAGAAGCATCTGGGTGGCAACGAGTCGCGCGACGTCGGCCGCGACTGGGCGCGCACGCTGCTGCAGAACACGGGCAAGAAGGACCTGCCGGAGTCGCTGAGCAAGACCCTCAAGCCGCTCGGCGACGTGGCGAACGGCCCGCTGGGCAAGGTGCTGGGCCAGGGCGCGGCGGACGCGCTGGGCAAGAACATCCTCCAGTCGACCGTGCGCGCGGGGACGCAGTGGACCACGAAGGGCCTGTTCGAGGGCGGACACGCGGCGGTCTCCGAGGGCATGTACAACCTGATCTTCTCCGACGAGCACACCTTCAAGACGTCCGGACTGACCTTCGGCTCGGGCATGGTCGAGGGCCGGGTCGGCCATATGCTGGAAACCGGCGGCGAACACCTCGGCGACGGACTGCGCAGCAAGCTGCTGGGCGGAGGGCTTGAGGCGCCGGGTGGGCTCGGTGAGGGGACAGGGGCTGGTTCCGGAGGCGGTACGAGTACGGCTTCGGGTACGAGTACGGAGAGCGGCGGAGGGGGCAAGGAGCCACCGTCGACGTCCACGCCGCCTGCCACGACGCCCACCGTGTCGCCGGACACGGACTCGCTCACGGACACGTCGACCGACATCGGGTCGGACACCGATTCCGACACCGATTCCGACACTGAATCGCTCAACTACCTCGCTACGGAGAGCACATGGGGTGACAGTGACAGCGAAAGTGACGGCGACAGCTGGCAATCCGGGACCGAGGAATCGCACGAGACGAACCAGGCCACGCCGGTCGCCGTCTCGCAGCCATCGACCGCGTCTCAGAACAACCCGTCCGTCACGTCCACATCCACGGCCGCGACGCCCCAGCCGAGTGCGAACCAGTCGAGCACGTCGAACTCGCAGAGCAACCAGAACGTCCGTTCCGTGCCGACGGCGGTCAAAACCCCGACCCAGAGCCTCACCACCGAAAGCAACGTCACGACCAGCACGTCGCAGCAGATGGTCGGCGGCCAGGAGTCCTCTCAGCCTCAGACGCAGTCCGGCCCCCAGAACGAGAACCAGAACCAGAACCAGAACCAGAACCAGACTGAGCCCCCGGTCAAGACGCAGTCCGAGCCGCCGGTTCAGACGCTGTCGGAGTCTCCGGTCGAGCCGCCGGTTCAGACGCTGTCGGAGTCTCCGGTCGAGCCGCCGGTTCAGACGCTGTCGGAGTCCCCGACCCAGACCCCGGTCCAGACGCAGAATGAAGGCCTGACCCAGGTCCCTACCGATTTCTCTCCCGAGAACCGTCTCGCCCCGGACAACAACCTCGACGGCGAAATCTCCGACAACCCTACGCAAAAGCGCAGTTGGTCCAGCAGTCAGGCGCCGAACACGATCCCCCAGATCGACGACGGCGGTCCGGGGCCGAGCACCCTGCTGTCCCCGACACTGCCGCCCGACACGATCATTCAGATCGACGACGACAGCAGCCAGGGGCCGAGCACCTTGCTGTCCCCGACACTGATGTCCCCACCCCCACCCCCGCCGCCCCCGCCCGTCGGCACATTCTCGTCGGACGTTGCGAGGTTCGGCACGCATGGCAGCGAAGGGCTCGGCGGCATCCACCTCGCTCCGATCTCCGACAAGGTCGCCGCAGCCCTCCAGCAGCAGGCACTGGACGCGCTGGAGCAGATCAGCCCGTTCGCTTCCGAGGACCAGCGCGCGGAGGTCCGTGCCCAACTCGCCACGCTGCTGGGTCCGCAGGCCCTGCACGACAACCGGCTCATGTTGTTGAGCAAGGACGGCCACCGCATCACTGTCGACGTCGGCGGCCGGCCGCGCTCTCTCGACGTACAGATCCAGTTGGAGAGGCCGACGCCCTCCGCGCTGTTCGGAACCGGTGACCGCAAGCCACCGCACAACAACGAGCAGCGGCAGGCCAGCGCGTTCGACAGTACGTCGCAGGCCGCCACCACGGCGGTCCGCACTGTGTCCCTCACCCCGCTCTCGAACACGTTCGGCCTGATCAAGGGCTTCCTGACCGGACTCCCGTTCTCCGTCAACATCAACGGCACGCATCAGCAGCGCACGCTCTCGACCACCGTGAGCAGCGCGGTCAACTCGACGACTCTGCTGCGTAGTACGGAACCGGCCAGCCCCTTCGACTACTCGGCCGTCGGGCGCGTGCGGGAGCCCTCGCCGACCCCGTTCGACGAGATCAGGCCGGACGACAGGAGTGGCGTCGCCGACCTCGGCACCGTCACCGCATGGTTCCCCGAGCACCTGGCCCAGCCCGGTTACGGTACGGAGAGCGGCAAGGTCTTCGACCACACCAAGAGTGCGGAGTTCAACCAGCACCTGAACGATTCGCCGTTGTGGGTCATGGACTCGATGTCCGACCCGGGCAGCCTGCTCCGTGCGGTGCGGGACCGGCACAACGACCTGCTCGCGCGGCTCGCCCCGGAGTCCTTGCTCTCGGCGGAGAAGTTCTTCGGCGGGGAGCACCTGCTCGGTGCGCTACCGCTGCAGCGGGTGACGGAGGATCCCGGGGGCACTACGGGCACCTGGTCGCCGGTGCTGCTGGACAAGAGCGGTAATGCCGTCGGCGCGTTCCACATCACGGCGGAGGTAGCCCCGCGCGAGGGCCCGGACGTCAAGGTCGGCCCGAAGTACAGCCTGGAGCGCTTCCTGGACCGGCAGCTGAAGGTCGACTCCCTGTCGAAGGTGTCCGGTTCGTACGGCGGCGAAGTCTCGCTCGGGGGCGCCTTCAACAAGATGCCGGAGGCAGCGGACAAGGCGTTCCGGGACTTCAACCTGGGCGGCACCTTGGTGCCCAAGGGCAGCTTCGCCAAGCAGAGCGACCGAAGTCTCGGCGCGGGCGCCACGCACAACGTGCTGCACAATCTGCGCACCAACGCGGGGCACGTGCTGACTCCGGCCACCGTGACCTATCACATCGAGTTCATCGAGGCGGACGGGACGAGGCAGAGCCCCTGGAACGCCCCCGCCACTCCGATACGCATCCGGACACTCAGCCCCGAGGGGGTCGAGGGAGAAACTCCCGCAGCGGGCGAGGCGAAGCAGCCACCCAAGGAGATAGCAGGGTTGGACAGCATCGGCCTGTCCACCACGCCCCTGCGGGTGCACGGGAACGGCATGAACCCGGTGCTCGCCGCGGCCAAGACCTGGCTCCAGAACAACGACTACCTGCCCCACCCCGGGGAGCAGAGTGACCGGTTCATGGATGAACGCGTGGTCAAGACGCGGCTGGAGAACCTGCGCAAGCTGGAGCTGCTCGGTTCTCAAGGCGGGCTCCTGGGCACCATGGACGAACTGGTCGACGGCGGAATGGTTCTCCACTTCACCAAGCCGCAGCTCGGCGGCGCTGTGCACAGCGTCAAAATACGCTTCACTCTCGACCGGGACGACACCGGCGCTCCTCAGCACATCAAGTCGCTGAGCGGCGTCCATATGCCCAATGCCAGCGGCCTGACCGTGCCCGGTACCGGGCAGGAGTCGTCCAGCACCACCTACAACTTTCAACTGGCCGGTGAGCTCACCGGAGTGACGGCAAATCACTTCCGCGCAAATTTCACCGGGGACTACAAAGGAACCTGGCAGACGACCGAGACCGCGACGGTGGGCACCTCGGTGGCGCACACGCAGTTCATTCTGACGAGCAATCAGAGCACCGAGGTCTTCCGGATCCCCACCGTCTTCCGTATCGACGTCCTCGACGGGCCGGGATCGACTCCCACCGTCAGGTTCGACTCGAAGGAGCTCGCGGGTAACGACTCCCTCGGGCCCGGCGTGTCCGGCCCGTCCCGCGCATCTCACCAGGTGTTCGTCGATCTGGCCGTGCCGGTCCAACGCACCGACCCGGTCGAGGTGATGTACGGACCGGCGGAACTCCAGCCCTCCGGCACTCCGCTTCCCGAGCCGCAGACGACCTTTCTGCTGCCGGACAGTTCCCTGGTAGACGTCATGCGGGGCAGTCAAGCGCTCTACGAGGCCGTCGATTCGATGCTGGCGAACCTCTCCGAGCCGCCGGAGCAGACCGAATCCGTACAGCAGGAAGCCATACAGCAGGAAGCCGTACAGACTGCTGCCACGCCGTCAGTTGCCACCGAGCCTTCGCCCATGCCCGGCAGATTCCCGTCGGAGAATCCGGGCGGCATCCAGCTGAACGACCTGAGTGAGCGGGGCCGGGGGCCGATCCTGCCGACGACCGTCCCGCGGCCCGTACCCACCACATCCGCCTCCGCGAACTCTTCCCTGTGGACGTCGGCGATGAACGCGGCGAAGTCCGCCGTGGACTTCATCCTGCACGCGGGGTCGCTGGTCCAGCAGTCCGTGTCCGGGACCGACCCCTCCGACCAGCGTCTGTTGCTGCACGAAGTCGTCCACGCCCAGCTCGCACCGGCGAGCCTGATGTCGCGCGCGCACCAGATGGTGAAGGGGCGGTTCGTCATCGACGATCTGTTCGTCCCGGGCGCTCTCTCGGGGACCGATCTGGTGGTCGAGGTCCGGGCCGTCCTCAGCAACCCGCAGAGCCTGGGTCAGGTTCAGCAGTACGGCGAGACGGACCTCGGCGCCACCGACAGCGCCTCCCACCAGATCACCAAGTCCACCGCGCACGAGGGCGGTCCCGGTCTCACGCTGAAGTACGGCCAGAGCCGGGCGGAGGCGGAGGCCGCCGCCGCCCAGCCGCCGAGCACGGACCCGTCCGAGCCGAAGCATCCGAAGCCCACCACCGGGGGCGGCGGGGTCAAAGGCGTGTACGGCGCGGGCAACAGCCGTTCGGCGACGACGTCCGCGTCGACGAGCATGACCCGCGTGCCGTCCGAGAGCGGCCTCCAGCACCGGATCAGCGCCGATGTCACGTACGAGGTGACGATCCACCGGGGCCATCGGCGCGTCACCCCACTGAATCAGACCGCGGACTCCGTGACGCGCACGGTGAAGGTCCCCGGCGGCATCACGTTCCTCGCCACGCCGGACCAGTTGCGGCGCAGCGGCACCATGCTGGCGCACTTCGCCGGACCCGAAACCGACACGACACGCCCCATGGACGTCAAGCTGCCGTACCGCTTCGTCCAGCACGGCGTCCTCGGTCTCGCGGCGGTGCTGGAAGTGACGCCTCTTTCGGAGCCGCTGCCCGTACCGGTGGACCCGGCCATCTCGACCCCGGCATCCACTCCGGGCCAGTCGGCGGAGCAGCCGCAGAACACCCATCCCTCGCAGGACGAGCGGGGCCGCGAGGACCAGCGGGAGTCCGCTGCCGCCCCTCCGGCCGTCAATGACGATGCCCGGCGGCCCGACCTCCTGCGCGAGCGCCTCTCCGCCCTCGTCGAGCGGCACGCGCCGGGCAGTCTCACGCCCGGACACCGCGCCTATGTGCCCGGACTGCGCCAGCGCATCGCCGACTACACCTCAACGGCCGCGCTCGGCGCGCTGCCCGGCCGGGGTGCGGGCAAGCCGCTGAGCTTCACCTTCCCGTACTCGGGCGGCCCCACCACCCGGACCGTCACGGTGCGTGTGCACGGCCGGCCCGCCTGGGACGCGACGCAACTGTCCTACGTACGGGGCCGTAAGGCCGGAGCCGGTGCGGCGGTGGAGAACTTCACCGCGCACGCCCCCGCCAACGTCACCAAGAGCAAGGGCCACACCACCCGTTGGGGCATCACCCTGCCGGGGAGCATCGTCAAGCCGACGTCCGCCGAGAACTCGCGCAAGGCAACGTTCAGCCCCTCCCTCGGCAACTCCACGACGCGTACCGACACGGTGAGCACCTCCCAGTCGGCCGAGGACCGGGTGTGGCAACGCACCGAGGGGGGAAACGAGTTCACGCTCGGATACTTCTTCGACGCCGACATCCAGGTCGACGCCGACGGGCCCGTCCACCGGTTGGACGAGGAGGTGGACGGGCGGGTCACCCTCCGGTTCGCCGGGGACCGCGAGCAGCGGACACCACAGCTCCTTCCCGAACAAGAGCCGCTGGCCGATGAGGTGACCGTGGTCGATCCGCGCACCTCCCGTCGGCTTTCCGGGGCCGCCCCGATCCGGCCGACCGGCGACGAGATCGTCTACGGGATCACCCATCATCGCCAACTTCTCGACGCTGTGCAGGAGGTGGCACCTGATCTGAAGGGGAAGGGCCTCAGCTCCGGGCAATCGGCTGACGGCGCAGCCGTCCGGCTGACGGAACTCGTACTCGGCGGGAAGATCACTCTTGACCCGGTGCGCGCCGCGGCCGGAATGGGCGGCACGCTGTCCGGCACCTCATCGCACCCCCAGGTCACCCTGTCCACCGAGGTGTTCCACCCCAGGCTGATCGACGACACCAAGGGTGTGACGACCGACCGGGTGCGGGTGACGGGCTTCAGCACGACATCCGGCTCCTCGACGTCCCGCAACAGCGCGTTCAACCTCGGCGTGTCCGGAACGCTGGGCGAGAAGGGCGACTACAGCGCAGGGATATCGGCTCCGCTGCTGGCGAAGCAGTCGACGCCGGCCGGCCAGGGCGGCGGCATCTCCGCCGTGGGCCGCCACTGGGAGAAGACCGGCATGGCCGGGCAGCCCGACGCCCAGCAGGGAGTGCGGACGTACGAGGTCGAGGTCGACACCGTCACCACGGTCACCGGCCCGAACGACGAGGTGCGCTACGTGACCGGCACGGCCGTGATGCGGCTGCCGGAGCGCGACCTGCTCGGGCTCGGAGTGCTCCCCGGCGCGGACCGGGGCGACGGGGTGTGGGACCTGTCCACGGCGGATGTGAACACCCTCGCCCCCGCCGACATCGCCGCCTTGATCAGCGCCTCGCCCAACCTCCCGCCGTCGGGGGCCGTGCCGCAGCTCTGGCTCGACCTCGGACCGAACCCCACTGCCGACGCCCGCGTGGAGGCGCTCTACAGGGCGTCGTCGGTGGCGCAGTCCGGGCAGTTCACCGTGGAACTCGCACTCCGGGACGGCGACGGCACCCGTTTTTGGACCTTCGGCCCGGACACCACCGCGTTCCCGGACCGTAACGGTGCGAAGGCCGGCCTCGACCACGCCCGGCAGGAGCTCAGGGCCTTTGAGGAGCGCCACCGGGATCTCGGCGGCGACCTCGGGTCGCGGCTCGGGCTCACCGAGGCGACCGAGCGGCTCAACTCCAGCCGTGAGGCCTTGCGCGAGGCCGACCGGCTGCTCTCCGACCAGCGGACCCTGGCGGAGGGGCTCGACCGGACGGAGGCCGAGGCGCGGCAGGACCTGCGGAGCGCCACGAGAATGCTCGAAACCACCCAGGCCCGGCTCGCCGCGCTGCCCTCCGGGGCCGGCCCCCGGGCCGAGGCACTGAGCCGTCGGGAGTCGATGCTGCTGGCCGAGCTGCCGCGCCTGCAGGACAACGTACGGGCGTGGGACGGTCTGCGCGCCGCCCAGCAGGCCCGCGGCCTGGCGCAGACCCGGGTCGCCGACGCCGTGCGGGATCAACTGCTGGCCCAACGGCAGGAGTTGCGGCAACAGGCCTCCGATGCGGAGGACCGTCACCTCGCCGCCGTCACAGACCTGCTCATTCTGGGCACCCAGCTCGCCGACGCGCACCGCCCCGAGGGGACAGCCGTACCGGGGTTCCCGGTGCCACCGCCCACTGACCCGACCGCCCAGTCGCTCGCCTCCCGGACTCCCCAGTGGCCCGCTCCGCACGCTCCGAGTTCCCCGCACACTCCGGACCCCACCCCCACGGGGCCCGTCCCGAAGTCCGAGCAGCGCACCTCGGGCGAGCGGCTCGCCCGCCCCGTACTCCCGCACGAGATCAGGCAGATCGGCGAATCCAGCACTGCCGCCGTGCACACCGAACGCTTCGACCCGAAGGTCGCGCAGACCCGACGCGACCCGGGCCGGCTCAACGGCTCCATGACGCTGATTCGCCATCACGTCCGCCGCGTGCAGATGCCCGATGGGCGGATGGTCCGTCAGTTCTTCGTCACGTTGCCGGTCAGGCTCGTCGACGGGCTGACCGCGCAGGATCTGGCCGCGTTCCAGGCCCGCGTCCAGTCCACCCTGGACACCTACGTCAACGTCGGCTACAAGCTGCCGGACTCCAGCGACCAGCTGCATGTCACCGCGGAGCTCCTGTTCTCACCCGACCACAGCGAGGCCGTCACCCTGTCCCAGGCTCAGACCCCGGGACGCGCCGACCAGCTCCAGTGGGATGTCGGCCACAGCGACGCGGTGCTGACGCACGAGATCCTCCACTTCCTCGGCCTTGCCGACGAATACTCCGACGCCAAGGAACATGACCCCCACCTCTTCCGTCGTAACGACAGCGCCGGCGCAGTGCGCAGCGACGGCCTCATGGTGCACACCCGCCAGGAATCCCTCCTGAATCTCCCGCACGACTACCTCACCACCATCGAAAACGTCAGCAACAACGCAGTCATCCCCCTGCACACCGCCCCCCAGAACTTCACCCCCCAGAACTTCACCGCCCAGAACGGCAGCCTTCTTTCTCCCGACCACACCGTCCACCAGCCCGACGTCGCCTCAAGCTGGTCCACCAGCAAAGCCCCCGGCACCGACTCCCATGTGACGGAAACCGACGAGAACGCGGCGCAGGAGCACCTCCGGCAGACCGAGCAGCAGCTCCGGGACGCGGAGGAAGCGGCGCGGGCGGCCCGAGCGGAGCTGGAACGCCACAGGGCCGCGGCGGCCGAGGCGGCCGAACTCGCTTCGCGTGCGGCGCAGTTGCGATCCGACCTGAAGGCGCAGGAGACGCGGGTGTCCGCGGCGCGGCAGAAGCTGGCCACCGTGCAAGAGCAGCAGCAACAGGAGAACCAACAGCAGCAACAGCAAGCACAGAACCAGCAGCAGCACCAACAGTCGGCCAGGCTTTCCTCGCCCGCCATGGAGGCCCGCAGCCTTGCGGAGCGCCGGCTGATCGTCGGCGACACCACCGGAGCGATGGCCACCGCCCGGATCGACGCCTGGGCCGACCACCAGCGCGCGCTGAACGAACTCGCCCAGGCGCGTGGGCAGGAATCGCGTCTCGGGCCACCGGAGGGCCAAGGCTCGCGAGGCCCTTCTGCCGCACATCTCGCCGCTGAGCAGCGATTCATCGCCGCGGAGAACGAGGTGCGCCGGACCGAGGCCGTTCTCACCGACCTCGGAATCAACCCGGGCGACCTGACCGCGCACATACGAGCCGTCACCAGGGACGCCCTCAACGAGCAGGGCGGGCTCCTCGGCGGCTCCCAGGCGTACGAACCGTCCTCGCCGATGGACATCGACTTCGCACCGGCACCTGTGACGACGACATGATGGATCTGGACCCCACTGCGCCCACCCCGCACTATCAGCCGTGGCAGCCCTCCGCCCTCGCGGGCACCAGCACCACGAGCCCGGCAGGGAGCACCTGCGTCAACGAGGCGTTCCTGGACCTTCTCGCCGCAGCCGGTCCCATCGGCGCGGACCACGCCCTGTCGGGCCCGGAGCACCTGACGAGCATGACGGCCGAGGAACAGAAAGTGCTGAAGCCGCTGACGGATATGACCACTGGTGCACGGAAGGCGCGCATGCAGGTGCAAGAATTCTTCACCAGGATGACCACCGGAGCGCCGCACCCGAAGAGCAGGACGCACACCGGAGCGGTCAACACCCACACGAAGAAGTCACCGCCCTTCTCGGAGTTCCGTCTTCCGGAGAACGGTTTCGCTCTGGACGAGAGCGCGCAATACCTGCTGACTCAGCATTCCCGGGCGCTGGGCATGCCCATCCGCACGACCGCCCCTGCCGGTCCTGTGTACGTCGCGGGTAGGGAAGGGCGCTCCTCGTATCCGCGTCTGGTGCTCACCCGGGAGATCCGTGTCGAGCCACCGGCCAGGGATCCGTGGGGCAATCTCATCGACCCGGAACACCCACAGGCTGAGGGGGAGCGGCTCGGAGGGTGGCGGGCCGTGATCGAGTACGGCCCGCAGCGCTCTCACAACGACTCCAAGCGTGGTCGCGAAGGCGACGACGAGGAAGGCGGGGGCACCGACGGGAGCGGCGACGAGAGTGACAGCTCGGACGACGGACGTACGAGCCACCACGACAAGAAACTCCGGCCCAATCGGGGCAGGTCTTCGCACACCAGTCGCGCGTTGGTCCCCAGGCCCCCGGTCCGGGGCGCGACCTTCATCTCCGAGCCGTTGGGCTCAGTGAACCTCGGCAATTCGGCCGGGGGCAGTTCCTCCGGCGAGCCGGGCGGTGGTGCCTGATGTCGTCCGCTTCCTTCGCCACCGGGACGGGGACCGGACCGTCCGCCCTCGCCGCCGTCGAGGCCGAACTCGCCGACGCCGTGCGCGCTCACGCCGAGACCGCCCTGCGGTACGCGCAGACGGAGCGGGAGCACGCCGCACGGCTACGAGAGCTGGCGGAGATGCCCACCCTCCAGCAGCTGACGGAGCGAGTCGCACTGACCGCACGCCACGTCCAGCTCAAGCAGGCTGAGCTGGACGCTATCGAGGCCACGTCGACTGCCGGACGGGAGGAGGACGGCAGGAAGGAGGGGTACGAGGAGGGGCACGGGGAGAACGAACGTGATGAGGTGGGCCCCGGACCCGAACCCGGACCCGAGACCGTGCCCGAACCCGAGACTGCGCCCGGCACCGCTCCTGAGACCGGCACTGCCCCAGAAGCTGGATCAGCCCCCGCCCCCGCCCCCGCCCCGCCCTCCCTCTCCGACCTGGCCCTGGACATCCTCACCGGCGGGTCCACCACGCGCCCCACCCCGATCCGACGGCTTGCGGAACCGGGCGCGGGTACTGGCCGCGGCCAGGACGGCGTTCGTGACCGAGGGACGGATGGTGCCCCTCCGTGAGATCGCCCGGCGGGGGCGGGGGCCGGGACGGTCTACCGCCACTTACCCTCCGAGGTTCGGAGAGGTCCTGGAGGTGCTGTTCACGCGCGCCCGCGCGGCGGGTGCCGTGCGCCCGGACGTCTCGGTGGGAGACGTGCAGTCGCCGCTGGTGGGATGTGCGGCGATGGAGCAGCCGCGAGGCGGCTTGGTGGATCGCCGGGGCTGCTGACCGCGGTGACGTGCGGCGGGATGCGTGGCGGCGGTACGAGGTCCGGCGCCGCTCAGAGCCTGTCGGACGACCTCTGATCGGGCGGGCGGGCGCGGCGTGGCACGCACGCTTCCTGCGTTGCCGAAATGTCCTGGCAGCTCCTTCCCCGAGCTCTCAAGGAGCACGGGAGACCCCATCCGAGGCCCTCCCGGCGCCTTGGAATCGCATGCGCCATGCCGCGTCCGCTCTCCGATCGAAGGTGATCCGACAGGCTCTCAGGACGTCCGTGCGCGAGGCGGCGGGGACCCGCACCCTGTAGCGGACGTGACCACAGTGCGTAGCGAAATCGCGGAGCCGGCGGAGTTCCGTGACGAGACTCCGGGTTGCGAGGAGCGCGGTCGCGCGCTGCCCCGCGTCAGGACCGGCTGCCCGCCCGATTCTGTGGATCCGGTTGTCGGCAGAAATCCCATCGCCGTAGGGTCCGTATCGCCCCTGAAGGGGCCGACGCGGGCTGAAACGTCCATATCGCACGGCCCGAACACCCCGATTTCGAGAACCGTAATGATCCCGTGAGGCTTTGGCCCGCACCAGGGCGGGGAAGTGGCGCGGAACATGGCAGGCTTGGCTCATGGCCCAGATCAACCCCAGCATCCTGTCCGCTGACTTCGCCCGTCTCGCCGAGGAGGCGAAGGCGGTCGAAGGTGCCGACTGGCTCCACGTCGATGTAATGGACAACCACTTTGTGCCGAATCTGACCCTCGGCGTGCCGATCGTGGAATCGCTCAGCCGGGCCACGGACACTCCGCTGGACTGCCACCTGATGATCGAGGACCCGGACCGCTGGGCACCGCAGTACGTCGAGGCAGGAGCCGGTTCCGTCACCTTCCACGTGGAGGCCGCGGCAGCCCCCGTACGGCTGGCGCGGGAGATCAGGGCCAAGGGCGCCCGCGCCTCCATGGCGCTCAAGCCCGCGACGCCCATCGAGCCGTACGAGGACCTGCTTCCCGAGCTCGACATGCTGCTGATCATGACGGTGGAGCCGGGCTTCGGCGGTCAGGCGTTCCTGGACATCATGCTGCCGAAGATTCGCCGCACCCGTGAGCTGATCTCCAAGCACGGCCTCGAACTGTGGCTCCAGATCGACGGCGGTGTCTCCGAGTCCACCATCGAGCGGTGCGCCGAGGCCGGTGCGGATGTCTTCGTCGCGGGTTCGGCGGTGTACGGGGCCAAGGACCCGGCCGAAGCGGTGCGCGCCCTGCGTGCCAAGGCAGAAGGGGCCACCGCCTCGGCGGCCTGGGCGTGCCGCCACTGAAGCCGCAACCGGCGCCGGAACCCGCTCCGGCCCCCGATTGCGGGTCGGCCCGGCCAAGGGCAGATGAACGTGGTCCGACGGGACCGATCAGGGATCGCCGGATCTGACAGGATGAACGGCGTATCGAGAGTGTGAACAGCAGTGAGGAGATCGCGGTGTCTGCAATGTCGGCGGGACGGTCCGCCCTGCGGATGGGGCCCGCGGAGCTGGTGCAGGCGGCGGCCATGGCCCGCCGCTTCTACCTCGAAGGAAAGTCGAAGATCCAGATCGCCGAGGAGTTCGGCGTCAGCCGCTTCAAGGTGGCCCGGGTCCTGGAGACGGCTCTGGAGCGCGACCTCGTACGGATCGAGATCCGCGTTCCCGCCGAGCTGGACGCCGAGCGGTCCGACGCTCTGCGGGCCCGCTACGGGCTGCGTCACGCGGTCGTCGTCGAATCTCCCGCGGAGGAGCAGGACGACGCACCCGACCCGGAGAATCTGGGGGAGGTCGCGGCCGATCTCCTCGGCGAACTGGTGAACGAGGGTGATGTGCTGGGCCTGGCCTGGGGCCGGTCCACCATCCACATGGCGGCGGCGCTCGACCGGCTGCCGCCGTGCACGGTCGTGCAGCTCACCGGGGTGTACGACGCGGGGACGGCGGAGCGGGGCTCGGTCGAGGCGGTCCGGCGGGCCGCCCAGGTGGCCGGCGGCGAGGCCCACCCGATCTATGCGCCGATGCTGCTGCCCGACCCGGCCACGGCCGCCGCGCTGCGTCACCAGACCGGCATCGCCCGCGCCTTCGATTACTTCGACAAGGTGACGGTCGCCGCGGTCTCCATCGGTTCCTGGGAGCCGGGCATCTCCACCGTCCACGACATGCTCTCGGACGAGGAGCGGGCGCACTACGCGTCGCTCGGCGTCGCCGCGGAGATGTCCGCGCACCTCTTCGACAAGGAGGGGCGGCGGGTCGGCCGGGACCTGGGGGAGCGGTGCATCACGGTCGAGGCCGACCGGCTGCGCCGGATCCCGGAGGTGGTGGCGATCGCGGGCGGCCAGCGCAAGGCCGCGGCGATCGGGGCGGTGTTGCGGTCCGGTCTGGTCACCAGCCTGGTGACGGACACGGCGGCGGCCGACTACCTGCTGACCGAGTCGGCGGCGCCGCGGCGGCCCGCCCTGGAGCGCGCGGACCCGGACGGGGACTGAGCGCGGGCGCCGGTGATCCGCACCCGGGGCCTCTCGTTCGGATCCTGCCGGGCTAGCGTGCCCCGGTCCCGCCCGTCGGCCGTCGCGCGGGACCGGCCCGGACAGCCGGTGAGCCGTCCGGGCGGGATTCCTGCCCGGCGGGTCAGTTCCGGGCCGTGCCCAGGACCGTCGACTCCAGGTACTGCTCCGGCGCCTTGTACTGGTTCACATCGGCCGGGTTGTAGCGGGGCGTCTGCCGCGACCAGTCCAGATTGCCGCGCATCCAGCTCCGCATCCCGTCCAGGTACGGCGTGAGCATCCAGGAAAGCTGCGGGTACGCGGCCAGCAGCTCGGCCTCGGCGGTGAGGAACCGCTCCGTCTCCGTGGCGATCTCCGCGCAGACGTGTTCGAGCGCCTCCTGCTTGCCGTATCCGCGGTGGTGACGGACCAGATGGACGAGATTGTGGATCTCGCCGAGCACCTGTTCCTTCTCGTACGAGTACACGTCGTTGGCCCAGCACACGACATTGCACGACGCTTCCAGCGCGGTGATGAACCGGGAGTCGTTGTGGATCGACTCGGGAGCCTCGATCCCGGCCACGATCTCTATCAGGTCCATGCAGACATGTATCGCGCCGGTGTGGCGGCGCTTGGCGATGTACGTCTCCTCGGAGGGCACCACGCCCGCCGCCCGGTTCCCCGCCTCCCAGGTGGTGGTTGTCGTGAGATACGTGGTCAGGTGCCAGCCGAACCGGGTGCGCCAGTGCGCGGCCGCGGTCGGGATCGTCCGTTCCCACAGATCGACCAGGGCCACCACGGCGGCGGGAAGGCCCTCGCCCGGCAGGGTGCCCGTACCCTTGCCCTCGATCACGGAACGCATCACCGCGACCACGTCCCGTACCCGCTCGGGGCTGCGGCCGAGATACCCGTCGTCGAGCTGGTCGTCGACGAGAAACAGCCACACGAACCAGTCGGCGACGAGGTCGAGATTCTTGCCGTCGGAGGTCGGGTACACCATGCCGACGAACGCGCCGAAGTCCGCCTGCTCGAAGCGCTCCCTGGCTGAATCGCGGTGTACCAGACCGGTGTTGCGGATCCAGCTGTCGAGGTGGACTCGGGTGTGCCCGACGTGCGGATTCGTCCGCTGGGGGAACGGGCAGTAAATGTCCGGCAGTTCGCTCTCCACGGGTGGGTCGTGATCCTCTCCGGTCGTACGGGTGACGGAAGTTGTGACCTCTCCGCCTGTTCCTCCGGGGCGCAGTGGTGACCCACGGGACCTGCGGGTTTGAAGCTACCCGACCCCTTGTCGCCAGGTCCAGGGAAGATGATCGCGAAAGATTCGCGTGCCGCTCGGGTAGGGTCCGTGGGTAAGGCAGGTTCCACTTGCCCGGGGCTCCCGCGGTTCCCTTGGAGGAACATATGAACGCGGGGGTCGTTTGCTGTGTCTTCGTGGAAGCGACCTGCTCCGTTTCGTATGAAAAAATGAGCTTATGCGTTTTCTTGAGCCCGGCACCGGTCGCTACACAGAGTCCCCCTCGGTCCCGTACGACCTCACGTACGACGATGTCTTCATGGTTCCGGGCCGTTCGGCGGTCGGTTCTCGCCAGGGTGTCGATCTCTCCTCGCCCGACGGCACCGGCACCACCATTCCGCTCGTCGTCGCGAACATGACGGCCATCGCGGGCCGCCGGATGGCCGAAACGGTCGCCCGTCGCGGTGGGCTCGTCGTCATCCCCCAGGACATCCCGATCGAGGTCGTCACCGATGTCGTCTCCTGGGTGAAAACGCGCCACCTGGTGCTGGACACGCCGATCGTGCTGACCCCGGGCCAGACGGTCGCCGACGCGCTGTCCCTGCTGCCCAAGCGCGCGCACGGCGCGGGCGTCGTCGTGGACGGGGACCGGCGTCCCGTCGGTGTCGTCACCGACCACGACCTGACCGGCGTCGACCGCTTCACCCAGCTCTCCGAGGTCATGTCCAGGGACCTGGTGCTGCTCGACGCGGACATCGACCCGCGCGACGCGTTCAACAAGCTCGACGGCGCCCACCGCAAGCTCGCCCCCGCGGTCGACGCGGACGGCCGGCTCGTCGGCATCCTCACCCGTAAGGCCGCACTGCGCGCCACTCTGTACACCCCCGCCACCGACGCCGACGGCGCGCTGCGGATCGCCGCGGCCGTGGGGATCAACGGCGATGTGGCGGGCAAGGCCAAGCAGCTGCTCGACGCGGGTGTCGACACGCTCGTCGTGGACACCGCCCACGGCCACCAGGAGTCCATGATCAACGCGGTCAGGGCCGTCCGGGCGCTCGACCCGCAGGTGCCGATCGTCGCGGGCAACATCGTCGCCGCCGAGGGCGTGCGCGACCTCGTCGAGGCCGGCGCGGACATCATCAAGGTCGGTGTCGGCCCCGGCGCCATGTGCACCACCCGGATGATGACCGGCGTGGGGCGCCCGCAGTTCTCCGCCGTCCTGGAGTGCGCCGCCGAGGCGAAGAAGTACGGCAAGCACGTCTGGGCCGACGGCGGCGTCCGTCACCCGCGCGATGTCGCGATGGCGCTGGCCGCGGGCGCGTCCAACGTGATGATCGGCTCCTGGTTCGCCGGTACGTACGAGTCGCCGGGCGATCTCCAGCAGTCCGCCGACGGCCGCTTCTACAAGGAGTCCTTCGGCATGGCCTCCGCGCGTGCGGTGAAGAACCGCACCTCGGACGAGTCGGCGTACGACCGCGCCCGCAAGGCGCTCTTCGAGGAGGGCATCTCCACCTCGCGGATGTTCCTCGACCTGGCCCGGCCCGGCGTCGAGGACCTGATCGACTCGATCATCGCGGGCGTCCGCTCCTCCTGCACCTACGCCGGGGCGGCCTCCCTGGAGGAGTTCGCCGAGAAGGCCGTCGTCGGGGTGCAGAGCGCCGCCGGCTACGCCGAGGGCAAGCCGCTGCACGCCAGCTGGAGCTGATCCCGCGCTCCCGCACCACCCTTGCCCCTCACGGCCGTTCGCGCCGTGGGGGGCAAGGTCGTTCCCGGGCATCCTCGGACATCGGGGATGTCCGATTCCAGCCCTCGGATCCCGTGGTGATCCGCTTCAACCCCATTGAAATGTAAGTAATATGAAGCGCAATCAGCTGCCCGCCTCTCTGCGGTAAGGGATCTCATGTCCTTCTTCACCGACCTGGCCCATCAGTACATCGACGGAGAGTGGAGGCCGGGCAAGGGTTCCTGGGACATCATCGACTTCAATCCGTACAACGGGGAGAAGCTCGCCTCGATCACGGTCGCCACGGCCGAGGAGGTGGACCAGGCGTACCGGTCCGCCGAGGCCGCCCAGCGGGCATGGGGCGACACCAACCCGTACGCCCGCCGGCTGGTGCTGGAGCGGGCGCTGCGCGTCGTCGAGGAGCGCGAGTCCGAGATCAGCGACGCGATCGTCGCGGAACTCGGCGGCACCCGGCTGAAGGCCGCCTTCGAGCTGCATCTCGTCAAGGAGTTCCTGCGGGAGTCGGTCCAGCTCGCGCTGCGGCCCGCCGGGCAGATCCTGCCCTCGCCGACCGAGGGCAAGGAGAACCGTGTCTACCGGGTGCCCGTCGGCGTGGTGGGAGTCATCAGCCCCTTCAACTTCCCGTTCCTGCTGTCGCTGAAGTCGGTCGCCCCCGCGCTGGCGCTCGGCAACGCCGTGGTGCTCAAGCCGCACCAGAACACCCCGGTCTGCGGCGGCACGCTGGTGGCCAAGGTGTTCGAGGAGGCGGGGCTGCCGGCCGGGCTCCTGAACGTCGTGGTCACCGACATCGCCGAGATCGGTGACGCGCTGCTGGAGCACCCCGTTCCGCAGGTCATCTCCTTCACCGGCTCGGACAAGGTGGGACGGCACGTCGCCACGGTGTGCGCGGCGCACCTCAAGCGGGCCGTGCTCGAACTCGGCGGCAACAGCGCGCTCATCGTCCTCGACGACGCCGATCTGGACTACGCCGTGGACGCGGCCGTGTTCAGCCGTTACGTGCACCAGGGCCAGGTCTGCATGGCCGCGAACCGCATCCTGGTCGACCGGGCGGTGGAGAAGGAGTTCACCGAGAAGTTCGTCGCCAAGGTCGCCTCGCTGCCGGTCGGTGACCCGGCCGACCCGCGGACCGTGATCGGCCCGCTGATCAACTCCTCCCAGGCCGAGGCCATTTCCTCGCTCGTCGACCAGACCGTCGAGGCCGGTGCGACGGCCCTGCTGCACGGCCGGACGGAAGGCAATCTGGTGAGCCCGTCCGTGCTCACCGGCCTGGCCGCCGATTCCCCCGTCCTGTCCCAGGAGATCTTCGGACCGGTCGCGCTCCTCGTGCCGTTCGACGGGGAGGACGAGGCGGTACGGATCGCCAACGACACCCCGTACGGTCTGAGCGGCGCGGTGCACACGGGCGACATCGAGCGCGGTGTACGGATCGGCCGGCGCATCCACACCGGCATGATCCACATCAACGACGGCACGGTCCACGACGAGCCCATCGTCCCGTTCGGCGGCGAGAAGAGCTCCGGCCTCGGCCGGCTGAACGGCGAGTCGATGGTCGAGGCCTTCACCACCCAGAAGTGGATCTCGGTCCAGCACGGCCGCTCGCAGTTCCCGTTCTGACCGGTCACCGGATGCGGTGAGCGCGCCCGGCGGGGCGGCGCCGTGGTCTACTTCGGGGGCGGCCCACGCCGCCCCCGGAGCAGACCACCGCAGAGAAGTGAACCGCCCGAAGTGCGCCTGAACGACCTCGACGAACGCATCGTCCACGCCCTCGCCGAAGACGCCCGGCGCTCCTACGCGGACATCGGCGCGATCATCGGCCTGTCCGCGCCCGCCGTGAAGCGCCGCGTGGACCGCCTGCGCGCCGAGGGCGCCATCACCGGCTTCACGGTGCGGGTGGACCCGGCCGCGCTGGGCTGGGAGACCGAGGGTTTCATCGAGATCTACTGCAGCCGCAATACCTCGCCGGAGGCGATCAAGCAGGGACTGGCGCGGTACCCGGAGATCGCGTCGGCCTCCACGGTGACGGGGGAGGCCGACGCGATCGTGCAGGTCTTCGCCGCGGACATGCGCCACTTCGAGCAGGTGCTCGAACGGATCGCCGGAGAGCCGTACGTGGAGCGGACAAAGTCCGTGCTGGTGCTCTCGCCGCTGCTGCGGCGGTATTCGTCGGGGTCGCCGGGATAGGGGTGCGGGTCGTCCCGCGACGGCTGCCCCGTCCGCCATCGCGGGACGGGCCCGAGGCGTGCCGGGTGGGCCGGGTCGCACGGGCGGGCCCGAGGTGTGCCGGGCCGGGACCGCTCGTGCGGGGCGGCTTGGGCGTACCGGGTGGGACATGGCGGGAATGAGACCTGCGTCACCCAGCTGACCTGCGAAGACGTCCTGCGCAATGAATCGCCGCGGCAGGCCGTCGGAGCGCAATGGATCGACGGTGTACGCGCAACAGTCGCGCCTTGTCCGGGCCGAGCGGGGGACCGTACCTTCGATACGTCCCCGCCCAGCCCGCACCGCCCGAGGTCAGCCATGCCGCCGTTGCGCACCGCCCTGCTCCAGAGTTCCGGACGACCCGGCCATGTGGACGAGAACATCAAGGTGCTCGACGAAGCCGCGCGGCGGGCGGCGGACGGCGGGGCCCGCCTGCTGGTCTGTCCCGAACTGTTCCTCACCGGATACGCGATCGGTGCCGACGTGCCCCGGCTGGCCGAGCCGGCCGACGGGCCGTCGGCCCGTGCCGTCGCCCAGATCGCCGCACGACACGGTCTCGCGGTCCTCTACGGCTACCCGGAGCGCGCGGGCGAGAAGATCTTCAACGCCGCGCAGCTCGTCGGACCGGACGGGGCCGCGCTCGCGAACTACCGCAAGACCCATCTCTTCGGCTGCTTCGAGCAGGAGTGGTTCACCCCGGGCGAGCGGACCGTGGTCCAGGCCGAACTGGACGGCGTTCGCGTCGGGATCATGATCTGCTACGACGTCGAGTTCCCGGAGAACGTCCGCTCGCACGCCCTGGCCGGCACCGATCTGCTGCTGGTGCCCACCGCGCAGATGCACCCCTTCCAGTTCGTCGCCGAGTCCGTCGTACCGGTCCGCGCCTTCGAGAACCAGCTGTACGTGGCGTACGTCAACAGGACCGGACCGGAAGGCGAGTTCGAGTTCGTCGGACTGAGCTGTCTGGCCGGCCCCGACGGCACCGTCCGCACTCGCGCCGGACGTGGCGAGGAACTGGTCATCGGTGAGGTCGACCCCGAGTTCCTGAGCGCGTCGCGCGCAGCCAACCCGTATCTGAACGACCGTCGCCCCGGCCTGTACGGCTCCCTCGTCTGAGCCCGCCGCCCCGTTCCACCCCCCTCTTTTTCGTGCAAGGAGTCCGTACCCCATGACGTCCACGGTGCCCAACGCCGTCCAGCACACCGACGCCGCCGAGCCCATCACCATGTTCGGGCCGGACTTCCCCTACGCGTACGACGACTTCCTGGCCCACCCCGCGGGCATCGGGCAGATACCGGCGACCGAGCACGGCACCGAGGTCGCCGTCATCGGCGGCGGGCTGTCCGGCATCGTCGCCGCGTACGAGCTGATGAAGATGGGGCTCAAGCCCGTCGTCTACGAGGCGGACGAGATCGGCGGGCGGCTGCGCACCGTCGGATTCGACGGCTGCGACCCGCAGCTCACCGCCGAGATGGGCGCGATGCGCTTCCCGCCGTCGTCCACCGCGCTCCAGCACTACATCGATCTGGTGGGCCTGGAGACGAAGCCGTTCCCCAACCCGCTCTCCCCGGCCACCCCGTCGACCGTCGTCGACCTCAAGGGCGAGTCGCACTACGCGCGGACCATCGATGATCTGCCGCAGGTCTACCGCGATGTGATGGACGCCTGGAACCGGTGCCTGGAGGAGGGCGCCGACTTCTCCGACATGAACCGCGCGATGCGCGAACGCGATGTGCCGCGCATCCGGGAGATCTGGGCGGAGCTCGTCCGTAAGCTCGACAACCAGACCTTCTACGGATTCCTCTGCGACTCCGACGCCTTCAAGTCGTTCCGGCACCGGGAGATCTTCGGGCAGGTCGGCTTCGGCACCGGCGGCTGGGACACCGACTTCCCCAACTCCATCCTGGAGATCCTGCGCGTCGTCTACACCGAGGCGGACGACCACCACCGGGGCATCGTCGGCGGCAGCCAGCAGCTCCCGCTGCGGCTCTGGGACCGCGAACCGCACAAGATCGTCCACTGGCCGCTCGGTACCTCGCTGTCCTCGCTGCACGGCGGAGAACCGCGCCCCGCCGTGACCCGGCTGAACCGCACCGCCGGGAACCGGATCACCGTCACCGACGCCACGGGCGACATCCGCACGTACCCGGCCGCGATCTTCACCGGGCAGTCCTGGCTGCTGCTCTCGAAGATCGACTGTGACGACGCGCTCTTCCCGATCGACCACTGGACGGCGATGGAGCGCACCCACTACATGGAGTCGTCCAAGCTGTTCGTGCCCGTCGACCGGCCGTTCTGGCTGGACGGGGCGGTCGACGACAAGGGCGCGCCGACCGGGCGGGACACCATGTCGATGACGCTCACCGACCGGATGACCCGCGGCACGTACCTCCTGGACGACGGCCCCGACAGGCCGGCCGTCATCTGCCTCTCGTACACCTGGTGCGACGACAGCCTGAAGTGGCTGCCGCTCTCCCCGAACGAGCGCATGGACGTCATGCTGAAGTCGCTCGGCGAGATCTATCCCGACGTCGACGTCAGGAAGCACATCATCGGCAACCCGGTGACGGTCTCGTGGGAGAACGAGCCCTGGTTCATGGGGGCGTTCAAGGCCAACCTGCCGGGCCACTACCGCTACCAGCGGCGGTTGTTCACCCACTTCATGCAGGACCGGCTGCCCGCCGACCGGCGGGGGCTGTTCCTCGCGGGCGACGACATCTCCTGGACGGCCGGATGGGCCGAGGGCGCCGTACAGACCGCGCTCAACGCCGTCTGGGGTGTGATGACCCAGTTCGGCGGCGCGACCGATGCGTCGAACCCCGGCCCCGGCGACGTCTTCGAGGACATCGCCCCGGTCGAACTCCCGGAGGACTGAGGCCCGTTCGGTGCTGAGGGCTGTCCCGCAAGCCGTGGCTGACGCCGCCCGTCCGCCAGGGATTACGGGACAGCCCTTACGCGGGCCGGCAGACGCTGCGCTGCCGGCCGAGGCCCGAGATCTCGACCTCCATCACGTCGTCCGGGCCGAGGTAGGGGAAGCGGCCGGACAGTGCCACCCCCTGCGGAGTACCGGTGTTGATGATGTCGCCGGGCTCCAGCACCAGGTACTGCGACAGATGGTGCACCAGATGCGCCACGCTGAAGATCATGTCCGCGGTGCTGGAGTCCTGCCGCGGCTCCCCGTTCACATAGCTGCGCAGCCGCAGCCGCTGCGGGTCGCCGACCTCGTCGGCCGTCACCAGCACCGGGCCCAGCGGGTTGAACGTGGCGCAGCTCTTGCCCTTGGACCACTGGCCGCCCGACTCCTCCAGCTGGAAGGCGCGCTCGGAGACGTCGTTGCTGACGGCGTATCCCGCGATGTGCGCGGCGGCGTCGGCGGGGGAGTCCAGGTAGGAGGCGCGGCGGCCGATCACGACGGCCAGCTCCACCTCCCAGTCGGTCTTCTTCGAGCCGCGCGGGATCAGCACGTCGTCGTACGGGCCGACGACGGTGTTCGGCGACTTGTAGAACAGGATCGGCTGCTCGGGCGGCTCGCTGCCCGACTCCGCCGCGTGGGCCGCGTAGTTCTGGCCGATGCAGAGCAGCGCGGAGGGGCGGGCCACCGGGGCGCCGATCCGCTGACCGGTGATGTCGATCCCGGGGAGCGCCGGCTCGGCGGGCACCAGGTTCGGACGGTCGGCGAGCGCGGCGAGGAACGCGCCGTCGATGTCGTCGGTGATGCCGGACAGGTCGTGGTGACGGCCCTCGGGGCAGATGGCGACGGGGCGCTCATGGCCCGGTTCACCGATGCGCATCAGTCGCATGGAGGTGAATTCTCCTGACAGGTATGGGGGTTGGGGGCGGCGGAGATGGCCCGCCTCGCGGGACAGCCCTCAGTGCAGACGGGCGAGGGCGTCGGCGGTGACGGCGTGGACCGGGGGACGTCCGGAGAGCAGCCGCAGCACCTCGTCGACGGCGCTCGTACCGAGCCGCCGCCGGCACTCGACACTGCCCGCCGCCTGGTGCGGGGTGAGCAGCACGTTCGGGAGGGAACGGAAGGGGTGGCCGACGGGCAGCGGCTCGGCGTCGAAGACGTCGATCGCCGCGTCCAGCCGTCCGGTCGACAGTTCGGCGAGGAGCGCGTCCTCGTCGACCAGCCACGACCTGGCGGTGTTCACCAGGCCCGCCCCGTCCGGCATCAGCGCCAGCTGTTCGGCGCCGATCATCCGGTGGGTCTCCTCGGTGACCGGCGCGTGCACGGCCACGATCCTGCTGCGGGACAGCAGCGTCTCCAGGTGCACGCACTCCACGCCGAGCGCCTCGGCGTCCGCGTCGGAGAGGTAGGGGTCGCTGACGCCGACCCGCGCCCCCATCGCTTGCACCAGGGCGATGTAGGCACGTCCGGTGCGGGAGGCGCCGATCACGCCGATGTCGCTGCCGTGGATCTCGTGGCGCGGCGGGGCCGCGCTCGCCGCCGCCCACTCCAGCCCGCCGCGCAGGGCGTGGTCGAAGCGCTGGACGCGGTGGAGCAGCGAGAGCGTGAACGCCAGAGCCACCTCGGCGACCGGGCGGGCCATCTCGTCACCCGCCTGGGTGACCACGATGCCCCGCCGGAACACCTCCTCGGTGACATAGGGCGCGACCGCCGAACCGGTGTGCGCCACCAGCTCCAACCGGTCGGCGGATGCGAGGAGTTCGGCGTCCACCTTGGGCGCACGCCATGAGGTGATCAGCGCGCGGGCGCCGGGCAGCGCCGCAGCCACCGCCGCCCGGTCGGAGTGGTCGTCCAGGACCGTCAGCTCCGCCGCGCGTTCCAGCTCCCGCCAGACCTCGGCGGTGAAGAACTGGGCCCGCAGGCCCGGCGGTACGGCGACGACCACCCGGGAGCGGTCGGCAGGATCAGGAGAGCCAGGCATCGAGGTGCTCCGCAACGAAGGCGTCATCGGTCAGCCAAGGGTAGGCCGCGGCCACCCGACTGATCTCCTCGGCCTGTCCGGGGGAGAGCGTCTCGGCCGGGTCCAGGCACCGGATGTTCGCCAACAGCCCCTGGCGACGCAGCACTTCGTGCACTCCAGCGATGCAGCCGCGGAACGCGCCGCGCACATCGAAGACCGCGCTGTTGGCATCGGTCAGCTCGGAGCGACGGGTCAGGCAGCGCACCATCGCCTCGTGGTCCCCGCCGCGTGCCCTGCGGACGTCGTCGAGGAGCGTCACCGCGGAGCTCGTCCACACGGCCCACTGGCCGAGGAGGCCGCCCGCGAACCAACGGGGCGTGCCGCCCGCCGTCTCGTACGGGGTGAGCAGATCACCGATGATGTCGTCGTCGTTGCCGGTGTACAGCGCCACCTCGTCGGCGCGGTCCGCGGCGGCCACCGCCCGTACGACATCGGCGGTGCGGTACCGGTCGAACGGGGCGATCTTCACCGCGACCGTGTTCGGCAGATCGGTGAACGCGGACCAGAAGCCGGGCGACAGGTACCGCCCGCCGACGGCCTCCTGGAGGTAGAAGCCGATCACCGGCAGCACTTCGCCGACCGCCCTGGCCCGGTCCAGCAGCCCCTTCTCGTCCGCGCCGGGCACGGCCGGGCTGAGCAGCACCGCGTCGTAGCCGAGCGCGGCTGCGGTCTCGGCCTCGGCGACGGCCTGCGCGGTGTACCCGCAGGCCCCGGCGACCTTGATGAACGGCCGGCCGGCCTCGGCGTCGATCGTCTCGGCGGCCAGCTCCAGGACCGGCCGGAACAGACCGACCTCCGGTTCCCGGATCTCGAACTGCGTGGTGTGGACGGCGACGGCGACCCCGCCCGCGCCGGAGGCGAGGTAGTAGCGGGTCAGCGCGCGCTGCCGGCGCTCGTCGAAGGAGCCGTCGGCGTGCAGGGCCAGCGGGTGGGCGGGGATCACGGCACCGCGGGCCAGCGCGTCCAGGGCCGGGGTGGACAGGAGGGAGGGAGTGGACATGGAGTGGATCAGAACCTTCCGTCACGGACCTGGAACTTGGTGGGCTTGCCGGACAGCGGCAGCCCGCGGCGCAGCCAGTCGGCCTGCCACTCGACGAGGGTGCGCAGCGCGACATCCGGATATCCGAAGAGGGCGTGGCAGCCGCTCGCGTCGGAGAGCAGCGCGGTGGGTGCCTCCTCGCCCGCGAAGACCGGTTCCCGGTCGAACTCCTCGCCGAACCACTGCGCGATGCGGCGCACCGACGCGGTCTCGGGTCCGGTCAGGTTGAGGGTGAACGCCTCGCCGTCGGTGGCGTGCAGCAGGGAACGCAGCGCGACCTCGTTGGCGTAACCCTGCCACACCACGTTGGCGTGACCGGTCGTCACATCCACCGGCTCGCCCACCTGCACGCGATGGGCGATGTCGGCGAGGACGCCGTAGCGCAGGTCGACCGCGTAGTTGAGCCGAATGTTGGCGACCCTGGTTCCCCGGGTCAGCGCCGCGTGGCCGAATATCCGCTCGCGGCCCAGGCACGACATGGCGTACTCGCCGACCGGGCCGACCGGGTCGCTCTCGGTGCAGCCACCGGAGGCGACCGGCACCAGCGGGTACACGTTGCCGGTGGAGAACGCGGCGATCCGCGAGCCCGGCCAGCGGCGCGCCACCCGGTCCGGCATCGCCGCGTTCACGGCCCAGGCGTGCGAAGGCGCCCCGGCGGAGCCGAACTTGGCGCCGACCATGAAGACGATGTTCCCGGCGTCGGGCAGCTCGGCCAGATCGGCGGCCGGGTCCATCAGGTCGAAGGCGACGGTGGAGACCCCGGCCGCCTCCAGCGCATCGGCGGCGGACTTGTCGGACCAGCGGGAGACCGCGTACACGGTCACATCGGTACGGCCCGCGGCGTCCAGCGCCCGGCGGGCCAGCGTGCACAGGCTGGGGCCCATCTTGCCGCCGGCGCCGAGCACCAGCAGATCGCCTTCGAGGCGGCCGAGGTCGGCGACGAGCGCGGGGGAGGGGGTGGCGAGCCGCTCTT
Organism: Streptomyces sp. NPDC104309; assembly: GCF_055584025.1. Lineage (NCBI taxonomy): Bacteria > Bacillati > Actinomycetota > Actinomycetes > Kitasatosporales > Streptomycetaceae > Streptomyces > Streptomyces sp. NPDC104309. The sequence continues at coordinate 46,334 of NZ_JBVJMV010000003.1, read as the reverse complement.
CCAGAGCGGCCTCATCGGTGAACATTCGTAGCTATCCCTTGATTCCGGACGCGGTGACGCCCTCGGTGAAGTAGCGCTGGCCCACCATGTACGCGGCGAAGATGGGCACGAACGCGATGACGGAGCCGGAGAGCACCACATTGAGCGGCACGTTCTGCTGCTGGAGCGAGGCGATGCCGACGGTGAGGGTGCGCATGTCGGTGGACTGGCCGATGACCAGCGGCCAGAGGAAGTCGTTCCAGTGCCACAGGAAGACGAAGACGCCGAGCGTGGCGAGGATCGGCTTCAGCAGCGGCAGCACGATGCGGTAGAAGATCTGCCACTCGCTGCAGCCGTCCAGCCGGGCGGCCTCGAAGAGTTCGTCGGGCAGTCCCTGGATGAACTGCCGCATCAGGAACACCGCCTGGGCATTGGCCAGGGTCGGCACGATCAGACCCCAGTAGGTGTCCACGCCGCCCAGCTTCGCGATCATCGCGAACGTGGGGATCATCGTGACGTGGTACGGGACCATCACCATCGACAGGAACGACCAGAACATCGTCTCCCGGCCCGGGAAGCGCTTCTTGGCGAACGCGTACCCGGCGAGCGAGGCGAGCAGCAGTACGCCGACGACGGAGACGACCGAGTAGACCAGGGTGTTGACCAGCCAGCGCGGCACGTCCTGGGCGTTCATGACGGTGCTGTACGCCTCGCCGGTCAGCGGCCACGGCAGCAGACTGCCGGGGAATTCGACCGCCGCGGACGGCTTCAGGGAGAGTACGACCATCGCGTAGAACGGGAAGATCGTCACGATCGCGGCCACCGTGAGCAGCACGGCGCGCCCGATCCGGCCGGCCCGGGTGGGGCGCATGCCGTGCGGGACGGTGTCCTGTTCCGACAGCTTGCGCAGTGTGCGTTCGGCGCGCCGCGCGGCCCGGTCGGGTGTCGCGGGGGCCTTGCCGACGGGCGGGGTCTCGGTCTCTACGGGTGCTGCGGTCATGGTCACTGGTCCTTCCCGATCACGAGCCGCTGGATCACCGCGACCACCACGGTCAGCGCGAAGAGCGCGACGCCGATGGCGGAGGCGTAACCCAGATCGAAGTACTTGAAGCCCGCGTCGTAGAGCTGGAAGACGAGCGTGTAGCTGGCGTTGGCGGGGCCGCCGCCGGTCATGGTGTAGACCGCGTCGAAGACCTGGAACGAGGCCGTCGTCTCGATCACGGCGAGGAAGAACAGGGCGGGCTTGAGCTGCGGCAGCACGATGTACCGGAAACGCTGCCAGGGGCCCGCTCCGTCGGTGAGGGCGGCTTCCTCCAGCTCGCGCGGAATGTCCTGCATCCGGGCCAGCAGGATGAGCATCCCGTACCCGAAGCGGGACCAGACGCCGACGATCGCGAGCGCGGGCAGCACCAGCACGTCGTCGGAGAGCCAGGAGCCCTCGGACATCCCGAACCAGCCCATCAGGGTGGACCACGGGCCGCCGGTCGAGAAGATCCAGACGAAGACGGTGGCGGCCAGCACCAGCGAGGTGACGACCGGCAGGAAGAACACCGAGCGGAAGAACTTGGCGCCGCGGAACGCGCGGCGGGTGATCAGGGCCAGGGACACCGACGCGATGAGCGTGCCCGGCACCGCGAGCACGGTGTAGAGGACCGTGACCTTCAGCGCCTGCCAGAACAGCGGGTCGTCCCACAGGCGGGTGAAGTTGTCGAGCCCGATGAAGCTGCCGCCGCCGGTCAGGGAGTAGTCGGTGAAGCTCATCAGCACACCGGCGACGCCCGGACCGAACCGGAAGGCGAGGAAGAGCAGGAAACACGGAAGGACGAAGAGCAGGCCGATCCGGGCCTCGCGGCGCGCCTGCGGCCCGCTGCGACGGCCCCGGCGGGTGGGTTCCGCGACGACTGCCACGGGGATCTCCTTGCGGTACGGGGGAATTGCGGGGGCTCGGGGGAGCGTGCTCCCCCGGAGGGTGCGGGGCCGGGGTCCGGTTGCGGCCGGACCCCGGCCCCGCGCGTGATCAGCGGCCGAGCATCGCCTGCGCGGCCTTCTGCGCGGCGTTCAGCGCCTCCTGCGGGCTCTTCTTGCCCAGCAGGGCCGCCTGGATCTCCGGTGCGAGCACGCCCTGGACCTCACGGGCCTTGTCCTGGAGCGGACCCACGGTCATGCTCGGCAGCGTCGCGCCGACCGCCGTCTGCAGCGCGTCGCCCGGGTACAGGTCGCCACCGGACTTGCGGGCCGGGAAGTAGCCCGCGGCCTTCTGCAGACCGGCCGCGTTCTGCGACTCGGCGACGAAGTTCAGCCAGTCGCCGGTGTTCTTCTTGTCGGCGCCCTTCAGCATCGACAGGGCGCCCACGGTGCCGTATCCGACCGACTCGACGTCCTTCAGCGGCGGCTGGACGACGATGTTCTCCTTGCCCCAGAACGGCTCGACGTCCGCCGGGGTGTTCTGCCAGGTGCAGGCGATCTTGCCCTTGGCGGTGGGGGTCTGCTCCAGCTTGGGCGTGGTGGTGACCAGGTCCTTGTCGGTGTAGCCGCCGTCGACGAGCTTCTTCAGGTACGTCAGGGCCTTGACGCCGGCGGCGTCGTTGAAGGTGACGTTCTTGCCGTCCTCGGAGAAGACGTCGCCGCCGGCCTGCCACAGCAGCGGGTAGAAGGTCATGTTGAGCGTCTGCTGGGTGTCACCGCTGTAGCTGGTGGCGTAGTAGCCCTTCTTCTTCAGCTTCGGGGCCAGCGCCTCCAGCTCCGCCCAGCTCGTCGGGTAGTTCTTCTCGCCGATCGCGGCGAACACCCGCTTGTCGCAGATCAGCGGGTTGGCGCTGGTGAGGATCGGGGTGGCGAGCGCCTTGCCGTCGACCGTGACGGACTTCAGCGCGAAGTCCGTGTAGTCCGCCTTGGCGTCGGCCGGCATGTAGTCGTCGGCCGCGACGATGCTCTTGGCGTACTTCGGCAGCTGGTCCGGGATCAGGTAGACCGCGTCCGGACCCTTGCCGGAGGCGATCGCGGTGGCCAGCGCGGTGTCGCGGTTGGCCCACGGGAAGGTCTCCACCTTCACCTTGACGCCCGAGTGCTTCTTCTCGAACGCCTTGACCAGACCGTCCCAGTAGGCCTTGTTCTTGGCCTCGTCGAAGATGACGGGGTAGGTCCACATGGTGACGGTGTTGTCGTCGCTGCCGCTGCCGGAGCAGCCGGCCAGCACACCGGCGGCGAGGGCGGTGGCGAGGACGGGGGCGGCGACGGCGCGGACTCTGGAACGGCGGGTGAGGAGACGGGACATGAGGTGGTCCTCCGAGGACGTGAGGGTGGGGCTGGAAAGAGGGCCTGTCGTTCGGATCAGGCCGGATCAGGGAGCGGGGTTTGGTGCGTGCGGCTGCAAGGCGGAGGATTGAGCCAACGCGGAGCGTTGGTGATCGACGACAACGCGGCAGATGTGCGTGCCAGACCCCCGCGAGCCCGGCGTGGTCCGAACGACAGGCCCTTCAGAGGGAGTCACTGCGCCGGGACCGTCTGGACGGTGCCGGTGTGCCGGGCACGTTCCGCGGCGAACGCCGCGAGATGGCTGCCGAGCGAGGTGGCGGGACCGGAGCGGACCGCCCCGGCGTCACCGGTGGCGACGGCGGTGACGAACGCCTCGACGAGCGCGGCGTCCCCGCCACCGTGCCCGTCGGCCGCGTTCGACCCGGAAGCGCCGAGTTCGTGGACGGTGGACTCGCCGGTCCGGAAGTCCTGCACGGTGACCCGCTCGCCGTCACCGATCAGCCAGCCGTGCGAGCCGAAGATCCGGGTCTGCCGGTGCGTCTGCTCGGTGAACGCCACCATCTGGAACGTGGCGGTCACCCCGTCCGTCAGCTGCATCGCGAGGACCTGGTGGTCGACCACGTCGTTGTCGCCGCGGTACGCGCAGACGCCGTACGGCCCCTCGCGCAGCGCCTGCACGAGACCGGCCTCGTCGGTCGCCTCGGTGACATGGGTGACCGGCCAGACGGCGCCCTTCTCGCGCAGCGTCGGCATGTACAGCTTCAGCGCGCTGTACGGGCAGTCGGACTCGACCGCACAGTCCAGACAGCGGTCGGCGGACCCGGCCGGAGCGTTCTCGGGCCGGAAGTGCTTCAGCCCGCCGAAGCTCGTGACCTGTTCGATCCGGCCGCCCATGACGTACGTGATCCAGTCCAGGTCGTGGCAGGACTTGGCGAGCAGCATCGGGGAGGAGTCCTTCTCGCTGCGCCACGGCCCGCGTACGTAGCTGTGGGCGTAGTGCCACCAGCCGACCGGCTCCAGATGGTCGAGGGAGACCAGCTGGCCGAGCACGCCGGAGTCCACGACCTCCTTCACCAGATCGGTGTACGGGGTGTACCGCATGACGTGGCACACCGCGAACAGGACCCCGGCCCGCTCCACACCCTCGACGATCCGCCGGGTCTCCTCCTCGGTCGGGGCGAGCGGCTTCTCGGCGAGGATCGCGTAACCGGCCTCGGCCAGCGCCAGCACCGGCTCCACGTGGAAGCGGTCCTGGGTGGCGACGACGACGGCGTCGGCGATGCGGTTCTCGACGAGCGGCCGCCAGTCGTCGAACTCGACGGGTGCGCCGGCGGCGGCCCGCGCCGCGGGGCGCGGATCGGCGACGGCGACCAGTTCGGCGCGCTCGGGGTGCGCCTTGATCCACTCGGCGTACGTCAGACCGCGGTTGCCGGCGCCGACGAGCGCGACCCGTACGGGCCGGCCGGTGATCGGGGTATGCGTGGACACGGGAATCCCTGGTACTCGATGGGTTGGGGCGTTTCGTTCGGATCAGGCCGGATCAGGCAGCGGGGGCTGGTGCGTGCGATCGCACGACCGAGGACAACGCCGCGAGCGCGCGTGCCGGCCCCCGCGAGCCCGGCGTGATCCGAACGAGAGGCCCCAAGTGGTCAGAAGCGCAGCGTGGCCGTGGTGTGGGCGACACGGTCGCCCTCGTCGGGCAGCGCGGTGCGTTCGGTGCCGTCCTCGACGCAGCCGGTGTGCAGCAGATGGCTGGTGGTGCCGGCGAACGCCGCGGGCCGCAGTTCGATCCGGCCGCCGGTGAAGGTGGAGCCGGTGGCCCGGTAACGGTTGGGGCCCTCGGTGACCAGCACATGGGCGGTGCCCTTGGGCGCGGTCGAGTCGAGGCCGGTCAGCTGCCAGTCGACGGTCCGTCCGGAGCCGGTGCGGGCCAGCAGGGCGCCGTCCTTGTTGGTGCCGGACAGCCGTGTGCCGTCGACGCGCAGTCGCTGGTCCTTGGACGAGGTCAGCTTCAGCCCGGAGTCGCGGAGTTCACCGCCGAGGACGGTGATGTCGGCGTGCGCGAGCGAGACCGGGGCGGTGTCCTTGGAGCCGGTCAGGGTGCACTGGTCCAGGACGAGCGGGCCGGTGCCGTTGAAGACCGCGCCGTCGACGCCCTTCAGTGTGTTGCGCTGCAGGGTGAGCGGCACGGTCACATTGGCCTGGGTTATCTCCGCGCCCGCGGCGAACGCGAACGAGGAGTCGGCGATCACATTGGGGCGGGCGGACAGATCCGATGCCCGGGAGACGATCAGCGGGCCGGTGGCCGTGCAGCCGCGCATCTGCACACCGTCGGCGTTGACCCAGAGCATGCCGGAGCCTGCCAGGGACTTCTTGCCGATGACCAGGACGTCCTCCAGCGTCAGATCGGTGATCTTGACCCGGGCGACGAACCAGGAGCAGGCGTGTCTGCGTACGGTGATCCGCTTGGCCCTGCCGCCCCAGGCGGCACCGGAGTTGGCGAACGTCATCAGGCCGGAGTTGCCGGTGTAGACGAGGTCGTGCTCGAACTGGCCGTGCGTCACGAACGGGCCCTCGTCGTCACCGTCGCCGTGGCAGTTGGTGACGTAGCAGTAGGCGGAGGCCGTGAAGTCGTTGAGATGGCGGGCGTTGGAGGTGTGACAGTCCTCGACGTGCCCGTACAGGCAGTAGATCTGCTGGGTGAGGTAGCCCGCGCCGCCGTACGTGACGGACTTGGGGTTGGTCAGCGAGCACTGCTCGGTGCGGTAGTACGTGCACCAGCGGCGCATCACGACCGGCCAGAAGGTGCCGATCGCCTCGATGCCGGAGACGTCGCAGCGGACCGCGTACTCGTACGCGACCGGGTGCGAGCCGGTCATCTCGTCGTCGCCCCAGCCCTCGAAGACCATGTTGCGCACGTGGGCGCGGTCGACGGGCTCGATCCGGGTCCAGGTGAGGGTGCGGCCGGCGGCCAGGTCCCAGCCGATCTGGTAGTTGACCCGGATGTGCGTCGAGTCGACGACGTCGGTGACCTGGACGAGGCGCTGGATCTCCTTCTCGTACTTCCCCGCCAGGGCGTTGATCTCCACGGCCCACCACTGGCCGACGGCGAACTTCGAGGAGTCGCCCACCTCGAACAGGTCCGAGAGGTCCGGCATCGCCGCGCCCAGAGTGTGTTCGACGGTGGTGTCGGTGACGGTGCCGCGGAAGGAGAGGACGGCGCCGAAGGGGTTGTCGTGGGTGTTCTTCTCGATGCCTTCGGTGCGGATGCGGTGGCCGCCGAAGTCGAGTTCGATGTGGGAGCGGTCGAACAGGTGGCGTTTGGTGAACAGGAGGTCGGTGTGGGCCTCGATGCGGTGGACGCTGTTGTCGGCGATCATCGCGTCGAGGGCGGTGTCGGCGGGTTCCTCGGCGTCGAAGTGGCCGAATGTGCGGAAGTCGAGGGTGCCGGTGTGGAGCTGGTGCCAGCGGCCGGACTTGGTGCTGGTGGGTGCGATGACCGTTCCGCCGTTGTGGGCGGCGGTGGACTTCTTGTTCCAGCGCACGGCCAGGGCGCCGCCGTCGCCGGGGGCGTGGTATCCGGCGATCAGGACCTGGGTGCCGTCGTCGAGCGGCTTGGTGTTCAGCGCGCGCAGCTCGGCGACCGTGTCCAGGCGCAGTACGTCGCCGGTGTGCGACGGCGCGGCCTGCGCGGAACCGGTGGCCACGGCCGAACCGGCCATGACCAGACCGGCCAGACCCGAAGCCCGCAGCAACGTACGACGCGACGAGGCGGAGGTGTGGTGGTGCGGAACGCTCATGCGGACTTCGCCTTCCGAGAAGTGCCGAAAGTGAGGGAGCGTTCCTGCGGTGGACTGCCGTGAGGCGGATGGCTGAAAAGGATCCGGCCGTCGGATGTTCACGACGCGATGGGCAGGCGCCGGAAGCGGGCCGGAAGGGGTAAATCGCCGGTGACGGAAGAATGTCACCGCGGTTGGCAGGGAACCTACGGCGGGTTACGTCGATCAGTCAAGACCCGAATTCGTCGGAATCCGATGTGTCGCTGTCGGACGCTCCGTCCTCCGTGTCGTCGACCCAGCCCAGCGAGACGCTGATCCGGCGGGCCGCGTCGCGGACCTGGCCGCCCAGCTCCTGGTAGCGCCAGGCCGGCAGGCCGAGCTTGAGGCCGGTGATGGAGACGGCCCCGGCACACACCGACCGGTCGTCGAAGACCGGCGCCCCGATGCAGATGATGCCCTCGGCGTCCTCCTCGTCGTCCAGCGCGTAGCCGACCCGGGCGATGTCACGCAGATGCGACAGGAAGGTGGCCGGGTCGGTGATCGTGCGGGAGGTGCGCCGGGGCAGCCCGAACCGCTCGACGATCGCGGCGGCCTCGCCCTGCGGCACGGCGGAGAGCAGGGCCTTGCCCAGCCCCGTGCAGTGCGGCAGCTCGCGCTGGCCCATGCGCAGATCGAGCCGGACGCGCTGGTCGAGCTCGACCTGGTCCACGACGACCGCGTGGCCGTCCTCGGGCACGGCGAGCCGGGACGCCATGCCGGTGGTCCGGGTGAGCTCGCTGAGCACGGGGTGGGCCACCCCGCGCAGGGAGACCTGGGAGCGGGCCCGGTCGCCGAGCCGGGCCAGGCTCATGCCGAGCCGGTAGCGGCGGTTCATGCCCTCGCCGTCGTCCGAGACGAGGCCGTAGGCGCGCAGGGTCTGGAGCATGCCGAAGGCGGCGCTCTTGGAGATCGAGCAGGCCTGGCCGACCTCCGTGACGCTCAGGCCGTTGCCCTGCGTGGGGGCGGCGAGCGCTTCGAGGATGTCCGCTGCCCTGGCCACGCTCTTGACCCAGTACTTCGGTTCTTCTGAGGCAGAGCTGTTCGTCATAGCAGAACAGCGTAGTGCCTCCAGGGAGGCCGGAGGACGCTTTCGTCGTGAAAAAAGCGCGGCAGCGGGCCGTTCCGTGGCAGGGAGGGGGTTGACCGACCTTGGCGTCGCACGTAATATCCAGGCACTGTTCTGCTCTACAGAACAGTGTTCAGAAAAAGCGAGACGCACCACCCAAGCACCACGGATCACCCTCTTCCTGCGGCGACTGCCGGGCGGATGGCGCCAGGGACTCACGGGCCGGGCAGGGCCTGCGAAAACCGACGACTCTCGACGCAAGGAGCAAGCGATATGAGTTCAGGCCCGGTGGGCAACGAATCCGGAGCCCGACTCGCCGAGCGCGCCCGCCAGGTCGTACCCGGCGGCGTGAACAGCGGTCAGCGCAGCGTTCCCGGACTGACCGACCTGGTCGTCACCGGGACCGACGGCGCACGGTTCCGCACCGCCGACGGACGCGAGTACACCGACTTCCACTCGGCGTTCGGCCCGCCGCTGCTCGGTCACAACGACCCCGACGTGGCCCGCGCCACCGCCGAGGCCGGCGCCACCCTCGGCCACATGGGCGTCGGCGTCACCGAGGGCGAGGTCCTCCTCGCCGAACAGCTCACCGAGCTGATCCCGTCGATCGAGAAGGTGCTGCTCACCAGCACCGGCAGCGAGGCCACGTTCCACGCGCTGCGCGTCTCCCGCGCCGCCACCGGCCGCCGCCTGGTCGTCAAGTTCCAGGGCTGCTACCACGGCTGGCACGACGCGGTCAGTCTCAATGTCATCTCCGCACCTTCGATGGTGGGCGGCCACGACCCGATCTCAACCGGCATCCTGCCCGAGGTCCTCGAAGCCACCCTCGTCCTGCCCTTCAACGACAGCGAGGCCGTCCGCCGCACCTTCGCCGAGCACGGCGCCGACATCGCCGCCGTCATCGTCGAGCCCGTTCCGCACAACGTCGGCGCGCTCCTGCCGTACCAGGAGTTCCTCACCACGCTGCGCGAGGAGACCACCAGGGCCGGCAGCGTCCTGATCTTCGACGAGGTCATCACCGGCTTCCGCCACGACATCGGCGGCTGGCAGAAGATCTCCGGTGTCACCCCCGACCTCACCACCCTCGGCAAGGCCATCGCCAACGGCGCCCCCGTAGGCGCGATCGGCGGCCGTGCCGACCTGATGGACCTCTTCTCCACCCACCCAGGCGCCCCCGCCTTCTTCGCCGGTACGTACAACGGCCACCCGTCCGTCGTCGCCGCCGCTCTCGCCACCCTGCGCAAGCTCCGCGAGGAACCGGTCCACGAACACGTCTTCCGGCTCGGCGAGCGCGTCCGCACCGAACTGACCGGGCTGTACGAGCGTCTCGGCGTCCCCGCCGTCGTCACCGGCTACGGCTCGGTCTTCGTCAGCTACTTCATGCCGGGCGAGGCCCCCCGCACCTACGCGGACCTGCTGAACAACGACGCCTCCCTGTTCGTCGGCTACCGTCGCAAGCTCCTCGACCACGGCCTGTTCGAGCTGCCGCTCAACCTCAAGCGCAGCCACATCAGCTACGCCCACACCGACGCCGACGTGGACCGCCTGATCGAGGGCACCGAGGCCGCGGTCAAGGCCGTCCTCGCCGACGGCGGCGCCCGCGACCTGGAGAACACCTCCACCATGGGCGGAGCGACCCGCTGATGCTGACCGTCAACCGCACCCGCCCCGCAGGCCCCGCCGGACGCATCACCCGCGTCGAGACCCTGATGCTCGGCACCTCCTGGCGCGACTTCGGCTACGTCCGGGTCCACACCGACGAGGGCCTGGCCGGCATCGGCGAGATCACCCACCCCTACCGGGTCCGCGAGGTCTGCGCGCTCACCGAGGCACTGGCGCAGCGCCATCTCATCGGCGCCGACCCCTTCGACATCGAGGAGCTCTGGCTCCGCGTCTACCAGGGCGACTTCCTGCGCGGCGGCGACATGGGAGGCGTCGCCCTGTCCGGCCTCGACCAGGCGATGTACGACCTGATGGGCAAGGCGCTCGGCGTCCCCGCGTACCGGCTGACCGGCGGCGCCTGCCGCGACAGCGTACGTGTGTACGCCAACGGCTGGTACACCGGCGAACGCGAGCCCGAGACCTTCGCCGCCAAGGCGAAGGAGACCGTGGCGAAGGGCTTCACCGCCCTGAAGTTCGACCCGTTCGGCCCCGGACTCCACGAGCTGGAACGCGCCGAACTGCGTCGCTCCATCGACCTCGTGGCCGCCGTCCGCGAAGCCATCGGGCCGGACATCGACCTGTTCATCGAGGGCCACGCGCGGTTCGCCATGCCGACCGCCGCCCGCCTCGTACGAGAACTGGAACCGTTCGACATCGGCTGGTTCGAGGAGCCGATGCCCTGGACCCACATCGAGCGGTACGCGGAACTGCGGCAGCGCGCCGCGTTCCCCATCTCCGGCGGTGAGCACTTCCACAACCGCTACGAGTACAAGCAGCTCTTCGCCACGAACGCGGTCGACATCATCCAGCCCGACCTCTCGATGGCCGGCGGCTTCACCGAGGTCAGGAAGCTCGCCGCGATCGCCGATACCCACGGCATGCTCGTGGCCCCGCACAACTCCAACTCGCCGCTCTGCACCACCGTCTCGGTGCACGCGACGCTCGGAATCCCCAACTTCAAGATCCTCGAAACCTTCGACGGACTCCTGGAGGACTACGTCTTCGACGCCCTCAAAGGCACCCTCCCGATCGTCGACGGCCACATCGGCCTGCCGACCGCCCCGGGGCTCGGTGTCGAGCTCGTCGACGAGGTCTTCGAGGAACACCCGCCCAGCCACCGCTTCTGGAACATGTTCGCGGACGGCTGGGAGAAGCGGAACCGGACATGATCGTCGACGTCCACTCGCACCTCTTCCGGCACAGCCACGACTTCACCGACCCGTTCAAGTCGGACTCCGCCCGCGCTCACGCGGGCGAGGTCGACCTCACGGTGAAGTGGGAGGAGTACGCCGCCACGGCGCCCGAGGGCACCCGCACGATCGTCGTGGGCGGCAAGGCGCGGCGCAGCGGGCTCTGGGTCGACGACACGGCCGTCGCCTCGTACGTCGGACAGCACCCCGACCGGCTCATCGGCTACCTCTCCCTCGACCCCACCCAGCCCGGCTGGCAGGACGAACTCCGCTACGGCCACCAGGAACTGGGTCTGCGCGGCATCAAACTGATGCCGATGTACGCGGGCTTCGACCCGGCCGCCGAGGAGTACGACGAGCTGTACGGCTACGCCGAACGGCACGGACTCCCGCTCCTGGTGCACACCGGCACGACCTTTGTGTCGAAGGCGCCCCTGGAGTGGGCGATGCCCCGCCACCTGGACGCGGTCGCCATCCGCCACCCCGAACTGCGGATGGTCCTGGCCCATCTCGGCCACCCCTTCGAGGGCGAGTGCATCGCGGTCATTCGCAAGCACCCGCACGTGTACGCGGACATCAGCGCCCTGCACTACCGGCCCTTCCAGCTCTGGCACAGCCTCCGGCTCGTCCAGGACTACGGGGTCTTCGACAAGCTGATGTTCGGCAGCGACTACCCGTTCACGACAGTCGACGACTCGGTGCGGGGGCTGCGGGAGATCGCCCGCATCCCCGGCATCCCCGGGCTGCCGCCGCTCGACGTGGACGCGGTGGAGGAGATCATCCACCGGCCGTCGCTGGACCTGCTGGGGCTGAGCGGCTGACCGGGCCGTTCCCCACGAACCTGTCGGCCGGTGCCCGGGGCCATCCCCCTGCCCGAGGGCGCCGGCCGGCAGCCGGGCCGCCGCGCTCCCACCCCGGTGTCCCCGCGCGGCGGCCCGGACCCCTCCGGCGGATCAGGGCCGGAACCACCGCACCCCTCTTTCGTACCTCTCCGCCTGGAGGAACCCCGCCATGACCGCAGCCGTCCCGCCCCGCGGAACCGACCGCTTCGACCTGACCGGCCGCACCGCGGTCGTGACCGGGGCCGCCCGGGGCCTCGGCCGGTCCTTCGCCGTCGGGCTCGCCGAGGCGGGCGCCGATCTGGTCCTCGTCGACCTGCCCGGTGCCGACGGCGTCGCCGAGACCGCGGCGGCTGTCGAGGCGCTCGGCCGCCGGGTCCGCACCTACGGCCAGGACCTCGCGGACATCGACGCGCTGCCCGGCTTCGTCGATGCCGTACGCGCCGAGGCCGGACCGCTGCACATCCTGGTCAACAACGCGGGAACGGCGGCGCTGGAACGCTTCAACGAGATCACCCCCGCGAGCTGGTCGCGCATCATGCGGGTCAACGTCGACGCGGTCTTCTTCCTCAGCCAGCGCATCGCCGAACACATGACGGCGGACGCCGTCGCCGGCCGCATCATCACCATCACCTCGAAGAACGCCCTGGTGGCGGAGGCGGGCCTGGCCCACTACAACGCCTCCAAGGCCGCCGCCCAACTGCTCACCGAGACCCTGGCGGTCGAACTCGCCCCGCACGGCATCACCGCCAACACCCTCGCGCCCGGCATGGTCGAGACCCCTATCGACGGAGAGTTCCCCTTCGACCGGGAAGCCTTCGAATCCGCCTACCGCGAGCGCATCCCGCTGGGCAGGTACGCACAGCCCGACGAATGCGTGGGCGCGCTGCTGCTGCTCGCCTCGGACGCCGGGGCGTATCTCACCGGGGCGCGGATCGTCGTCGACGGGGGAGTGCTGGCCGACCAGATGCCGCGCATGCGCTTCATGCCGCCGTACCGCAACACGATCTGACCTCCGCGCTTCGTCCAGCCGTACCGCGACTCCGTCCGGTGTCCGTGCTTCGTCGCGCCGTCCCGCGACACGGTCCGGTGTCCGCGCTTCGTCCAGCCGTACCGCAACACGATCCGACCGCGACCGACCGGCAGTCGGTCCTCATCGAGCACGCATCGACACAGCGAGGAGCACCTCCGCCATGTCCGTCAATGCATCGTCCCCCGTCCCGTCCCCCGCCTCGTCGCGTCGTACGCTGCTGCGGGCTTCGGGTCTGGCCGGTCTGGTCATGGCCGGTTCGGCCGTGGCCACCGGTTCCGCGCAGGCCGCGCCGTCGCACACCGGCGACGTACTGCGCCTGGACACGGTCGCCGAGCTGCGCGCGCTGAACACCAAGCCGCTCGACGACGGCACCCAGGTCCTGATCGCCGGATACCACGCCCCCGGCGACGGCGGCGCCCTGGCCGTGCGCTGGAACAAGAAGTCCACCGCCGCCCACAACGGCGGAACGGTCATCGCACCCACCGGCACCAAGTCCGGCCGCTGGCACCAGCTCCACACCGGCACCCTCGACTTCCGCACATTCGGCCACTTCGACGCCGAGGAACCCGCCGACACCGCCCTCGACGCGATGATCGCCGACAACAGCGTCCACCGCATCGAGGCCCACACCGACCTCCTGTTCACCAAACGCCACCTGTTCGACCGCTCCCACATCGAACTCGACTTCGGCGGCCACCGCATCCGCACCGAAGGCATCGAGAAGAACACCCACGACAACCCCTTCGGCGCCGTCCTCTCCTTCCGCGGCACCGTCACCGACACCACCGTCAAGCACGCGCTCTCCGGCAAGGTCATCGAACTCACCGACACCTTCCCGGTCCCCGACGCCAAGGCGTTCGAGGTCGGCCAGTGGTGGTCGGTTCAGGTCGACCCGGTCGCGGGCGGCGGCCGTGACGAACGCGAACTGCAGAAGCTCGTCGAGATCACCGAGATCGTCGACGCGGACCACATCCGGATCGGCTACCTCAACGGCTGGGAACTCGCCGCGGGCCGCACCCTCACCTGGACCCGCGTCGAGCCGGTCCGCGACACCCACGTCCGCAACATGGTCTTCGAGGGCGCCGGCCCCGACGAGTACACCGGCTCGCACCCCGTCAGCTTCGAGTACGCCGTCGGCTGCGACGTCTCCGGAATCCACGCCACCGGCTCCTTCTGGCCGGTCATCATGCGCCGCTGGTGCACCCGGTTCCGTACCGAGGACTGCTCCCTGAAGAATCCGCCCACCGTCGAGTACGGCGGCGCGGGCTATCTCACCCAGCAGATCTACTGTCTGTACGGACGGGTCGAGGACTGCACGACCAGCAATGTGCGCCACCTCAACGACCTCACCGCCTCCGCCTACTGCACCGTCGTGAACTGCCACGGCGACGGCGACGACGCGGGCGGCAACCCCTTCACCACCCATGGCCAGTACGAGCACGATCTGCTCTTCGACGGCAACTCGGGACTGATGGACATAGCCAACTCCGGTGCGCAGTGGGGAATTTCCGCCAAAAGGATCACCGTGCGCCGACACGTCTGCTCCTGGTTCACCGCCAACACCAAGATCACCGATCTGACGCTCGAAGACATCACGGTGATCGCGCGCCCCACCTTCGACCAGGCCGGCACCCTCACCGTCAACGCCGACGGCGCCCAGGTCCGCGGCTGCACGGCCAAGACCTTCGCCGTCGCCCAGCGCTCCGCCCGCTCCACCCGGCCGACCACCATCAGCGACTGCTCCTTCGAGCCGCCCGCGGGCGCTGTCCTCGTCCAGACCCCGGTCACCGCGCCCGTCCACTTCGTACGCTGCGTCTTCAAGGGCGTCGACGGCGCGATCCTGCGTGGTGCGGGGCCCGTCCACTTCACCGACTGCACCGTCACCGGCTCGGACGACGCGGCCCCGCTCTCGGTCGGATCGGCGGATCTGCGGATCGACGGCGGCAGTTACGACAACACCGGCATCGAGCTCAGTGCCGTGCGCGACCAACGGCTCACCGTCACCGGCGGCGTCCGTCTCACCGGCAGCAACAAGGCCAAGGCGCTGCTCGGCCGCGCGGCCGGCCCCGGCAGGGTGACCTGGGACATCTCCGCGCTCAGCAGCGCCGCCTCGGGACCGGACACCGCGCATGTGCGGGTCGCCGACGGCACGAACCACTACGCGGCGACCGGCAGCCGCTTCACCGGCGGCACGCTCCACCTCGCCCCGGACGCCATGGACTCGGTCCTGCACACCGCGTGCGTCGAGGACGGCACCCGACGCAGCGCGATGCCCGCGAACGGCGACTCGGTACGCACGGACGGGAACCTGACCCTGTGACCACCGTCGTCAGGACCGCGACTCCGGCCGACGACCCGGCCCTGGCCGCCCTGTGGCAGCTCTGCTTCGACGCTCCGCAGATCGCCCGGCTGCACGCGCTGGACCCGGACCGCCACCGCCGCACGTTCGTCGCGCAGAACGGTCCGGAGGGCGGGATCGACGCCGTCGTCGTCTACGTGCCGAGGCTGATCCGCGACGCGCACGGCACCCCGCGGCGGGTCGGCGGCATCGGCAGCGTCGCCACTCGCCCCGAGGCCCGGGGCCAGGGGCTGGTGCGGCGGCTGCTGGCGGAGGCCGAGCGCACCATGACGGCCGAACAATGCGCCTGGTCCCTGCTGTTCACCGGGACGCCCGGCGTCTACCGGAGCTCGGGGTGGCAGGAGTTCGGCAGTACGTACACCGAGGGGGCGCTGGTGCCCGCGGCCGCCTCCGGGGCGTTCCGGGTTCGCGGGGCCACCGCGCGGGACGCCGTGGAGGTGGTGGCCCTGCACCACGCGTACAACGCGAACAGGCCGCTCAGCTCATTGCGGGGCCCGGAGGACTGGGCGGTGCGCGTACCCGCCTGGTACGGCGCGCCCGAACGCTCGCTCGTCGCGGTGGACCCCGGATCGGGGACGCTCGTCGGCTGGATCGTGGCACAGCACGAGGGGGAGTACCTGGAGGTGCGCGAATTCGCGGGCACGCCCGCATGCCTGGGTGAGCTGTTCGCCGCCGTCGGTGCACGGGGCCGGGCCGCAGGGCTGACCCGGGTCCGGGTGAGGATGCCGGACGGTCCCGAGGTCCGGGCGGCCCTGCCGGCCCTGCTGACCGACCCCCGGTCGGTGGCGGAGCACGTGGGCATGGCGCGACCGCTGCACGCCACCGTCGAGGCCGTCCGGGCCACGGTCACGGCACCGGGCGCGGTCCACTGGTACGGCGACTGCTTCTGAGGACCGGGCGGTCGTCGGAACGGGGGAACGGCCGCGCCCGCACCGGTCCGGCCGGGACCGCCGTGGCGTACGGCGGAACGCCGTCGCGTACTACGCCTTGTCCGTCGGTGTCGGCTCGTCGTACGCCGACGTCCCCGAGTCCAGCAGGGGCTCCTGGGTCTTGAGGTGCGCCGGGGCGAAGGCCCGCAGCACGTGGTAGCCGGTGATCACCACGATGGTGCCCAGTGCGATGCCGCTCAGCTGGAAGTTGTCAGTGATCTTGAGACTGACCCCGCCGACGCCGATGATGATGCCCGCCGCGGCCGGAACCAGGTTCAGCGGGTTGCGCAGATCGACCTTGGCGTTCAGCCAGATCTGCGCGCCGAGGAGGCCGATCATGCCGTACAGGATGACGGTGATGCCGCCGAGCACACCGCCGGGGATGGCGGCGACCACCGCACCGAACTTGGGGCAGAGCCCGAAGAGCAGAGCGAAGCAGGCGGCGGCCCAGTACGCGGCGGTGGAGTAGACCCGGGTCGCGGCCATGACGCCGATGTTCTCCGAGTACGTGGTGTTCGGCGGGCCGCCCACCGCCGTCGACAGCATCGACGCGGCGCCGTCCGCGGCGATCGCGGTGCCCAGCTTGTCGTCCAGCGAGGCACCGGTCATCTCGCCGACGGCCTTGACGTGCCCGGCGTTCTCGGCGATCAGCGCGATGACCACGGGCAGGGCGACCAGGATCGCCGACCACTCGAAGCTCGGCGCGTGGAAGGACGGGAGCCCGATCCAGTCGGCCTTGGCGACGCCCGACAGATCGAGCCGCCAGTGGTCGACGGCCCCGGCGCCACCCGCCGGAGAGTGGATCTTGCCGAAGATCCGGTCGAGGACCCAGGACAGCGCGTACCCGAAGACCAGGCCCAGGAAGATCGCGATGCGTGAGAAGAATCCGCGCAGGCACACCACGGCCAATCCGGTGAACAGCATCACCAGCAGTGCCGTCCACTGGTCCTGCGGCCAGTACGTAGACGCGGTCACCGGGGCCAGGTTGAAGCCGATCAGCATGACGACGGCGCCGGTGACCACCGGCGGCATCGCCGCATGGATGATCCGCGCGCCGAACCGCTGCACGGCGAGACCGGCGAGGAAGAGCACCACACCGACGGCGAACACCGCGCCGGTGACCACGGCGCTGCTGCCGCCGCTCGCCCTGATCGTCGCGGCGACCCCGACGAACGAGAGCGAGCAGCCGAGGTAGCTGGGCACCTGCCCGCGCGTGGCCAGCAGGAAGATGGCCGTCGCGATACCCGACATCATGATCGCCAGGTTCGGGTCCAGGCCCATGAGCACCGGGGCGACGAACGAGGCACCGAACATCGCGACCACGTGCTGGGCACCGAGCCCGAACGTACGGGGCCAGGAGAGCCTTTCGTCCGGTCGGACCACGGCCCCCGGTGCGGGGGTCTTCCCGTCGCCGTGCAAGGTCCAGCGCACGCCGAGGCCCATGGTCGCTCCCTGTGTGTAGGTGCGGAGTCCAGTGCCTCGCCCGGCATGGTGCTCACCGCAGAAATAATCAGCGCCATGGTAATGCCGGAACGCGCCGCGCTCGCGGCCGGGCTGTCGGCCCGTCCGTCCCGCCGCGGATCCCATGCGTGAATCGGGCGCGAAGCAGTGTCACTCCGAACAGGCAGCCCTACGCTCGCGCGGTCCTGCTCATGAACTCGAAACGCAGGTCGGCGATGGAGTCCAGATCGATGCCGTACAGCCCGTAGACCTTCGTGGTGTTGATGGACGTCAGACACTCGCGGTCGATCCCGAGCGCGGCGGCCGTGTCCCAGACCTGTGCCTCGCTGTCCGCTTCGATCTCCAGATACGGCGGGATACGGGGCCACTCGTCGAGTTCCAGACGGACGTTGCCGAGCGTGTAGGAGGTGCGTCGATTCTCCTGGTAGCTGCGCGGCGTCAGGCCGATCAGACCGAGGAGCGCGTTTGCCTCCTCGAACGAGTCGACTGCGACCTCGGTCTCGTGGGTTCCGTCGACCGCGTCCGTCGAGATCTGCTTGACGCACAGAGTGATACCGGCGCCGGTGTCGCGCAGCCGGACCCACCGCCCGGGGACAGCTGGGACGGTGTCGTACACGTATCGGCGCATGAGCCGGGGCTCGCCCTGCTGGGCGCCGCCGGCGTCGATGACGAGCCGGGCAGTCTTCGCGGGGTCGATGTTCAGGACCTTCGCCTCATACTCGATGCCTGCCATGAGTCTCCGTTCGGTGAGTGTCCCCGCGGTATGAACGACCGCCCGCCGCGCGGGGGCGGCGCGCGGCTCAGCTCGGAATGATTTCCCAGAGGCTCGACGGGTGTTGGCACCATCCCATGACGGTTCATCGGATGCGTGCCACCCTCATCGATTCGCGCGGTGGTGACTCGCCCCCGCCAGGGCGCCGGCCAGTCGCGCATCCCATGCCCCCTCGTGCTCAGCGGGGGGTCATGACTGGTGCGGCACGGACTCAGCGGGCCACGAGACACAGGGCGGTCCTACGGCGGACGGGTGAACCGGTCGTAGTGGTCGCCCCGGTGACCAGGCTCCAGGGTGCGGCGCGCACTGGTTTCGGGGCAGCAGTGGCAGGGGATGATGTCGGTCGACTCGGTTCTCACCGGCGAGCCTCCCGCCAGGCGCGACCGAGCCGCACAGCAGTCGGGCACGAGGCTCCGGCGCGGCAGGTGGCGCAGATGGTGGTGTGGCCGAGCCAGGCGCGGTACGCGACGTCCGGCGCGGGCGGCCTCCTTGTCCGGGCGATCACTGGTGGTCCTCCTTGCACCGCTCGCACTCGCAGGCCGGGAATGCTGAGGTCTGGTCCACGGTCTTGAGCGGGGTGACCTCGGCCTCGGGCCGCACCACACGGGTGACGCCCTCACGGTTCACCTCGTACACCTTGATCGTCATCGCCACGATGACGCCCCTTCCACTACGCTGAGTTGCCACGTCATCACTACGACTACGACAGTAGGAAGCAGCGGCTGCCGCTTGAACTGACTGCCGGTACGGGTGACGGGCTGCGGTAGACGGGCAAGGGGGAATGCCATGGACAGGGACTCGTGCACCACCCTGACCGCCGGTCAGGGAACGGCTCAGCGAGGCCGCAGTGGCATAGTGTCCGGATACATCTTCCGCGTGATCCGCGAACAGCTTGGCCACACCCAGGACACCCTGGCGGAACATTTCCGGGTCTCGCCCGACACCATCGCCGGATGGGAATCGGGGCGCCGGCCGCTGACGGCGGTACCTGTCGGGCAGATGCTCATGCACCGCCACCAACTCCTGCAGATGGGCAGCGCACCCGCCCTGCTCTTAGCCCTTGAGCGGGCCATGGAGGCCGATGTGCTGCTGGCCAACGCTCTGGACGAGGACGCCACCGCCGACAACAGTCCGATCGGCGCATGGGTCATGCAGCGAGACCTGGTGGAAGTGCTCACCTGGCCGCTCAACGGCGTGGCGCCCACTCCATTGCGGTCTTTGCCCGACCCGCCCCGGCCACGCCGCGGCCCCGTACCCCACGGCCCGGAGCTCGCCGCCGGTGACCGCAGGCGCTTCTTCTCCCGCATGCGTCGCACTGCCGAGCAAGCCCGCGGTGCTGAGCAATTCCTTCTGCGCCGCCAGGCCCTCTACCTTGCCGGGTATGACGACGCGGCCGACACGTCCGAGTGGCTGGCCCTGCAGCAACGCACCGAGCGCCCGGACGACTGGCTGACCCGCTGGCTCAACGCCCGATCGGTTGCGGCCGTCGCCGCCAGGCAGGGTGACAGGGAACGGATGGGCTACTTCATCAAGACGACGCTCGCTGACGACGATGCGGGCGAGGCGGCCAACCTCAACTACTGGGCGTACTGGATCAGCGAGGCCCCGCACATTCAGCTGTCCGACGACTTCATTGCCACTCCCCGCCCCGGCCCCTGGCCGGGCGACAGGCTGATGCGGCATCTCGTGCGAGGGCTGACTCCGAACCATGGCTTCTTCGACCTGAACGTCCACACGCTGTGGACCCTCCTCGCCGCCCGCCCGAACCTGCTGTGCCCCGGTGTTCAGGTAGGAAACGACCTACGCGCATCCCTCCCGATGATGTTGGATAGCCGGGAGTTGTCGGCGCGGGCACGCCGAGAGCTGGAGGGCATCCGGTACGCGATCCGCCTTGCCGAGGCGTGAGAGGAGACGGACGTGGCTGACGACCTGTCCGCGGTAGGTCGATTCCTGTACGAGGCGGGCACGCTCAAGCACACGAAGCGAACGGGCTGGTGGATGGCCGGAGTCCGCGACCCGGAGAGCGTTGCCGAACACTCCTGGCGGACATCGCTGATCGCCACGATCATTGCGAAGCTGGAAGGCGCCGATCCGGCGAAGGCGGCATTCCTCGCAGTGTGGCACGACACCCAGGAGACGCGTACCGGGGACGTCAACTACGTAGGGAAGAAGTACGCGCCGGCCGGCGACCCGCAGGAGGTGACCGCGGACCAGACGGCCGGCATGCCCGAACAGCTGGCCTCGACTGTGCGCGACCTTGTTGCCGAGTACGAAGCCAAGGAATCGCCAGAGGCCATCTGCGCCCGCGATGCGGATAAGTTGGAGTGTCTCTTGCAAGGCATTGAGTACAAGGCACAGGGCTACGAGAACGCTCAGCGATGGATCGACAACAGCCGAGGCCGTCTCGTCACGGAGACCGCGCATCGCCTTGCTGACGAACTGCTTGAGCAGGGCAGCCTCGACTGGTTGCGCTACGCCTTGGGTGAGAGCAACAGCTGACCGCAGACACGACGAAATGCCCCCCCGCCCGGTCGTAGCCGGAACAAGGGGGATGATTCAGGAGCGGCGACGGTTCGGCGGAAGCGCAGCCACAGTACGGCTCGGCGACGGGCCCGGGGGGCCGGGCTGGACGGCGCAGTGCGGCGGCATACCAGCGCATCCGGATCACCCGGCGGCGGCTGGAGGCTGTACCCGGCCGGGCACGTCTGACCGTCCCGACCTGCCGCGCCGTCTCTCCCGTCGCGGCCGTCCTTTCCCGCAGTACCAGAAGGGCCGGCCGGTCCGGCCGGGCCAGGCACGGTGGAGTCCGCGCCGTCACGAGGGCCGCAGGGGCAGAGCCTGCTCAAGGCGGTCGGCCATCTGCTGCCCGCCGCGACCGGGGCCGCGCCGTGGCCCCACCCAGAGCTGGAGTTCCACGGGTACGCGGCCGGTGACATCGTGCACGCCACCGCCGACGCGGGCGACGCGCAGGCCCGCGCCGCCCTCGGACGGCTCCAGACGCCGCCCGACGGAGACCTGTGGGCACTGCGCCCCGCCACGGAACAGCTCGACTCGATCGCCGGCTGAACCGTCCACCGCGCCCCGCGGAGCCGAGGGCTCAGGGGTGCGGCTCGGCGGCTGTCGCGCTCGGAGCGGCGGCGTCCGAGGACGAGGACGACACCGCCCGGCGGTCACCCGCCCGCAGCACCCCGGCCCCCAGCACCAGACCGAACGCCAGCACCGTCACCAGGCCGAACGACACGACCAGCGAGGTCGCCTCGGCCAGCGAGCCGATCGCGGACGGGGCGATGAGCCCGGAGGTGTACGTGATGGTGGCGACGCCCGCGATCGCCTGACTCGGATTCGGGCCGCTGCGCCCGGCCGCCGCGAAGGCGAGCGGGACGACCACGGCGACGCCGAGACCCAGGAGACCGAAGCCGCACATCGCGAGCGGCGCGCTCGGTGACGCGACCACCAGGAGTCCTCCCACCGTCGCCAGGGCGCCGCCCACCCGCACGGTCCTGACCGCTCCGAAGCGGTCGACGACCTTGTCGCCGACGATCCGGGCGACCGCCATGGTCAGCGCGAACGCCGTCGTGGACGCCGCGGCGAGCCCGGCGGAGGTGTCCATGATGTCCCGCAGATAGACCGCCGACCAGTCCAGACTGGCCCCCTCCGCGAACACCGCGCAGAAGCCCACCGCGCCGATGATCAGCGCCGACTTCGGCGGCAGTGTGAAACGCGGCGGCGGCTCCTCGTCCGGCTCGCTGCGCAGATCCAGTACGCCCCGGCAGGCGATCAGGCCGAGCACGGTGAGGACGAGGGAGGCGAGGGAGTGGTGCAGCCGGGCGTCGGCGCCCAGATGCGCCGCGACGGTGCCCGCGGCCGAACCGACGAGGGCGCCCACGCTCCACATCCCGTGCAGCCCGGACATGATCGACTTGTCGAGGCGGTTCTCCACCTCGACGCCGAGGGCGTTCATCGCCACGTCCGACATGCCGGCCGACGCGCCGTACACGAAGAGCGCCGCGCACAGCGTCAGCAGATTCGGTGCCAGCGCGGGCAGGATCAGCGCCAGCGTCCACAGGGCCAGCAGTCCGCGCAGCGCGGTCCTGGCGCCGAAGCGATGGCTGATCGCGCCCGCCAGCGGCATCGAGAGCGAGGCGCCGATCGCCGGGAAGGCGAGGGCGAGGCCGAGCTGCCCGGCGCTGACGCCCGCGTGGTCCTGGATCCAGGGCACCCGGGTGGCGAAGCTGCCGGTCACCGCGCCGTGCACGGTGAAGACCGCGGCCACGGCGAACCTGGCCCGCCGCACCTGCTCCATGCCGAAGGCCGTCTCTGTGGAATCCGTTGTCATACCGCCGTGCCCTCCCTTGGGAATCCTCTGTCACCGGCGACCCCGGTGCCCGTCGTCACGGTGCGCGCCGTAAACTATCAGGAACCCTGCCTGATAAATAGCCCGCCCTTTCCACCCGTGCGGCAGTGATCTGGAAGGATCCCGGCATGCCCGCATCACCGAGCACCGCCCGGGCCATCAACGACCGGCTCGCCCTGCGACTGCTCCAGCAGGACGGCCCGCTGACGGCCACGCAGTTGAAGACTCTGACCGGTCTTTCCCGCCCCACCGTCGCCGACCTCCTCGAACGGCTCCAGGGGGCCGGCCTGGTGCGGGTGGTCGGTGAGTCGGGCGCCGAGCGCCGCGGTCCCAACGCCCGGCTGTACGGGATCGTCGCCGACCGTGCCCATCTCGCCGCGCTCGACGTGCGCACCGGCAGCGTCGCCGTGGTCGTCGCGGACCTCCTCGGCGCCACGCTCGCCGAGGCCACCCTGCCCATCGACGGCGACACCGGCACCGAGGCCGCCGCCGAACAGGCCGCGGCACTGCTGGAACGCACCGTCCGCGAAGCGGGCGCCGCCCCGCTGCACAGCGTCGGCATCGGCGCGCCCGGCCTGATCGACCCGGTCACCGGCGAACTGCGCGACACCACCGGACTGCCCGCCTGGCACCGCCGACTGGTCCGAGTGCTCCAGCAGCGGCTGTCCGCCACCGTGCTGGTCGAGAACGAGACCAATCTCGCCGCCGTCGCCGAGCACCGCATCGGCGCGGCTCGCGAACGCGACACCTTCGTTCTCTTCTGGCTCGGGCACGGCGTGGGCGCGGCCGTCATGCTGGACGGGAAGCTGCGCCGGGGGGCCTCCGGCGGCGCGGGCGAGATCGGTTTCCTGCCGGTGCCCGGCACGATCGGCCCCCCGTCGGCCGTCAACTGTGACGGAGGCTTTCACTCGTTGGTGGGTTCCGCCCCGGTCTGTGAACTGGCCGCCGCCCACGGCATCGTGGCGCCTGCGGACACGGCCGAGGGGGACAAGGAGCCGGGCGCAGCGTTCGCCGTGCGGGCCGCGCTGGCGGGGGAGGGGGAGAGCGAGGCGTTCCTGGACGCCCTCGCCGAGCGGCTCGCACTCGGCGCCGCCGCCATAGCCTCGGTCCTCGACCCGGGCTGCGTGCTGCTGGCGGGCGAGGTCGGCCACGCGGGTGGTGACGCGCTCGCGGCACGGGTCGAGGAGCGGCTGGCCGGAATGTCCCCGCTGCGTACCGAGGTCAGGGCCGGGCGGCTGGGCGGTGCCGCGGTGCTCCGCGGCGCGCTGCTCGCCGCACGGGAGTCGGCCCAGGACGAACTGTTCACCCCGGCCGGCTGAACCGCGCGGCGAAGCAGGGAACGGCGACACCGGGGGTCTCGTAGAGCCCGTCGGGGTGACAGGACTCCTGGTCGGCGGCGGCCGACGGGGTGGCGGCGAGCGAGCCCATCAGCAGTCCGGCGACGGCTACGCCGGCTGCGAGCAGGGCGGCTCTCGCACAGGTGGGGGACAGCACGTTCGGTTCCTCCCGGGGAGGTTCGGCAGAACACAACTGACAAGGGGGTGGGTCGTGTTGATGCCCCGGGTGTGCGCACACCGCGGGACGGCTCCTCGGAGGTGACGCAGAGATTAAGAGGACTAGACCATTGCGTCAATAGGTCTGGACCTTTAATGCCCGACTGTCCTGTTGCGGACCCTGATCCGCGCCTCCTGTGAGCCACTCCACAAGTACTCACCCATATGGCCCACCGGCGGGCGTGGCACACTGATCGTGTACCAGCAGCAGCGCACTCCGGGGTCGGTGCAATTCCGAACCGGCGGTTATAGTCCGCGACCCGTCCGCATCCAGCGGCCGGTTGACCAGGTGAGATTCCTGGACCGACGGTTAAAGTCCGGATGGGAGGCAGTGCGCGGCGGGCCGTTTCACGGGTACGCCGCCGTCGGCGGATGGTCTTCGGGCGACCGATCCATCCGTTTGTTCCGGCATTTCGGCGTCCCCGTGTCGCGTTCCCGTTTCATCTGTCGTCATCGACAGGCCCCGGAGTCCGTGCCCGAAGAGGCAGGAGGACCCGGTGGCCACCGCAGCCGACATCACCGCCATGCGCCGAGCGATCACGCTCGCGGCCCGCGGTCTCGGCTCCACCAGTCCCAACCCGGTCGTCGGCTGCGTCATCCTCGACGCCGCGGGACACCAGGTCGGGGAAGGATTCCACCAGCGCGCCGGCGGGCCGCACGCCGAGATCCACGCCCTGCGCGCCGCGGGCGACGGAGCCCGGGGCGGCACCGCCTACGTCACCCTCGAACCCTGTAACCACACCGGCCGCACCGGCCCCTGTGCCCAGGCACTCATCGAGGCCGGTGTCACCCGGGTCGTCTACGCGGTCGGCGACCCGAACCCGCAGGCCACTGGTGGTGCGGACACCTTGCGCGCGGCCGGGATCAAGGCCGAGCAGGGACTCCTGGCGGACGAGGCCGAGGCGGGCAACGCGGCCTGGCTGACCTCGGCGCGCCTGGGCCGCCCGTACGTCCTGTGGAAATACGCGGCGACCCTGGACGGCCGGATCGCGGCTGCCGACGCCACCAGCCGCTGGATCACCTCTCCCGAATCCCGCGCCGACGTCCACCGGCTGCGCGCCGAGGCCGACGCCGTCGTGGTCGGCTCCGGCACCGCCCGTACCGACGACCCCCAGCTCGGTGTACGGGGCGTCGAAGGCGCCGTACAGCCCCTGCGGGTGGTCGTGGACACCGGCGCCACCGTCGTGCGCCCCGGTGCCCGGGTCCTCGACGACACCGCGCCCACCCTGATCGCCGTCGCCGACGACGCCGACACCCGCAGTCTCCCCGAAGGGGCCGTCCTGCGGCTGCCGCGCGCCGCCACCGGCCCCGGCCTGGACATCCACGCCCTGCTCACCGCCCTGTACGGGCGTGGCATCCGCTCCGTACTCCTCGAAGGCGGCCCGACCCTCGCCGGGTCCTTCGTCGCCGCGGGAACGGTCGACAAGGTCGTCGGCTATCTCGCCCCCGTACTCCTCGGCGCCGGCCCCGCGGCCCTCGCCGACGCCGGAATCTCCACCATCGCCGAGGCGTTGCGCCTCGATGTGACCGAGACCGTCCGTATCGGCCCCGATCTGCGCATCACCGCCGTCCCCGGCCCTGCCCGGAAGGGAAACTGAGTGTTCACCGGAATTGTCGAAGAACTGGGTGAAGTCACCGCCGTCGAGGAACTCGGCGACGCCTCCCGATTCCGCCTGCGCGGTCCCGTGGTCACCGAAGGCGCGAAGCACGGCGACTCCATCGCCGTCAACGGCGTCTGCCTCACCGTCGTCGACCTCGGCCACGGCGAGTTCACCGCCGACGTGATGGCCGAGACCCTGAACCGGTCCAGCCTCGGCGCCCTGGAAACGGGCTCCCGGGTCAACCTCGAACGCCCCATGGCGGTCGGCGGCAGGCTGGGCGGCCACATCGTCCAGGGCCATGTCGACGGCACCGGGCGCATCGTCGAGCGCAAGATCTCCGAGAACTGGGAGATCGTGAGGATCTCCCTCCCGGCGGACCTGACCCGTTATGTGGTGGAGAAGGGGTCGATCACCGTCGACGGGGTCAGCCTGACCGTCGTGGACGCCGGACCCGACTACTTCACCATCAGCCTCATTCCCACCACCCTCGCGCTGACCACGCTCGGCATCAAGGAGCCCGGCGACCCGGTCAACCTTGAGGTGGACGTCATCGCGAAGTACGTCGAGCGGCTGCTCGGCCACACCGCGCGGCAGCCCGAGGAGCCGGCGCGGTGACCGCGCTGAACTGGCTGAACTCGGAGGCGTTCACCGTCTTCGGGCAGCACATCATCTGGTCCGACATGATCGGCAACACCATCGGTCTGATCGCGCTCACCCTGGGCTGGCTCCGCTCGATCTGGACCTGGCCCGCCCAACTCCTGTCCGGCGTCGTCCTGGTCGCCGCCAACGTGTCCGTGCACCAGGCGGGCAGCGTCGGCAAGCAACTCGTGGTCATCGCCGTGGCCGTCTGGGGCTGGCAGCAGTGGACCCGGGGCAGGCGACAGGCCCAGGACGGCTCCATCGCCGTACGGTTCGCCACCTGGCGCGAGCGCGGCTGCCTGCTCGGCGGCGCCGCACTCGGCACCCTCGCGGTCGGCGGTCTGTTCACCGCGTTCCCCTCGCTCTCCTGGAGCCCGTGGGCGGACGCGTACATATTCGCCGGCACGCTCGTCGCGATGCTCGCCCAGGCCCGCGGCATGGTCGAGTTCTGGTTCGCCTGGCTGCTGGTCGACCTGGTCGGCGTGCCGCTGAACTTCCACAGCGGTCTCGCCTTCTCCGGTCTCATCTACGTCGTGTACGGCGCCCTCGTCCTGTGGGGCATGCGCGACTGGTGGCTGCGTTCACGGACCCCCGCTCTGGAAGGAGCCACGGCATGACTGCCCAGCCCACCTGGTTGCACCGGGATCACGGGAGCGCGGTCGAGGACCTCACGCTCGACCCGGTCGAGCAGGCCATTCGCGAGATCGCCGCCGGACGGCCCGTCGTGGTCGTCGACGACGAGGACCGGGAGAACGAGGGCGACCTCGTCCTCGCGGCCGAGAAGGCCACCCCCGAGATCGTCGCGTTCATGATGAGTGAGTGCCGCGGTCTGATCTGCGCCCCCATGGAGAACGACGAGCTGGAACGGCTCGAACTCCCGCAGATGGTCGCCCACAACACCGAGTCGATGCGCACGGCGTTCACCGTCTCCGTCGACGCCTCGGCGGCCCACGGCGTGACCACCGGCATCTCCGCCGCCGACCGGGCCGCCACGCTCCGGCTGCTGGCGGGCGGCGAGGCGGGCCCCGGCGACTTCGTACGGCCCGGTCACATCTTTCCGCTCCGCGCCCGCTCCGGCGGTGTGCTGGTCCGCAACGGCCACACCGAGGCCGCGGTCGACCTCGCCCGGCTCGCCGGGCTGCGGCCCGCCGGAGCGATCGTCGAGATCGCCGGCGAGGACGGCGTGATGCTGCGGCTGCCCCAGCTGATCCCGTTCGCCCGCAAGCACGGCCTCACGATCATCTCCATCGAGGACCTGATCGCCTACCGCCGCACCTCGGAGCCGACCGTCCGCCGCGAGGCCGAGGTACGGCTGCCGACGGGCTTCGGCGCGTTCACCGCGTACGGCTACCGCTCCACGACCGACGGCGTCGAGCATGTCGCGCTCGTCCACGGCGACATCGCGGACGGCGACGACGTCCTGGTGCGGATCCACTCCGAGTGCCTGACCGGCGACATCTTCCAGTCGCAGCGCTGCGACTGCGGGCCCCAGCTGCACGCCTCCATGCGCCGGATCGCCGAGCAGGGCCGCGGCGTCGTCGTCTACCTGCGAGGTCACGAGGGGCGGGGCATCGGCCTGCTGTCCAAGCTGCGCGCCTACGAACTCCAGGAGCGCGGCGTCGACACCCTCGACGCCAACCTGGAGCTCGGTCTGCCGGCCGACGCCCGGGACTACGCGGCCGGCGCCCAGATCCTCAAGGACCTCGGCGTCCGGAGCCTGCGGCTGATGACCAACAACCCCGACAAGACGGCCGCGGTCCTGCGGCACGGTCTGGCCGTCACCGGCCGCGAACCGATGCCCGTCCAGGCCGGCGAACACAATCTGAGCTACCTGCGCACCAAGCGCGACCGCATGGGGCACGACCTGCCCTGGCTCGACGCCGCCCCGGCGTCGACCTGCGGCAACCAGTGAACGATCACGGAAACGAGCGGTGGGAGAGACATGAGCGGCAAGGGCGCACCCGAACTGTCCGTACGCAACTGCGGTGACCTGCGTGTGGCGGTCGTCGCCGCGCAGTGGCACGAGAAGGTCATGGACGGACTCGTCGACGGCGCCCTGCGCGCCCTGCACGAGCTCGGCATCGACGAGCCGACCCTGCTCCGGGTACCCGGCAGCTTCGAACTGCCGGTGGTCGCCAAGGTCCTCGCCGGCCGGGGCTACGACGCGATCGTCGCCCTCGGAGTGATCATCCGCGGCGGCACCCCGCACTTCGAGTACGTGTCCCACGGCGTCACCAACGGTCTCACCCAGGTCGCCGTCGACACCGGAGTCCCGGTCGGCTTCGGCGTACTCACGTGCGACACCGAGGCGCAGGCGCTCGACCGGGCCGGGCTGGATGGGTCCAACGAGGACAAGGGGCACGAAGCCGTCACCGCGGCCGTCGCCACCGCCGCCACGCTGCGCACGGTCAGCGAGCCCTGGCGCTGAGTGGAGGGGGTGGACCCCGTACTCTAAGGACCATCATGGCGAACAAAACCTTTGAAGAGCTCTTCGCCGAGCTGCAGCTCAAGGCCGCCGACGGCGACCCCTCCACCTCCCGCACCGCCGAGCTGGTGGACAAGGGCGTCCATGCCATCGGCAAGAAGGTCGTCGAAGAGGCCGCCGAGGTCTGGATGGCCGCCGAGCACGAGAGCAAGGACGCCGCCGCCGAGGAGATCTCCCAGCTGCTGTACCACGTCCAGGTGATGATGGTCGCGCGCGGCATCTCGCTCGACGACGTCTACGCCCACCTCTGAGCACGACCTCCCCACCGCACTCCGTACGACCGCACACCGCATATCCGGACAAGACTCCCTCCTTGTAAAGGAAAACCTGACCTCATGCTGCGCATCGCCGTCCCCAACAAGGGTTCACTCTCCGGGCCTGCGATGGCGATGCTCCATGAGGCCGGCTACCAGCAGCGCAAGGAGTCCAAGGAGCTCGTCCTCGTCGACCCCGAGAACGAGGTCGAGTTCTTCTACCTGCGGCCCCGCGACATCGCGATCTACGTCAGCTCCGGCCGCCTCGACATCGGCATCACCGGCCGGGACCTGCTGCTGGACTCCGGCGCCGACTCCGAGGAGATCCTCCAGCTCGGCTTCGCCCGCTCCACCTTCCGTTACGCCACCAAGCCCGGCACGGCCCAGGGCCCGCAGGACTTCGACGGCAAGACGATCGCCACGTCCTACGAGGGCATCGTCGCCAAGCACCTCGCCGACGTCGGTGTCAACGCCTCCGTCGTCCACCTCGACGGCGCGGTCGAGACGGCCATCGAGCTCGGTGTCGCCCAGGTCATCGCCGACGTCGTGGAGACCGGCACCAGCTTGCGCAACGCCGGGCTGGAAGTCATCGGCGAGCCGATCATGAAGTCGGAGGCCGTCGTCATCCGCCGCACCGGCGCTCCGGACGACGACCCCAAGGTGCGGCAGTTCCTCCGCCGCCTCCAGGGCGTCCTGGTCGCCCGCTCCTACGTGATGATGGACTACGACTGCCGTGTCGAGCACCTGGAGCGCGCGGTCGCCCTCACCCCGGGTCTGGAGTCGCCGACCATCTCCCCGCTGCACCACGAGGGCTGGGTCGCCGTCCGTTCCATGGTCGCCGCCCGGGAGGCCCAGCGGATCATGGACGATCTGTACGACCTCGGCGCTCGCGCCATCCTCACCACCGCCATCCACGCCTGCCGTCTCTGACGGCCGGGCGACCACCGGAAGACAGAAGAAACACGATGTCCGCCCCCGCGCCCCGGCCCGAACTCCCCACACTCCCGGTCACGTTCCGGCCGACCCGAACCCGGGTGGTCCTGCTGACCGTGGGGGCGGCGATGTTCGTCGTCATCACCGTCATCGCCCTGACCCTGGAGCAGTTGAGCGCGGGGGAGCGGTCCAGCTTCGTCTTCGTCGCGCTGCTCTTCTTCGGCGTGCTGGCGCTGCTCAGTCGCCCGAAGGTGGTCGCCCACGAGGACGGGGTGACCGTGGTCAATCTCACCCGGACGCGCCGGCTGTCCTGGGCCGAGATTCTCCGTGTCAACCTGCGTGTCGGTGACCCCTGGGTCTTTCTCGACCTGAGCGACGGGACCAGCATGCCCGCGCTCGGTATCCAGCCGGGAATCGCCAAGCAGCAGGCCATCCGCGACGCCCGCACGCTCCGCGCCCTCGCCGAGAACCACGGCGCCGGTACGGACAACGGCTGAGCCCCCTGCCCCGTACGGCCTCTTCTTGATTACTCTGGAGGACGGCGGCGCTCCGAGCGCCCCGCCCCGCACGAGAGGTCCACGAGGCCGGCGGGGCTTTCCTGCGACCCAAGGAGTGACTCCTTCCAGCAATGGACGGATCGTCCGGTAGTACCTGCGCCGCCCCTTCCCCGGAGGCGGCGGAATGACCACCCCCCTGCTGCTGCTCAGTGCAGCGTTCCTTCTCATCCTCGCCAACGGATTCTTCGTGGCAGCCGAATTCGGGCTCGTCACGGTGCAGCGGCCGGACGCCGAGCGCGCCGCCGCAGAGGGCGACCGGCGGTCCCGCACCGTCGTCGAAGCCCTGCGTGAACTCTCCTTC
Organism: Streptomyces sp. NPDC104309; assembly: GCF_055584025.1. Classification (NCBI taxonomy): domain Bacteria; kingdom Bacillati; phylum Actinomycetota; class Actinomycetes; order Kitasatosporales; family Streptomycetaceae; genus Streptomyces; species Streptomyces sp. NPDC104309. Next base: position 15,294 of record NZ_JBVJMV010000003.1, on the reverse strand, counting down.
CAGCTCTCCGGCACCCAGCTCGGCATCACCATCACCTCACTGGTGGTCGGCATGCTCGCCGAACCGGCACTGGCCCAGCTGCTGGACGGCCCCCTCACCGTCACCGGCCTGCCCGACGGTGCCGTGTCCGGCATCAGCGTGGTGATCGGGATGATTCTGGCCTCCGCCGTCCAGATGGTCATCGGCGAACTCGTGCCGAAGAACTGGGCGGTCTCCCGACCGCTCCAGGTGGCCCGGTTCGTGGCCGGCCCCCAGCACCGGTTCTCCGCCGCTCTCCGGCCGGTGATCAGCCTGCTGAACACCGTCGCCAACCGGCTGGTGCGGCTGCTGGGCGTCGAACCCACCGATGAGCTGGCCTCCGCCCGTACCCCCGGGGAGCTGGTCTCCCTGGCCCGCCACTCGGCCGAGGCCGGCACCCTCGAACAGGACACCGCGGATCTCTTCGTACGGACCCTGTCGCTCGCCGGACTCACCGCCCAGCACGTCATGACCCCGCGGGTGAAGGTCAGCGCCCTGCAGTCCTCGGCGACCGCGGAGGACGTCCTCAACCTCACCCGCGCCACCGGCCTCTCCCGGTTCCCGGTCTACCGGGAGCGCATCGACGAGGTCATCGGCATGATCCACCTCAAGGACGCGCTCGCCGTGCCCGCCCAGGACCGGCTGCGCACCCCGGCCGGCCGGATCGCCGTACCGCCGCTGCTGGTGCCGGAGACCCTGCCCGTCGAACAACTGCTCCAACGGCTGCGCAACGAGCAGCCGATCGCCGTCGTGGTCGACGAGTACGGCGGCACCGCCGGAGTGGTCACCCTTGAGGACATCATCGAGGAACTCGTCGGCGAGGTCCGGGACGAGCACGACGCCGAAGGCGCCGACCGGCCCGAACTGGCCCCCGCCGTTCCCGAGGACGGCCGCCCGGCCTGGGACGCCGAGGGGAGCTGCCGGGTCCTGACCCTGCGCCGGATAGGACTCGACGTACCCGACGGCCCGTACGAGACCGTGGCCGGCCTCGTCGCCGATCTGCTGGGACGCATCCCCGCCCCCGGTGACCGGGCCGAACTGCCCGGCTGGCGGATCTCCGTCCGCCAGGTCGGCCACTACCGCGCCGAGAAGGTCCGCTTCGTACGCATGGTGGAGGCGGCCGATCCGGTGACCGCGGCCCCGCTGTCCCAGGACGCCCTGGAGGCCGTGCGATGAGCCTGGTCCAACTGCTCTTCGCCGGGCTTCTCGTGCTGGCGAACGGCTTCTTCGTCGGAGCCGAGTTCGCGCTCGTCTCCGTACGGCGCAGCCAGATCGAACCGCTCGCGGCGGCCGGCTCGGGCCGGGCCCGCCGGACGCTGTACGGACTGGAGAACCTGCCGCAGATGATGGCCGCCGCCCAGTTCGGCATCACCGTCTGCTCACTGACCCTCGGCGCCGTCGCCGAACCGACCGTCGCTCATCTGCTGGAGCCGGTCTTCCAGGCGATCCACCTGCCCGAGGGCCTCATCCATCCGCTCGGCTACGTCCTGGCTCTGGTCTTCGTGGTCTTCCTCCACCTCGTCATCGGCGAAATGGTCCCGAAGAACCTCGCGATGGCGGCGCCGGAGAAGACCGCGCTCTGGCTCAGCCCCGGCCTCGTGGGCTTCGCCCGTGTCTGCCGCCCGGTCACCTCGGCGCTGGGCGCCTGCGCCCGGCTGGTGCTCGGGCTCTTCGGCGTCGAACCGAAGGACGAGGTGGAGGCCGTCTTCACCAGCGAGCAGCTCAACCGGCTCGTCGAGGACTCCGGTCAGGCCGGGCTGCTGGAGCCGGAGGCGCAGGAGCGGCTGGAGGACGCGCTGGAGCTGGGCAGCAGGCCCGTCACCGATGTGCTGCTCAGCCGGGCCTCACTGGTGACGGTGGACCCCTCCGTCACCCCGCGCCGGATCGAGGAGCTGACCGTACGGACCGGCTACTCGCGCTTTCCCGTGTGCGCGGAGGGCGGCGGCCCGTTCATGGGCTATCTGCACGTCAAGGACGTCCTGGACCTGGAGGACGGCGAACGGGCCGTCCCCCAGCACGTGTGGCGGCCGATGGCGACCGTGCGGGCCGAGCTGCCCCTGGACGACGCCCTGACCGTGATGCGCCGCGCGGCGACGCACCTGGCGCAGGTCGCCGACGCGTCGGGCCGGGTCCTGGGCCTGGTCGCCATGGAGGACGTGCTGGAGATGCTGGTCGGTGAGGTACGCGACCCGGCCCACCGGGTCTCCGTACCGCGCCGGGCGGCGGATACGACCACCGGCCACGGCGAACTCACCGTATCGGTCCGCTGACCACGCCGTGCTCCGCGATGCCGGAGGACCGACCCCGGCCCTCCGGCATCGCCCACGTCACAGCGCCGGCGGCTCCTGCGGCCCCCGGTCCACCGGCCCACGGCCGGACAGCACCTCGCCGTACGCCTGCATCAGGTCCGGCAGCCGCAGCGTGACCAGGTCGTCGCGGCCCGGCTCGGCCGCGTAACCGGAGAGCCGCAGATCGCGGTAGGCACAGCTCTTCTCGTACAGCGTGCGCAGGAACCGCCCGTTGCCCAGCTCGTCGATCCAGCCCTGGTCGACCACATGGCCGCTGATGGAGCGCAGCTCCTCCAAGGACTCCTCGTCCCACGCGTCGCCGTTCTCCGCGGCCAGCACCTCACCGATCGAGGTGAGCTCCAGCGGCCGGTAGCTCGGGAAGTCCACCCGGGTGGTGAACCGTGAGGAGAGCCCCGGATTGGTGGCCAGCAGCCGGTCCATGCCTTCCGGATAGCCCGCGAGGATGACGACGAGATGGTCCCGGTTGTCCTCCGCGCGCTTGAGGAGGACCTGGAGGGCCTCGTCGCCGTACGCGTCGCCCTTGCTGTAGCCGGTGTTGGAGAGGCTGTACGCCTCGTCGACGAAGAGCACGCCGCCGAGGGCCGAGTCGATCAGCTCATTGGCCTTCACGGCGGTCTGCCCGAGGAACTCGCCCACCAGATCCGCGCGCTGGGCCTCGACGAGATGATCACCCCCCAGCAGACCGAGCGCGTAGAAGACCCGGCCCAGGATGCGGGCCACCGTGGTCTTGCCGGTGCCGGACGGGCCGGAGAAGACGAAGTGGCGTTTGGGCGGCTGCACGGGCAGCTTCTGGCCGGCCCGCAGGCGTGCCATGTTCAGCTGCGCGGACAACGCCTTGACCTGGCGTTTGACGGGCTCCAGACCGACCATGCGCTCCAGCTCCGCCAGCGCCTCGGCGAGCAGCACCGGATCGCTGGACCCGGCCGGGAAAGGCGCCGACGGCTGACCGGGCACCGCCGTCTTGCGTCGCGTTCCGTCGGACGGCGGCATCCCGATGCCCATGAGCCCCGGGATCTCGCCGCCGGGCCGCAGCTCCCGGCCGTCCACCAGATCGGTGCCGAGCAGCGGTTCCCCGTCCGGCTGCGCCTCCGCCGCGGCGTCCGTGCCGAATCCGGCCAGGGACAGGGCGGTGAGACCGGCCTCGTCGCTGCCGTCGAGACCGTCGTAGTCCGCGATCGCGGCGAGCCGTGCCGAGGTGTCCATGAACGCGGGGTCGATCCGGTGCACCGCCCGGTAGAGCGGCAGGGCGGCCGCGCTGCGGCCGGTGCCCTCGTGCGCGCGGGCCAGCCAGTAGCGCAGCTCCTTGCGCTGCGGCTGTTCGCTCCGGCAGCGCATCAGCGCGGTGGAGAGCAGCGGTTCGGCCTGTCCGTACATCTCCAGCCGCACCCGTGCCATCCCGCCGAACAGCCCCGCCTCGATGCCGAGCATCGGATCGTCGATCAGCTGCTCGGTGTTGCGCACGAGCTGCTCCCAGTCCTTGACCAGATAGGAGCGGCAGGCATGCAGGAAGCGCACCTGCGGGTCCGCGTCCACCGGCGGCAGGCCGGCCAGCGCACGGTCCAGCTCGGGGACATGGCGCCCGTCCAGCCAGTGCGAGGCGTGCGCGAGGAGCAGATCGCGCGGGCTCTCCAGCACCGGTTGCACCCACCAGCCCAGCCAGTACCAGGAGTTGAGCGTGCGCCGATGGCGGGTGCGCTGCTCGCCGAAGCGGTCGCGATGACGGTACATGCGCAGCAGCGCCGTCGTGGTGTCGATCCTCAGCGCATGGAGGCCGAGCCAGCCGTCCGCCATGCCGGGATCGATCCGTACCGCAGCCCTGAACTCCTCCTCGGCCTGTGGGTAGGCGCCCATGGTGTAGGCGTCCACGCCGCGCAGCCAGGCGAGTTCGGCCGGGGCCTGTGCGCCCTGCGTGCCGATATCCATCTGGTCCCCCACAAACCGTGCCCCCAGGATGTCCCGCCGCACGACCCGCCCGCCGAGGCGCGCCGAATCGCTGTGCCACGGACGGGAATTGACCGCACCGAGAGGCATCGTACCTGCGCAGGGAGTGTGCGACTAAGAGCGTCGCAGGCAGAAGGGAGACCGTGACCGAGGGTGAGCGGAATCCGTTGAACCGGTGTGTGGGAGGGGGTGCGAGGGCAGAACGAAGCCCCCGATCACGGGGGAACAACCGGGGGCTTCGTGTCTGCGAGGGCTCCGAAAAGCCGCACATTGAGAACGTAAGACCTGTACCGCCCTCGGGTCAAGCGGAGTTGAGGTACTTCCGGGCCGAATTCCGGGCACTCAGAACGACGGCACAACGCGCTCACGGTCCGTGACGGAATGGTTCGCTCCTGCTGCCGCGCCGCGCCCCTCCAGCCACTCGTACCCCACAGGCAACTGCCGTATCAGAGCATCCGCGTGGGAGCGCGAGGGATCGGCCGAGAAATGCGCCGCCTCGGCCGCCGTCCACCCGTCCCAGAAGGCCGAAAGAGCCGGCCCGTCCCGACGGCGGCCCCGTCCCCAGGACTCCGCTGCGGCGAGATCCATCCACAGCAGCCCCGCCAGGTGGGGGCGGAGCGCCCTGCGGCCCGCCCCCACCCCTTCGATCAGGACCACCGGTGCGGGCTCCAGGGTGCGCGGCGCCGCGAACGTCCGCGCGGTCCAGTCGTACGGCGCGTAGTGCCCGCGCGCCCCGCGCGACAGCGGCCCGATCACCTGCTCCCGGAGCCGGTCCACCCAGGTGAAGAAGGACTCGTGGGTGGCCAGGTCATCCAGATGCAGGACGGGGGCGCCGTCGAGCGCGGCGGCGAGGTGGGACGCGAAGGTGCTCTTCCCCGATCCCGCGTGGCCGTCGACGGCGATCAGCCGCACCGGCCCGCAGGACGGCGCCAGGGCGCGGAGCCGGGTGGCGAGGAGCGCGAGGTCGTTCATGCGCCCCAGCCTACGAGCCGCTCGGAAGCAAGCGCAGGTCACGCCAGTGGACCAGACCAATATTGGTTTCTCGGTGCAGGGCGAATCGCTGGCCGAATCCGGCCACGACCCGCGATAGTTGGCGCACTGTCGTGCACCCGCAACCCCATTCCGCTTACGACCGGGGGTCTCGCCCATGAACAGACCGACCTCGCGCAGGACCGTGCTGACCGCCGCGCTCGCGGCGGCTGCCACCGCCGGTACGGTGTCGTCCGCTGGCTCCGCGAACGCCGCCGTCCCCTCCGCCGCCCCGCCCCGCACCCCCTCGGCGGGCGCCTCCTCCGTGGCCAACCACGCCTGGCACACGTACCGGGACTGGCGCAGCGGTTCCGGCGCCGGGACGCGGGCCGTCGCGGGCCGCCGCCCCGGCCTGGTGATCGGCCATGCCGAGGGGCGCACCGACTACCCGGATCCGCACACCGGCAGGACCTCCACCTGGGAGTACGCGACCTGGACCTCGCCCGTCCACCGGTCCGCCGTCCCGGCGACCGAGGTGATCGCCTCGTGGAACGCCGACACTCCGGAGGGCACCTGGATCCAGATCGAACTCCAGGGTTGCTACTCGGACGCCACCTGGACACCGTGGTACGTCATGGGCCGCTGGGCGGCGGGTGACGGTGACATCCACCGCACGTCCGTGGACGACCAGACCGACGGCAGGAGCTCCGTCTGGACCGACACCTTCTCGGTGGACGACGCGACCGGCGGACTGCGGCTGGACGCCTACCGGCTGCGGCTCACCCTCCACCGCACGCCGGGCACCCGTCTCACGCCCACCGTGTGGCGGCTCGGCGCGATGGCGTCCGACATCCCGGACCGCTTCACCGTGCCCGCCTGCACCCCCGGCCTCGCTCGGGAACTCCTGGTGCCGCGCTACTCGCAGAGCATCCACGCGGGGCAGTACCCGGAGTACGACAACGGCGGCGAGGCCTGGTGCAGCCCCACCTCCTCGCAGATGATCATCGAGTACTGGGGACGGCGGCCCTCCGCCGAGGACCTCGCCTGGGTGGAGCCGGGGCTGGCCGACCCGCAGGTCTGTCACGCCGCCCGGTTCACGTACGACTACCAGTACGAGGGCTGCGGCAACTGGCCGTTCAACGCCGCGTACGCCGCGACGTACCACGGCATGAGCGCGGCCGTGACCCGGCTCGGCTCGCTGAGGGACCTGGAGACGCTGATCCGGGCGGGCATCCCGGCCATAACGTCGCAGTCCTTCCTCAAGGAGGAACTCACCGGCGCGGGGTACGGGACCTCCGGCCATCTGATGACCGTGATCGGATTCACCGCGGACGGTGACGTGATCGCGAACGATCCGGCCTCGCCGAACGACGACGCCGTGCGCCGGGTCTACAAGCGCCGGGAGTGGGAGAACATCTGGCTCCGCACCAAGCGCTACGACGCGAACGGCAAGGTCAGGAGCGGTACGGGCGGGGTCTGCTACCTGTACTGGCCGGCTAAGCCAGCACCGAGCCAGCACCGGGTTCTGAAGTCGTTCGGCCTGCTGTGAGCACGTACGGCGCCACGGCCGTCTCGACGACCTGACGGCAGCGCTCCTGGCCGTCCTGCGTGAGGTGGCCGTACCGGTCCACCGTGACCTTGATCGAACGATGTCCGAGCCAGCGAGACACCTCGTGAATGGACACGCCATTCGTCAGGGCCACGGTGGTCCACTTGTGCCGCAAGTCGTGCGGATTGTATTCGGGGAGGCCGAGCCGCCTGATGGCGCGGTCCCACGACTTGCGCAGGAGATCCGGATAAGGCAATCCACCGTTTGCATTGCTGATCGGAAGTCGATCGATGAACTGCTCAAGAGAAGCGGGCGCCGAGATGTCGCGCCATTCACCCTCTTTCCGATGCTTAAGTGGGGCGAGCGTTGTCGTATCGAGAGTGAGTACCTGGCTGTACTCCGCGAGCGCGGAGAAGATCCGCTGGTAGCCGGCGACGAGTGCGGTGATCTCGTCCAACCCGGTGGCCTTCCCCGTCACGGCCGAGGAGCCGCCCGCGGATGACGGGCGCAGGCGCGGTGAGGTGAACGAACAGGCCCGCCCGGCCGATCACGCTCTCGGCCAGGTCGAGTGCCTCGCTCCAAGTGATGCGCGACCTGCCGCGATGGAGCGGTCCGTAGACGAGCTCGCTGACGAAGCAGCGGTCGAAGAGGATAGGGCCGGCGCCGGCGAGGATGTCGCGGTATCGGGTGGCCAGGTCGAGGTGGTCCGGCGTTCGGGGGGAGTGTACGACCCGGAAGCCGTACTGCGCCGGCAAGCGCTCCGCGAGGGTGCTCTTGCCCACCCCGTCGGGGCCTTCGAGGACGAGTGTGTGATGGGTGGTGGCCAGCTCGTCGAGGTTCACGACGTCAGCCATGCCCGTACCGCTTCCGTGTCGGCGAGGTGCGCGTGGGCGGCGTACTGGATCACGAGATTGCGCCGGTTCGGTTCGCGGCCGGGGGCGTGGGTGTAGGTGGGGCGGGGGTGGAAGGCCGCGATCCGTACGCCGGACGCGAGGGCGGCGCCGATCAGCAGGGCGGTTCCGGGTGGGGTCTCCGGGCCGGAGACATCGGCGAGGAGCCGCGAGGCTCTGCACACCGCGGTGAGGTCTTCCCATGCTCCCGTGATCGGGTCAGTGGCACTGAATCTTCGGGGCATTACCACTTCGTGGCCGGCGTCCAAGCAGGGGCGTGCGAGGCAGTCGCTTCCCCATGCCCCGTACGGTGATCCCTCGACGTAGACGGGTCCGTTCTCGTCACGGGCCTTCGCGGGCGGGCGGGGGGAGGGAAGGTCCAACAGGGCCTCGACAGCCGCGTCGAGCGCGGTGTCGGTCTGGGCGCGGTTCCGGGAGAGGAACTCGGCGTAGTGGGACGTGCCCTGTTCGTGTGAGAAGGAATGGCACGCCCAGCTTGTTCAGCTGACCGGAACCCACCGCGGCTACGAAGCACTCGAACGCGCGGGCCTCACCGTCACGGCCCGAACCCTCCCGATCGTGTGGGCCAGACCCGCGCATCCCGGTCGGCCGATCCGCCGAAAGGATGAGGCGGCTGCCGTCTTCCGCACGGGAACCAGCCATCGGGTGGATGCCCCGTCCACGGTCCGTGGCCGAGGGTGGGGCCATGGACGACGAAACACCGTTGGCTCCCTCGGCCACCGCCTCCGGCTCCCGCACCGTCGGGCGCCCGCGCCACCGGCGCTGCCGCCTGGTGCCCGTGAGCGCGGGCGCACTGGGAACAGCTCTCCTCACGGTCATGACCGGGACGTTCCCGGCACAACCAGCGCACGCCGCGCCTCCCGGACCGGTGATCCGAGCGGATACGAACCGGGACGGTCTGATCACTCCGGACGACGACGCCGGCAAGGACACCTGGACCCGCGACCGCGGTGCGCTGATGCTGCCCAACGTGGACGACAACCAGCGGCGTTGCCCCGCCGCGGGCCCCGGAGGCGTGCGGTTGCCCGACAGGCGCCTGGCGGACTGCAACGACGCCGCGGACGCCGTGGTCAACGGCCCTGCCGACCTCGCCGACCTCGCGCCGGTACACATCACCGCCGCCCCGCGCACCACGGCCGGCACCACCGCCACCGTCGCCGCCGACCCGGCCTCCCGGGAGCACGTCCGGATCTTCGCCGAGCGCCATGGCCGTATGGTTGTGCTGAGGCCCGACGATCGGCTGACCACCGACGAACTGCGGCACGGCATCCGGCTGGGCGTGGAGGCCACGGACTTCGTACGCGACCCCCAGAAGTGGGCGGGCTTCACCGACATCGTTCTCAGGGTGGGCCGCGGCGGCGCCGTGACCGAGGACCGGGTACGACTACGGGTCGCGCCGCTGGTGTTCCAGCACGACCTGATGCCGATACAGCACATGATGACGGCCGATCACAGCACCGAGCCGGCCGAGGTGGAGCGCGGCAAGCACTACGACCCCGCCGTGCAGCCCCGGCCCGTGCAACCGGGGGAAGCTGCGTTCCGCCGCGATCTGCGACGCGGTCTCGACCGGGCCGGGCTGCCCGCCCCGCTGTACAACTACCCCACGGGCGGCGATGTCTGGATGCAGGACCTGTTCAAGACCGCCTACGCATCCATCCCCGCGCCGGGCGGCCGGGAACACCGCGTCACCGTCATCGTGCGGTCCGCGGACGTGATGCCCGGCACAGCCACACCCGCCTTCCCGCTCAGGGACGCCTCGCGGAGCGTGTTCCCGCTGCTCCGCGGCCCCGGCACGGGAGTGATTCAGCAGTACGATCCCCGGCGCGTCGGCAGCGACGACAGCCAGTACTACGGTTCGTTCAGCTCCACCGGGAACTTCGGCACCCTCCCGCCGTACACCTGGCGAGGCCACCGTTACCCGGTGGGCCGGGTCATCTACGGCGGGACGGGAGGCAAGGAATCCCCGGACGCCTCCTTCACCCGGATGCTCGCCGCGCAGGGCTACCAGCGGCCGATAGCGGTGGACACCAGCTGGCTGGGGGTCGGTCACATCGACGAGTTCCTGTCCTTCGTCCCGGCCAGGAACGACCGGGGCTGGGTGGCCGTCGTCGCCGACCCCGACCTGGGACGGAAGCTGCTGGGAGATCTCGTGGAGCAGGGTCGGGGCGGAGAGTCACTCGTCCGCGGGATCGCACCGGCGGACACCGAGGATCCCGGCCTCACGGCCGCCGGGGCGTTGCGCAAACCCTCACTCACCCGGGGCACGGAGATCGCCCGAAAAGGAATCGACTCCGCTCTGCGCACCCTTCGCGAGCAAGCGGGGCTGACCGAGCGCCATATCGTCCGTGTTCCCGCTCTCTTCAACCGGCTCGACGTTCCCGCCGGGTATCCGCGCCGGGACGTGGTCGCCAACTACCTGCCCGGCGCTGCCAACGGTGTGAGCACCGGCACCGGGGCCTACCTGGCGCCACGCCAGCACGCCCCGGAGGCCAGTGGCCGGGACGTCTTCGAGCGGGCGGCCGAGAAGGCCCTGAGCGGCACGGGCACCCGGATCTTCTGGGTGGAGGACTGGGAATACTCGCACCACCTCGGCACCGTCGGCGGGGAGGTGCACTGCGCGACCAACGCGCTGCGAAGCCTGTCCGGAACCCGGCCGTGGTGGACCGAGCGGGACTGAGCCCGGTCCCCGGCCGCCATCCGGGCGAACCGCCGTGTCTCATAGGGTCGATGCTCATGAGCGATCGACATCTGCCCGTCCTGCGCGTCCTCGGCGGGCTTCTGTTCCTGAGCCTGGCTACCGCCGCGTGGGCGACCGCGCCCGCCGCGGGTGTCGCGATCGTCGCCGTGGGTCTGCTGACGGCCGGTGCGGCACTGGCGACGGTGGCCCGCCTGCCGCTGCCTCCTGCGGCCCGGCGGTGGCCGGGGCTCGCCGCCGCTGCCTCCTTGGTGTTGACGGCCGGCTACCAGGGGCCGGTCGTCAATGCCACGGGCTGGTGGTGGGTCGTGGAGACGTGCGCGCTGCTCGCTCTTCTGGTGCCCATGGTGCGCCGGATGAACGGGCGGGCCGGGGCGATCGCATGCGCGATGGTGCACGGCGCGGCGGTCGCGGCCCTGCCACTGCGGATCGGCCTGCATCTGATGCCGCCCGCGCCACCGGCAGAGACCGGCGTGCTGTGCCTGTTCTGGTCCCTGCTGGCGGCGGGTGCCGTGGCGCTGGGTGGGTATCTGCGAGGCCAGGACTCCAGGAGGCGCCGGGCGCTCGCGGACCAGCGTCGTGAGCAGCGTCTCGAAGTGGCCCGTGATCTGCACGACTTCGCGTCACACGACGTCATGGGTGTGGTGGTCCTCGTCCAGGCGGCTCGGCTCCTGGCGCACGAGGACCCCCAGCGGGCCGTGGGGTTGCTGCCGCAGATAGAGGAGGCGGGTATGCACGCGCTGGCCGCGATGGACCGCACGGTCTGGACGCTCAACGCGCAGGAGGACCGGGACGGTGAGGGGGATGCCGCCGGTTCGGGCGACGCCTCCGCCCAGCCGTCCGGACGGCCGCCCCGCGCGGAGCACGCCGCCCGCACCCGCGACCGTCGGCGCGACCTGTGCGAACTTCCCGCCCTGGCAGCCCGGTTCACCCGCACCGGAACCGTTCCGGCCCGGCTCGATGTGCCCGCCGGTGCGCTGGAAGGGTTACCCTCACAGGTCAGCGCGACCGGCTACCGCATCGTGATGGAATCCCTCACCAATGTACGCCGCCACGCTCCCGCCGCCGTCGCCGTCCGCATCGCCGCCCGGCGGGTGCCGTACAGCGGCGGTACGGCCCTTCATCTCACTGTCACCGACACGGCTGAGGCCGGGGACCAGGCCGCCGAACGGACCTCCCCGCTTCCGGAGCGCTCGCGGGGCGGCCTCGGACTGGCGGGCCTCACCGACCGTGTCGAGGCTCTCGGCGGCGCGCTGACCGCGGGGCCGCACGGGACCGCGGGCTGGCAGGTCACGGCCACGCTCCCACTGCCCGACAGCGCGGCACCGACCACCGGCCGGCACGAGCGTACGGCCCCCGCCCGGCACACCGCACCCGAGGAGACCGTCGCATGAGCGGCCCCGGCACCATCCGGATTCTGCTGGCGGACGATCAGGAGACCATCCGCGCCGGTTTCCGCCTCGTCCTGGACGCCCAACCCGACATGACCGTGATCGGCGAGGCGGCGGACGGTGTCACCGCGCTGGACGCCGCCCTGCGGCTCCGTCCCGACGTGATCCTCGCGGACATCCGGATGCCGGGCCTCGACGGCCTGGAACTGACTCGGAGGCTCGCCGGACCCGGCGCGAATCCGCCCCTCCGGGTCGTCGTGGTCACCACCTTCGATCTCGACGCGTACGTACACGCCGCCCTCCGCGCCGGAGCCTCGGGCTTCCTGCTGAAACGCTCCGGACCGACGCTGCTCGTCGAAGCGGTGCGTGCGGCGATGTCCGGCGACGCCCTCATCAGCCCCCAGATCACCGCGCGCATGCTGCACCGGCTCGTCCCACCGGTCCTCCAGGAGGGGAGACCGCCCGCCGAGCCGCTGACGCCGCGCGAGGAGGAGGTCGCGGCGCTGGTGGCCGGGGGCCTGTCCAACACCGACATCGGCGAGGAGCTGTTCATCTCGCTCGCCACCGTCAAGTCCCATGTGGCCAGCCTTCAGCGCAAGTTGGCCGTCCGTAACCGGGTCGGCATCGCCGCCTGGGCCTGGGAGTCCGGTCTGGCACCCACCGATCAGGTCCGCTAGCTTGATCTTTTTAGCGGTGAACGTCGTTCCTGTCCGGGGCAGCCGGAAGGCGACTCAGCCGGTGCGGCTGCCCGGCGGGGGCCACGGCCCGTCGACGGCCGGCCCGCAATCCAGGGGGAGGCGAGTGACCGCCAGTGCAGCGGCCGCTTGCGGCGTAAGCGCCTCACCAAGAAGCTCCGCGTATCGCGGGGCGTACATGCTGCACGGCGCGTCGCCCGCGATGAACGATAGGTCATTGCTCCAAGGGAACTGCGTGTTCCGGTGGAAGGTGAGGCACCCGTGGCTCGGGAACGGGAACTGATCGTCAAACTCTCAATGACAATCGGTCAAGATCAGGTGGCACAGGGCACCCGGGCGTTGTCACGCTGACTGAGCGTGAGTGTTTTGTCTTACTCGGCCTGGTCATGGTCTCAACCGATCTGGTCCGATCCTCACGTGACGGACCAGATCATTGGAGAACGGCGGGCGACAGGGCACAAGGTGAATGGACATCAGAGTCATAGCACCCCGCAGTGCTTCTCCTCGCCACAGTGGGGCCGACCTCGGGCGCGCGGCTTCATATCCGACGCGCCGGAACGCTCCGCCCCGTGGCCGATCACCTACCCGGCGTCCAGTTGGAAGCTCCAGAGCACCAACCCATCCCGACGGTAGACGGCGACCCTCGATGGCGGCTGCTTCCCGGCGGCGACGAAGTGGTCCCTGATCTTGGCGACCGTGTCGGGCAATCCCGCCTCGGTACTCTCCGGGATCGGCCCCGCCGGCTGCCAGTACATGGTCAGCTCCCAGTGGCGGCCCCTGCCGCTGCTGCGTGGCGCAGTGGGCTCGGCTTCAAGGTTCAGCCCATCGAGGAGGTCGAGGATGACGTTCATGTCGCGGCCGTCTATACGCGCGAAGTTCTCTTCCACCAGGATTTCATTCATGCACGCTCACTACCCCCATGCGCGAACCGATCAACCCGTGACAGGCACGTTCGCAACGCAGTGGGCACCGGCGCCACCTCGGCGGATGCCGATCGCTGCTGGCAGTCGTTCCTGCGTCGCTTCGACGTGGAGCACACGTTCCGCCTATTCAAGCAGACGCTCGGATGGACGAAACCCCGGCTTCGCAGCTCGGAAGCAGTCGACCGGTGGACCTGGCTGGTGCTCGCCGCCTACGTACAGCTCCGGCTCACCCGCCCACTGGCCACCGACCTGCGGCGGCCCTGGGAGAAACCGACCCAGCCGAACAAACTGACACCCGCCCGCGTCCGCAGAGGGTTCAGAAACCTCCACGCGAAGACCGGATCCCCAGCAGGTGCACCAAAACCGCCCCGCCCCGGGCCAGGCCGACCGCCGGATTCGAAGAGCCGCCGCCCAGCCACCCGCCATGAGTGGGCAGAGTCCTCGCTACCGGCGAGGCAACCCGCCCCGCCCACCACAAAGTCGGCACCAAACACCGCCGAACCGGCGAAACGTCAAGATCAGAGCAGGTCGCCGAGGTACACGGGAGCATTCGCAGTCTGTCCGGTGTCACACCAAGGCCGTTGTCGGTGATGGCCTGTTCGACGAGGCGGGGAAGCAGAGTAGGGGTAGCGTTGCGGCATGACGTCAGGCCCGCCACGGTTTCCGACGTATCCGATCCGTGGCATACGCGTGCTGCATCAAAGGCAGAACTGCGCACCGCAGTTCGCGGAGATCGTGGTGGATTTCGAGCCCACGGTCGAGGGCTTCGCCTTCGAAGTAGCCGAGGGGTTGACGGTGGAGTATGAACCCGCCGGGGATCTGCCGCGCTTTTTCGCCGCAGTCGCTGCGGGGATCAAGGAGCAGTTGAGCCTGCCCGAGCACGGTGTCGTGGTCGCCACCAAGGTGGTGCTGCGGCAGGCCCATGCCGAGAGGATGGGCTCCCACGAGCTGGCGTTCCAAATCGCTGGCTATCTCGCCGCCCGCGACGCTTTGGAACACACACGGCGGCCGCGCGTCTGAAGGTCGCCCCCAGCCACCGCGTCTCCCGCCGTACCTTCCTCCCATACGGCAGCAGGCGAACAACGGCTTTGCCGATGAGGCCGGCGGTGACACATAGCGCGCCGATCTGTGACAACTACCGTGCCTCGCCCACGCGAAACCGCAGCTCATCAGCGAACCTGGTGACAACTATCGTGCTTCGGCACAGCCATCGACCGCGACAAGAGCCCGCTGCTCGACGCCGACCACGACGCCGCCCGCATCGCTGACGCACTCCTGTGCAGCCCGCACATCCTCGCCGTCGATGACGCCCACCCCGGCGACGATGTCGTGCGCTTCACCACCGCGGCCGGCACCGCCTTCACCCTCACCCTGCGGGACGCGGAGCCGACCGACGACCTTCTGGCCGGGACGCCGGGCACCGCGGTGAGCAGCACAGCCAGGTCCTCCGCACGGCTGTCGACGAGGTGCGGCGCGCGGCCGTGGCCGAGCGCGGGGACGACGTGGCGGTAGGCGCGGGTCTCGCGGGTGAAGAGTTTCGTCGAGGGCGAGACCTTCACGTACCAGCGGGCTCCGCATTCGCCCGCCAGCTCCCACACGCGGGAGCGGTACCAGTCGTGCGAGGCGTCGCGGACTGCCGTGACTGGTCCGATGTGCCGCTCCGCCCAGTGCCGAACCGCCGCGGGTAGGGGGTTCGTCTGCCTGGCGCCGTGTACCTCGCGTTCGGATACGCGGGCGGGCGCCGGGCCAGTGCACTGGTCGGCGGGGAACGGGGCACAGGCTCCTCCTCGGCGATGCAGGCATCCCGCCGCCGCGTGGTGGCGGGACGCCGGGCGTGGCGCAAGTGGTCAGCGGTCCTGGGAAAGTTGAAGGAGTTCGGCGAAGGTTCCGCCG